>JBJMVX010000001.1:0-5406 GCA_045810445.1 Massilia sp.
AGGGCGTGGCAGCGAATAGAAGCGTTCAAACAGGCGCGCCTGCGCATACTCGGGAATGCCGGTGCCCTGGTCGCTGATGGTGATGATGGCCCGGTCAGCGCTCGCCGTCGCGTGCACACGGATCGTGCCGCCTGGCGCGGAAAAATCAATGGCGTTGTCGACCAGGTTCCCCAGTGCCTGGCGTAGCAGCAGGAAGTCGCCATCGAGTTCTATCGCGTCGACCTCGATCTCCATCTGCAGCTGATGCGCGGACAGGCGCGCGCTGCAATCGGTGTGCACCTGGGCCAGCAGCTCGCGCAGGGCTATGCGCGACGTGGCGCTCAGGTGCTGCTGCTTTTCCACGCGAATGAGCGCCAGCAGCTTGTCGATTAACTGCTTCTGGCGCGCGTTCTGGTTCAGGATGTTGTCAAGGAAGTGCTTGCGTTCAGCCGGCGCCATGTCTTCCTGCATCAGCTCTGCCGAACCCTGGATGGCCGCAATCGGGCTTTTCAGTTCGTGCGCCAGGGTGTGCATCAGCTCCTCGACATACTCCTTGCCCTCGAGTTTTTCGCGCATCGCTTCCAGGGCGCGGCCCAAGGTGCCGATTTCGTGCTTGCCCATCGCTGGCAGCGTCGCTTTGCGGCCCGCTTCCACGTCAGCGATATAGACCATCAGCTTGCGCAGCGCGTGCGACAGCCACCAGGCGAACATGGCGCCGATCAGCAGCGACAAAAACAGCAGCAAGGCGCCGCGCTGCAGGATAATTTTCTGACTGCGCTCCACAAAAGGCTGTACCGTCACATTGGGCTTGGCAATCGTCAGAACGCCGATGATGCGTTTGCCGTCCAGGATGGGTGCGGCCACGTGCATGACCGTACTGTCTTCGTCGTATTCGTCGGAGCGGGTGCTGCGCGCGCCGTACTTGCCCTTCAAGGTGAGCAGCACGTCATTCCAACGCGAGTAATCGTGCCCTACCGCGACGCCGCTGGTATCGAACAGCACGATGCCGTGGTCGTCGGTGATATAGATACGATCGCTGATGCCCTGCTTGGCGAAGCCGCCGATTTTGACATCGAGGGTGCGCAGGGTGATCGATGCGATGCGCTCAAGGAGGGCCGAGTCCTTCACTGTGCCGGCCTTGACATCATCGGCCACGATGGCCGCCAGAAGATTGGCAGTATCGACCAGCGCATCTTCCTGGGTCAGGCGCACACCCGGCTTGACCTGCTGGACGAACACACCCAGCACAAACCAGGCTGCCAGGCCCACTACCAGGAAGTAGCCAAGCAGGATGCGCAGGCCGATTTTCATGCGTTCGCCAGGCTGTAACCCATGCCACGGTGGGTCTGGATGGGATCGGATTCCGGCGCCACCAGGCGCAGCTTGGCGCGCAGCGACTTGACGTGGGCGTCCACCGTGCGCTCGAGCGTCTCTGGCGCATCGGTCCACACACGGTCCATCAACTGGGCGCGCGAGAGTACATGGCTGGGGCGTTCGAGCAGGGTCTTGAGCAGCAGGTATTCGTAGCGTGTCAGCTCCAGCGCCTTGCCGCAATAGTCGATGCGCGCCTGCGCCTCGTGCAGCACAAACCGTTGCGGCGGGGACGACGCAATCGGTGCTGGCGCCAGCCGGCGCAGCACAACGCGGATCCTGGCCACCAGTTCACGCGGTGAAAAGGGCTTGGTCACATAATCGTCGGCGCCGATTTCCAGCCCCACGATGCGGTCAATTTCATCGCTGCGTGCAGTAAGAAAAATGACCGGCACATTGGAGAACTGGCGCAGCAAGCGGCACACTTCAAAGCCATTCATGTCCGGCAGACCCACGTCCAGCACCACCAGGGCAGGCGGCTCCGGGGTACGCATGGCGTCCAGCGCGTGCTGGCCCAGCGCCACATGCACGGGTGTGAAACCATCGGTGCGCAAGGCGTAGGCAATGCTGTCGGCGATGGCCAGTTCGTCTTCGACAATCAGGATGCTGCGGGACATGGACTGCATCAGGGCGCGACCTCCGGCGCCACAGCTGTGGCAGGCGCAGAGAGGTGATCAATTGCAGCCTTGATCTCCGGTCCCAGTCCGCTGGTCGGGAAACGGTCATTGAGGCGCTGGAGGCGTCCGATGTTTTTGGCGCGGTAGGCTTCGTCAAAGGCCACGCGCGGATGAATGGCTTTCACGGCGGAGCGATACAGCTTGCCGTGCTCCAGGTAGTGCTGGTAGCCCAGGTCCGTATTGGTCCGCGTGGCCCACGCATACTGGGCGCGGTCTTCCATGATCCAGCCAGCGCCTGCCAGCAGCGCGGCGGCGACCAAACCAAACCCCACGGCCGCCGGCAAGCGATTTTTCAGCAGTGCCGGGACCGTGGGCGCAGTGCGGCCTTTCACTGGCGGGTAAGGTTTCCAGTCCCGTGCCCGCAGCGGAAACAGGGGATCGATCCACTGCAGCGTTTCCAGGTCCTGGCTGCTGCTGGCGCGCGCGCCTTCCTCCTGCAGATCATGCAGGCGCTCGAGCGCATCTTCGGCCTTGCGCTTGCCACTGATCTTGAAGCGCATGGAGCGCGCGCCATGGAAGCTGAAAATGAAGGTGCTGCCAACATAAATGAAGTTGATCGAGTTGTGTATCAGCCTGATTTCCTTCAACTTGCGCAGATCGTAAATGCGCAGCGTTGGCTCCCGTGCGTCGATCAGCGCGAAAGGCAGCAGGTAGCGGCCCGGGCGAAACGGCAGTGCCTTGTGCATGCGTAGCCGGAACCAGGCCGACAGAATCCCGTACAGCGGCAGCGCGAAGGTCGCCGCGACGATCAATGTGCGTGCGAGCTCAAAGGTCTGCCATGGTCGCATCGCGCCCATCTCCGCTACCCCGCCGAGGCTCACCAAGGCCAGCGGAAATGCCAGCACAAACAGCCCGACCAGCAGGCGCGGGAATAGCAGCAGATACACCGGTGGCGCGTCCGAGACAATGGTGCTGCTGCCGCCGCCAACGGCAAAGGCGCCCTTGAGCGCATCCTGCATTGGGGTGGGCAGGCTGAAATAGTCGATATCGTGTACGGGTGTGGTCATGGCGGGCAGGGCAAACAAGAAGGTGCAGCGAGTATCGGTCCAAGCCTAGGCGGCGTCAATTCCCGCCATGAATGTGGGCAATTATGCAACAGGGCAACTATTTGTTCATGGAATGCGCGGCCGCAAGACTGGCCTGGCTGGAACTGCGATAGTCGCCCATGCCGTCCGGCGCCCATCCCACCACCTTGGAGAAATGCCAATGAACCACCATCTACGCGAAGGCGAGCCCGTCAACCAGATCGACATTCCCTGCTGTCCAGCCCTGGAAGAATGCGCCGTGTGCGATGTGCTCAATTTTCCGTACCGCCTGCCGTTTCACCCGCTGGTGGAAGCGCCGGGTGGGCGCGCCACGGTAGGCGTCGAGGTGACGCTGCATTTTCGCCTGACCCGCTGCAATGGCCCCATGGCGCTGGGCGACGTGATGTACACCACGACCTTGCTGCCGGGCGAAACGGTGCACCTCAATACGAGCGACCGCCACAGCCGCTTTTCCTTCGATAGCGAAACCAAACTGAGCTACCGCAACGAAGCCACCTCCGAAGAATCGTATTACGCGGCCGGCATGGCCCACGCCATGAGCAACCTGAATGTGCTCGATACCACCAACGCCAGTTCCTCCTTCAGTTCCTCGTCCGTCAGCGGTGGCGGTGGCGCCGGCATTGACCTGGGCTTTGTGAATATCGGCGGCTCGGTCGCGGCCTCATCCTACGACGCCAGTTCTGCCAGCGCACTGGCCCATGCCCTGAGCCAGCACGCGGAGAGCTCGCACCAACATATGGAAGTGTCCACCCGTGCCTCGGCCTCCACCTCGATCGGTGAAGTGGCCACACGCGCCCACCAGCAGGGTGAATCGGAAGACCAGTACGAAGCGGCCTCGCGCACCTTCCGCAATCCCAACCACTGCCATGCGCTCAGCTTCTATTTTTACCGTATCAATAAATGCCAGACCGTGACGTTTGAGCTGGTCAGCATCGAGCGGCGTGTGATTGACCAGCAGGCGCCCACCACCGTCGCCATCAACCCGCCCAAGCCCCTGACCGGGGTCACGGTGCGGCCAACTGCCGTGCTGGCGACCAGCACGGCCAGGCTGGAAGTGGCGCGCCGGGCGCAGGAAAGCGTGGCGGTGGAACAGGATGTGGCCAACACCGCCAGGCTGGATGCGGCCAACCGCAACCTGAGCGTCTTCGCAGCAGCCGCCCCCCTGCCGGCCGCTACCCGGGCCGCGGCCTTGCAGCAGGTGGACGAGGAACTGGTCAAGGCAGGCTTGCTCGACCAGGTCGGCGGCGGTGTCTCGCCCAGGGCGCAGGAAGCGCTGGGCTGGTCGCATGAGATGGCCATGCCCACGCCCGGCATCCTGGTCAAGGGTTGTCTTGATGAGTGCGACATCTGCGAGCCTGAACTGAAGCAGCAGATGGCGCTGGACCTGGTGCGCATGGACCTGGAAAACCAGTTACTCAAAAAGCAGATCGACCTGCTCGAGCAGTCGCAGGAATACCGCTGCTGCCCGGCGGGCGACGAGACGACGCCACCGGCGCCGTAAGCGAAGCGCGCTAGTTGTGCGCGGGCGTAGGTGCGAGCGCCCGGTACGCCTTCAGATAGGGGGCGGCGCCGGGCTCGCTGGCGCTCCAGCTAGGCACTGCCGTGTCATTGGCCAGCATCAGCAGGCCCAGTGCCACCGTGCGCGTGACGGCGGCCATGTTGGCGTAGTCGATCTTCTGCCAATGGTCGCCCACCTTGTGGTAGTCGGGGAATTCGTACAGCACGCTCAAGGTGTGGGCGGGCACGCCCAAGGCGGCCAGCGCCACATTGTCGCTTTGCGCGAAATACTGGTCACCCACATCGCTATCCTTGTAGATATCGACCCCGGTCAACTTGCCGGCCTTGGCGATGGCGGCGGGCAGCGTGGAGAAGTCAAAGCCTGTCAGCGCAGCCCGGCGCAGCATGGGGCCGGTGCTGCCATCAGTGCGCCCCACCTGCTCCAGGTTCAAGTCGCCGACGGTGCTGGCTACCGGCACCAGTGGGTGGCGGCCATAGTAGCCTGAGCCCAGCATGCCCAGTTCCTCACCAAACAGGTTCAGGAACAGGATGCTGCGTTTGGGCCTGTCCTTCATGCCGGCCAGGGCGCTGGCCACTTCAATCACCGACACGGTGCCGCTGCCGTCGTCATTGGCGCCATTGTAGATATTGTCGCCAGCCATGTCCGGGCGCATGCCCAGATGGTCGTAGTGGGCACTCAAGATGACATAGGTGTTTTTCAGGACAGGATCTGAGCCGCGCAGCAGGGCTGCCACATTGCGCAGCTTAATCTGACGTACCAAGGCGGCGGCCAGATGCAGGTCCAGCGTGGTGTTGCTGGCTCCAGCAGGCAAGCC
>JBJMVX010000002.1:0-14175 GCA_045810445.1 Massilia sp.
AATCTGGGGCAGCTCGTCAATGCGGGTCTTGCGGATAAAGTTGCCAATGGTGGTCACGCGCGGATCGTTCTGGGCCGCCCACTGTGGCTTGCCGCCTTTTTCCGCATCGTTGCGCATGCTGCGGAACTTGAGCACATTGAAGGGTTCACCGTCCAGGCCCACCCGTTCCTGCTGGTAGAAAATCGGCGAGCGGTCTTCCAGGTAAATGAGCAGGGCAGTGAGCACCATGACCGGGAAGGACACGAGCAAGATGGTGGCGCTGCACAAAAGGTCGAAGCCCCGCTTCATGAAGGTACGGATGAAGCTTTGGTCAAAGCCGCCGCCAAACACCAGCCAGCTTGGCTGCAGGGAATCGACGCGGATCTGGCAGCTTTCGCGCTCGAAGAAATTGGCCGCATCGGTCACCTTGATGCCTTGCAGCTTGCAAGCGAGCAGTTCCTTGATGGGAAAGCCGCCGCGCCGGTTTTGCACTGACACCACAATCTCTTCCACATTGTGGGCGGCAGCCAGGGCAACGAGGGACTCGCCTTCACGCATCTTGAGGATCTGCGACGCGGGCACCACGCACTCTTCCGCCGGAATGGCAATGAAGCCGGCAATATCGTACTTGTGATAACTGGTGTTTTGTTCCGCCAACTCGGAACACTCCTTGGCCAGCGGACCGCCGCCAAGGAAAATGATGCGTGACTCCAAAAAGCGCAGTTCCGAGGTTTTGAAAAACACGATGCGGGCCAAAAAGATGCCAGCGAGCGCGATGATGAACACCGCCACCAGCACGCCACGTCCGATTTGCAGATCGGGGGCGATGTAGAAAATCAGGGTCAACAGCACGAAACCCATGGCAAACGAGGGCATGAGCTTCAAGAAGAAGGGATTGCGCAAGCCTTCATTGAAATTGAGCTGGTACATGCCCATGGCACTCATGGAGAACACGATGGCAAAGGCAAACGCCATGGCCGAGAGGAAAAAATGTTCCAGATGGGGGCTATTGGTCGCCTCGCCCAGGTCCATGAAACGTACAGCCGCGCCTGCATAGGCCGAGCCAATCAGCACCAGCATTTCCACGAACAATAGGAAGAACACTATTTTCGAGACGTAGTGGTTAGAAATCTTTAACACTGTATCCTCCGGATTTTTCTTGCTTGCTTGTCGCTCGTCGGCACGCTGGCCGCCTGGCGCCGGTCTAGCGTGAGCGGTCCAAATGCGCGATGTACCAGGCCATTGCCTGCTCCAGGCCCTGGCCGATGCGGTGGGTCGGTGCAAACCCCAACAGCGTTTCCGCTTTTGAAATATCGGCTTGCGAATGGCGCACGTCGCCGGCCCGGAAATCCTTGAACTTGGGCTGGTGCTGGGCCACATGCGGGAAACGCTCACGCAGCAGGTCGCGCATCATCGCGTGCAGGGCATTGAGGCTGGTGCGCTCGTTCAAGGCCACGTTGTAGACTTCATTGGCGGACGTGGCCGGGGCCAGGGCCGCGAGCAAATTGGCCTGCACGACATTGTCAACAAAGCAGAAATCACGGCTGGTTTCGCCATCGCCATTGATGAACAGGTCGCGGTTTTCAATCAGCGCGGCAATCCACTGGGGAATCACGGCAGCGTAAGCGCCGTGCGGATCCTGGCGCGGGCCAAACACATTGAAGTAACGCAGGCCAATAGCCTCGGTGCCATAGCAGCGCGCGAAGACTTCGGCAAACAGTTCATTGACGTATTTGGTGACCGCGTAAGGCGAGAGCGGATTGCCGATCTGCGACTCAACCTTGGGCAAGGCAGGATGGTCGCCATAGGTGGAGCTGGAAGCGGCGTAGACGAAGCGGCGCGCCTTGGCGTCGCGCGCGGCCGTGAGCATGTTCAGAAAGCCGGTGACGTTGGTGTCATTGGTGGCGATGGGATCGGCGATCGAGCGCGACACCGAACCCAGGGCTGCCTGGTGCAGGACGAAGTCCACATTCATGCACGCTGCATTACAATCGGCAAGCTGACGGATGTCACCGTTGATAAAATTGAAGCGGCTCCAGGCTTCAGCACCGACCAGCTCGCGCACCTCGGCCAGATTGTGCTGGTGGCCGGTGGCGAAATTGTCCAGGCCAGTGACGCGCTGGTTCAGGTTCAGCAAGGCTTCCAGCAGGTTCGAACCGATAAAGCCGGCCACACCCGTGATCAGCCAATGGTAAGAGTTCTCGCGCAAGTGCGCTTGCACGTCGGTAAACTTGTTCACTATTCAGTTCTTCCCTGGTAGGCCAACGGGTGCCTGCACGCTGCCACTTACAGACGCCAGACGCTGAAACCGGCAGCCGTCAAGGCGTGCTGATCGAACTGCGACTTGACATCGATGAAGCAGCCATTCGGATTGAGCTTGTTCTGCAAATCGGTCAGCGGACGGGCCAGGATTTCCTTGTGCGGCACGGCAGCGACAATGGCATCAGCCTGCGGCAGGTTTTCCCAGGTGTCGAGCTTGATGCCATATTCGTGCTGGGCTTCGTCGGCGGAGGCAACCGGATCAAACACGCGCACGTCCACGCCGTAGGCTTGCAGTTCGTAGACGATGTCGGCCACCTTGGAATTGCGCAGGTCGGGGCAGTTTTCCTTGAAGGTCAGGCCAATGACATTGACCTTGGCACCCTTGACGTGGAAACCGGCAGCGATGATGGACTTGACGGTTTTTTCGGCAACAAACTTGGCCATGCCGTCATTGATGCGGCGACCGGCCAAAATCACTTGCGGGTGGTAGCCGACCATCTCGGCCTTGTGCGTCAGGTAGTAAGGGTCAACGCCAATGCAGTGGCCACCGACCAGACCCGGGCGGAACGGCAGGAAGTTCCACTTGGTGCCAGCGGCCTTCAACACTTCCAGGGTATCGATGCCGATCTTGTCGAAGATGATGGCCAGCTCGTTCATGAGCGCAATGTTCAAGTCGCGCTGGGTGTTTTCGATGACCTTGGCGGCCTCGGCCACCTTGATGCTCGAGGCGCGGTGCACGCCGGCGGTGATGACGGACTCATACAGCTGGGCCACGCTTTCCAGGGTGGCTGCATCGTCGCCCGACACCACTTTAAGGATGGTGGTCAGTGTGTGTTCCTTGTCGCCCGGATTGATACGCTCAGGCGAGAAGCCCACGTGGAAATCCTGCTGCCATTTCAGGCCCGAGTGCTGCTCGAGGATGGGAATGCAGACTTCTTCGGTCGCGCCCGGATACACGGTGGACTCGAAAATGACGATGGCGCCCTTCTTCATGTGCAGGCCGACCGTTTTGCTGGCGCCAGCGAGGGGCGTGAAATCGGGATTGTGCGCGATGTCGACCGGGGTTGGCACAGCCACCACGATGTAGTCGGCGCTGGCGAGGACGGCAGGATCGGTGCTGACGGTCAGGTGCTTGGCCGCACGCAGATCATCGCTGGAAAGTTCGCCCGTTGGATCGATGTGTTCACGGTAACTGGCAATTTTGCTGGCCGACAGATCAAAGCCGATCGTGGTGCGCTTTTTCCCGAATTCGACTGCCAGGGGCAGGCCCACATAACCCAGACCAACTACCGCGACGACATCATGAGCGTTCATTATTAAGTTCCGTTTAAGAATTATTTTTTGCAATTATACTAACTATGATACCACAGCACGTTTGCTGCCTCAATTAGCAGCAAGCGTTTTTCCCAATATGCAACACCGAAAGTAATGAAACATTATTAAAACGTCATCATTGCTGCCGTGTTCAGGGAACTATTTCTTTCCTGCACTGCGTTTGAATCGACTAGCGTCTGCTGCGGCGACGGTATCTGGCGCGCCCACATCATCCCGGCCTGAGTCACAAGACGGGTCACTATACGCAATTTGGGCGGCCCAAAAAGCGCATTTTGTAACAATTCCCCAGGTCGATGCCGGAGAGGGATCGCGCCATGGAAGCCATGGGCGGAGTGTCATTTTATCATTTTCCGCAAGGGTTTGTCGTATCTCATTGCCAACGGTGTGGCATTGTGTCTACCCGCCTGGCATACAAGGACGACGATCCGGTGCTCATCGATAGCGGCAGAAAAAGAGGCGGCGGTGGCCACCCCTTTTTGTCAATCTGCGCTTAGAAGCAGCAGGAAAGCATATTCAGACAGCATTCCAGGCTCCCGCAGCAGCCATTGCTGGCCGCGAAGGCGACTGCCGAGGTGGTCAATAGGGCCAGAGCGGCAGCGATCTTGATGCTTGTTGATTTCATGGCAAACTCCATATCAGTGTCAGTAGGAAAAATTAAAAGTTTTCCTGCTGCTCAATCTGGCGGAGTCCATATGCTGATGGCGCGCTCAGGCAAGGGGGCTTGGGCGAACTCGGGCATATCGCGCACCGGCTTCCAACTGGTCGGGAGCGCCGGCACCTGGGGGATGGCGGGCATCGCAGCGCTCATACAGCCGAGATGGATGCATTGGATGACGCCGCAATCTTCGTCTGGGCAACACGAGCGCACCTGCGTGGCCGATGCATGGGCCGCGACCAGGAGGGCAAGCGACAAGAACAGTGTCCAGATGAATTTCATATCGCCCAGTGTAGTGCGAAAACGCGACCGGCGCCATCCATGCACGGCACCCGCCATATTCAGGTGCTGATGGCGCTGGTAAAGGTCAGCCGATTGCCGAAGGGGTCGCTCACGGACATGTCCTTGGTCCCCCACGGGGTATCGTGCAAACCCGGACGTGCGTGCTTGTAATGCTTGGCGCTCAGTTCGGCGTGGAAGGCGGCGATGTCGTCCACGGCAATGCGCATCCCGGCGCCGGGGCAGCAATCGCCGAAATGTTCCGACAGGTGCAGGACACAATCGTCGCGCGACACTTGCAGGTAAAGCGGCATGCCGGGCTCGAAGCGGTGCTCCCAGTCGACCTTGAAGCCGAGGAAGTCCACGTAGAATTCCTTGGCTTTTGCTTCGTCGAAGATACGCAGGATGGGAGTGGTGCTGTGAATGTTCATGGCGCAGTCCTTTGCTATTTGCACAATTGTACGCGGGACAGTGACCTTCGCGCACGAGCGTGGCGCGGCACAATCGCAAGGCATCAGGAAAGGTCGGAGCTGAGAAAAACTGGTGCGGCTGGCGGGGATCGAACCCACGACCCTTGGCTTCGGAGGCCAATACTCTATCCACTGAGCTACAGCCGCGTAGGGGGAATGCTTGAAGTGAGGCGAAGGATACAGTTTTTCCACCCTCGCGTCCATGGAAAGTGTCGTGCGACGGCGGATTTGCGTTCCAAAACAGGTGCTTTGGGTCTATAATCGCGGGTTTGGCGGGTATTTGCCGTTTCGGCACGCACACCGGTCTGCCAGCAGCTTTTTGAAAATAGTACTAAGGACATCATGAGCGACGCACACAACGAACACGAATCCGCAATCCGGACCCCCAAGCAGCTCGTCGCTGCCGTGGCCGGCTTTTTCCTGGTTACCGTCTTGGGTATCATCTTGCTGGTTCAGTTCGTGACCACGACCAAGCTGACCGGCGCTGGCACCGAAAGCCAGTCCGCAGAAGCGATCGCCGCGCGTCTGCGCCCAGTCGCTGCCGAAGGCTTTGTGCTGAAAGACGCCAACGCACCGAAAGTACTGCTCGCCGGTAACGCTGTCTACACCGCCAACTGCGCCGCCTGCCACGCCACCGGCGCCGCCGGTTCGCCAAAATTCGGCGACGCCAGCGCCTGGGGCCCGCGCATTGCGCAAGGCTATGACACCCTGGTCAAGCACGCAACCGAAGGTATCCGCGGCATGCCTGCACGTGGCGGCAATGCCGATCTGGACGACGTGGAAGTCGCCCGCGCTGTGGTCTACATGGCCAACCAGGGCGGTGCCAAGTTCAAGGAACCAGCAGTGCCAGCGCCAGCCCCTCCTGCAGCAGCAGCGTCCGCATCGGCCGCAGCCTCGGCAGAGCCTGCCAAAGAAGCCAAGTAAGCCGCGCTTCGCGCAATGGCAAAGGCCGCCCCGTGGGGCGGCTTTTTTTCGTCCCTACGCCAGCACTTGCGCCACGCCCCTGTCCCATATCTTTCCACATAGAATAAATTGCAAAGCTGCGAGATTTTTCGCCCCTTTCCTCGGACGAAATCGCCTTGGCAGCCCTGATGGGGCTATCATGCACCCTTCTTTATTGTGGTGCCTCGTATGCTGCCTCTGCTGATTGGACTTGCTTTCCTGAGCGCGTCGGCTGCCGATCTCGACGGCGGTGGCGCGAGCATGGCGGCCGTCTCCCTGCCTGTCGCCCACCCGGTGGTGATGCCGCTGGCAGCCATGTCCGGCACGCAGCCGGCGGCGGTGGGCAATGCCGATCCCGTGGCGCCTGGCGCCATCACCAGCATCGTGCTCGACAATCCCGGCCCGCTGCTGTCTGCCAGCAGCCCCATCAGTTTTGGCCAGATTTTTGCCGAAGGCCACTGGCAGCCTGGCGAGGCCTTGAGCGCGCGTCTGAGCGATGGCACCCGCCTGCCGCTGCAGGCCGATATCAAGGCCCTGCATCCGGACGGCTCGGTGCGCCATGCCGTGCTGACCGTGCTGGCGCCGCCAATGGCAGCTGGGCAGGCGCGCAGCATTGCCCTGGTCAAGGGCGCCGGGTCCGCCCCCCACAGTGGCGCGCCGGTGACGCCCCTGCAATTGCTCGAGCATGGTTTTAGCGCCGATGTACAACTGACGCTGGGCCAGCATGTCTACACGGCCTCCCTGGCCAGCGCGCTGCGCAGCGGTCAGCACACCAGCTGGCTGGCCGGTCCGCTGGCCAATGAATGGCTGCTGAGCGTACCGCTGGTCGATCCCAAGGGCCAGGTCCATCCACACCTTGCCGCGCGCTTTGCCGTGCGCGCCCTGGGCAGCACCCAGGCGCGCGTGGATGTGACGCTGGAAAACACCTGGGCCTTCGAGCCCGAGCCCCAGAATTTCACCTATGACAGCGAGATCACGATCGGGCACAACAAGGTATACAGCAAGTCGGGGCTGACCCACTTTCACCATGCGCGCTGGCGCAAGGTGTTCTGGTGGGGCGCCCAGCCGCAGTTACAGGTGCGACACAACACGGCCTACCTGATCGCCTCGCGCGCCCTGCCCAATTATGACCAGACCGTGCACGTCAGCGCAGCCGCCCTGGCCGCGCTCAAGGCCCAGTGGACAGGCGCGCGCACCGAGCCGATGGGCGCTGGCCTGGCCGCGCCGTACATGCCGACCACGGGAGGGCGCGCCGAGATCGGTTTGTTGCCAGGCTGGGCAGCAAGCTATCTGCTGTCGATGGATGCACGCGCCAAGGAAGTGACGCTGGGCAGCGCTGACCAGGCCGGCAGCTGGTCGGCCCATTTCCGCGACCGGCACACGGGTCGCCCCGTCAGCGTGCTGGACTATCCTTATATGACGGTGCTGGCGCACCGCCCCGATACCCTCAATCCGGCCACCGGCAAGCTGGAGGCCTTTCCGGCCTGCGCCACCAGTGAAGCCTGCGCCACGCCCTACCACGAGGATGCAGCCCACCAACCCGGTTTCGCCTACCTGCCCTACCTGGTCACCGGCGACTATTATTACTTGGAAGAGCTGCAATTCTGGGCCATGTGGAATGCCTTTAGCAGCAATCCCGCCTACCGCGAGCATGCCAAGGGCTTGTTCAAATCCGACCAGGTGCGCGGCCAGGCCTGGAGCTTGCGCACCTTGGGCGAAGCGGCCTACATCACGCCGGACGCCGATCCGCTCAAACAGCAGTTCGCGACGCTGCTCAATGCCAATCTGGATTGGTACAACACCAACTACACCCACAATCCCGAGGCGACGCCCCTGGGCGCCCTGACGCACGGCTATGCCATCGCCTATCAAAATGGCACCGGCCTGGCGCCATGGATGGACGATTTCTTCACCTCTGCCATTGGTCACCTCAATGAACTGGGCTTTGCCAAGGCCAAGCCGCTGCTGGCCTGGAAGGTCAAGTTTCCCATTGCCCGCATGAGCGCCCCCGGCACCTGCTGGATCCAGGCAGCCATTTATGCTTTGAAGGTCAGGGACAGCGCCACTGCCCCCTTGTATACCACCATGGGTCAGGCCTGGCACGCCAGCCAGACACCCGCCATCGCAGCACTGGCCTGCGACGGGCCCGACATGGCGCACGCGCTCGGCTTGCACGCCAGCGAGATGACGGGCTATGCCCATTCAGAAACCGGCTTCCCCGCCAATATGCAACCTGCGCTCGCCTACGCGGCCGACGCTGGCGGCGCGGCTGGCGCCAAAGCCTGGGCCCTGTTCGCCCAGCGCAGTATCAAGCCCGACTACGGTCTGGGCCCGCAGTTTGCCATCGTTCCCCGCCCCTGAGCCCCCACGGCTTTCCTCGCTGTCCACCTTGACCGACCGTCAATTTTTATTTGCTATTTTTATTTTATTTTTAGCACTATAATCGTCGGTTCCGACTTGCCTTTGGTAAAGTTATTTCCGCACTAACAGGTGTGGCAGCTCTGCCAAGAACGCTTGAAATTGGCCGGAATTGGGGTGGATTAATCGTTAATTGAGGTGCATAGGCGCTAATTTAGTGTTGTATTTCCTGGGGAAAACCCGCGCACTTGTGGAATTTCCTCACAGCATTTAATTTATGCGGGTAATCTTGACGTACTGCATTATTTATTTCGCCGAATCACCTCGTTATCCGGACCTCCCCATGCGCAACTTGAACACCAAACAATCTCGCTTGATCGCCTTACTGCTGAGCAGCGCTATCCTTTCCGCATGCGGCGGCGGTGGCGGCGGCGCGTCGACCACGACCCCTCCACAGGCAGCGGGCACCATCAATACCGGCAACGGCGGCGCGCCTACCCCGACACCGACGCCAACCCCAACGCCGACCCCGGCTCCGCCTCTCGACGGCAGCGGCGGCGCAGGCGGCAGCGGGGCAGCACCGACGCCGATTACACCAGTCCCAACGCCGACCCCGACGCCAACGCCCACACCGACCCCAACGCCAGCGCCGCCGGCCTATGTACCCCCAACGCCGCCACCGACCGACACCCTTGTCATCCCGGGTGCCAATGTGGTCACCGATATCCGCTTCCAAAGCTTGTCGGCAAGCGAACAGCTGAACGTGCCTGTCACCTTTGGCCAGGTCTTCGCAGTTGGCAACGTCACCGCTAGCCAGACCTTGACCGGTCGCCTGGCTGACGGCAGCACCGTGCCCCTGCAGGTCGATGTCAAGGCCCGCCATGCCGACGGTTCTGTGCGTCACGCCATCATTTCCGCCAAGTTGCCAAAACTCGCTGCCAATCAAGCGCTGCTGCAACTGGCACTGACCACCGTGCCCGCCACCGCTGCCCCAGCGGCCACCACGCCAAGCGCCCTCCTGGCGGCCGGCTTTACGGCTGCCGTGAACGTCGACATCGGTGGCACCCGCTACACGGCCTCGGCCGACACTTTGCTGCGCAATGGTAAATACACGACCTGGTTGTCGGGCACGCAAGCGAATGAATACCTGATGTCCATGCCGCTGACCAGCGCCCAGGGCAGTGTGCACCCGCATTTGTCGGCCCGTTTCGCCGTGCGTGCCATCCCCGGCACCAACCGCGCCCGCGTCGATGTCACGGTGGAAAACGACTGGGCCTTTGAGCCGGGTCCGCAAAACTTTACCTATGACACCCAGGTGAGCGTCGGCGGCCAGACCGTTTTCAGCAAGTCCGCCCTGACCCACTTCCACCATGCTCGCTGGCGCAAGGTGTTCTGGTGGGGCGGCGAGCCAGCCGTGCATGTGCGCCACAATGTGCCGTATCTGCTGGCCAGCCGCGCCCTGCCCAACTATGACCGCAGCGTGAGCTTCACCGAAGCCCAACTGGAATCCTGGAAAACCGGCTATACCGGCGTCAAGACCGACCTCATGGGCGTGGGCCAGGCCGTTCCTGCCATGCCCACCACCGGCGGGCGTGACGACATCGGCCTGTTGCCAGCCTGGTCCGCGACTTACCTGCTGAGCATGGACAAGCGCGCCAAGGATGTCACCATGGGCACGGCCGATCTGTCGGGCAGCTGGTCGTCGCACTACCGCGATCGCAATACCGACCGTCCGGTAAGTGTTCTCGACTATCCGTACATGACGATTTACGGCAACCGCACTGACACGGTCAACCCGGCCACCAACAAGCAGGAAGCCTTCCCCCTGTGCGCCACGACCACCGGCTGCGATACGCCCAATCTGCACGACACCTCGCACCAGCCAGCCCTGGCCTACCTGCCTTACCTGGTGACGGGCGACTACTACTACCTGGAAGAGCTGCAGTTCTGGGCCATGTTCGACACCTTCGAGAGCAACCCTTACTACCGCGATTTCAACAAGGCGCTGATCAAGTCGGACCAGGTCCGTGGCCAGGCATGGAGCATGCGCACCCTGGGCGAAGCCGCCTACATCACGCCCGATGCCGACCCGCTCAAGGCCCAGTTCCAGGGCTTCGTCAACAACAACCTGGACTGGTTCAACGCCAACTACACCGATAGCAGCAGCGCCAACAAGCTCGGTATCGTGATCAATGGCTACTCGATCGTGTACGACAACGGCACCGGCATGGCGCCATGGATGGACGACTTCTTCACCTCGGCCATCGGCCACCTGTCGGACATGGGTTTCGTCAAGGCCAAGCCATTGCTGGTCTGGAAAGCGCAGTATCCGATTGGCCGCATGGTGGCACCGAACGCCTGCTGGATCACTGGCGCCATGTATTCGATGAAAGTACGCGACAGCGCAACGTCGCCTCTGTACACCAGCATCGGTCAGGCATGGCAGGCCAGCAGCACCACGACCTTTGCGGCACTGCCTTGCGCCAGCTCGGCCATGGCGACCAACCTGGGGCTGCGCGTCGGTGAGATGACTGGTTACTCGACCTCGGAAACGGGCTATCCGTCGAACATGCAACCTGCGCTGGCCTATGCGGCCGATGTGGGCGGCGCCAGCGGCAGCACCGCCTGGAATGTGTTCATGAACCGCAGCGTCAAGCCGAACTACGGCCTGGGCCCGCAGTTCGCCATCGTCCCGCGCTAAGCCGGACGAGCAGCCCGAAGGGGAGCGTCCTGCTGCGGCAGCGCGCTCCCCTTGTCATTTGCGGCGCCCTTGGCCGCGATCTTTTGCAGCAGTCGCGGCAGGATGCGCGTCTCGAGCACCACCACCATGCCGTACATGGCAAACATCAGCTCGAAGTAGGCAAAGCTGAGCGCGGCGCCACCCAGGCAGAAGGCGAAGATACACAACTGCAGCATCAGCGCCACGGCAGCCACCCACTGGGTTTCCACGTGCTGCTTGGCAATGCGACCGACCTTGCGCGCGCTGGTAAACGCGCGCACCAGCATGGCCAGGTAGATGGCCAGGCCGGCAAAGCCGTGTTCGCCCAGCACCTGGAAATACACACTGTGCGCCGCGTGGCCGTGGGTCTCGTCGGGCAGCACGTCCCCCGTGTAAAAGAAGGGGAAGGAAAAGAAATCCGACGACAGCGAGCGCCACATGGGGAAGTATTCCAGCGTCTTGAACCCGCCACCAAAGAAGGGGTGGCGGGTGGCCTGGATGAAGCTCAGTTTCCATGCCACCACCCGGCCCATGAAGGAGGCGTCGCCGCTGGCGTCGTTAATCGTGTTCATGCGCGAACTCCATTCGGCCGACACGAACTGGGACAGCACGGCAACGAGGATCAGCGCCAGCACCGACAGTAAAATCTTGCGATCACTTTTCATGAAGAAATAGCCGGCGAGGCCCAGCAGGGCTACAAAACCGCCGCGCGAATTGGTGCCCACGATGGCGGTCACCAGCAAGGCCATCACACCTAGCAGGCCAAGCCGTATCCATTTGTATTGCTTCCCGTATTCGGCCAGCAGGTAGGAGCAGATGGGCAAGGTAATCACGAAGGCCAGCGCCAGCTCGTTGCGGTCGCCCAGCACGTGGCCGTAGAAGCCCTCGATCTTGTGGCCGCCGGCGGAGGCGATGTACTTGAGCCCCTCGACACTGGCAAAAAACCCGATCGACAGCACCACGCAGCCGAGGAAGAAATCTATGTGCAGCTTCTTGTCGATCACCAGCACCACGATCAGGAACAGCAAGATGACTTTGAAGAAGCGCTGCCAGATGTCCCAGGCCACTTCGGGCACGCCCTCGGTCATGGCGGTCGACAAGGTGGTCCACAGGAAGAACAGCAGGATCAGCGCGCCCAATGTGCCGAAATGCACCTTGGGCTTGTTCTTGTACACCAGGTAGCCGAGGAAGGCGATGGCGGTAAAGATGAGGTTGTAGCGTATGCCCGAAGCGATGCCGTACATCCAGGCATTCGGGAAAAACATGGCAGTCCAGATCCACATCCCCACGGCGATGAAGGGCCGCTTGGCCATCAGAAACAGCATCAATGGCAAGATCGCCAGAAAAAACATGTCACGCATGGGTTATTTCGCCTTTTTCTCTTGTTCCGACTCGGCGGTATCCCGGCGCAAGGCCCACACGCACAGGTAGACCACGGCGATCAGGTCCAGCGCCCACAATAACGATTCCATTGATTTTTCCTTTGGCCTGCAATTGGGCACATTGTACGCGAGTCGCCCTGAAAACATGACGTGGCGACATGTAAAAGTGACCACTTTTTACCCTAGTCTCTGGCCGTGCAGGTAGAAAAAAGGGCGACACAGCCGGCACTTACTGTCCTTGCGAAAGCGAGGACCGATGCTGAGCTAGCAGAGTAGGGGTCCTCGCTTTCGCAAGGACAGTGCGGTTATAGGGAGATTTTCTCGGGCAAAGTGCGGTTGTACTGAGATTTTCTCGGGCAAAGCGCGTTTGTAGGGAGATTTTTTCAGACAAAGCGCGTTTGTCGGGCGGATTGTTTGGGACAAAAAAAAGCCGCCCGGCAAGGCGGGCGGCTTTCATGAGAGCGTCTGGATTACCAGATGGTCACACGGTCTTTCGGTGCCAAATACATCTTGTCGCCTTCTTTCACGCCAAACGCGTCATAGAAGCCCTGCTGGTTCATCATGGTGCCGTTGGCGCGGAACTGGCCTGGCGAGTGCGGGTCAGTCTTGACCTGTACCAGTTGCTGCTGCTCACGCATTTTCATGCGCCACACCTGGCCAAAGCCCATGAAGAAGCGCTGGTCGCCGGTCAAGCCGTCGATCACCGGTGCTGGCTTGCCGCCCAGCGACAGCTTGTAGGCCTTGTAGGCAATCGCGATACCGGAGTTGTCGCCAATGTTCTCGCCCAGGGTCAACTCACCGTTGACGTTGTAGCCAGGCAGTGGCGAGTAGCTGCTGTATTGCTTGACCAGCATGGCCGTCTTGGCCTTGAAGGCGGCGCGGTCTTCTGCGGTCCACCAGTCGCGCAGATTGCCGTCGCCATCGGACTGGCTACCCTGGTCGTCGAAACCATGGCTCACTTCGTGGCCAATGACAGCACCGATGGCGCCGTAGTTGACCGCATCGTCAGCACGCATGTCGAAGAACGGCGGCTGCAGGATCGACGCCGGGAACACGATTTCGTTCATCGACGGGTTGTAGTAAGCGTTCACCGTCTGTGGCGTCATGCCCCATTCTTCACGGTCGATCGGCTTGCCCAGCTTGTTCAGCTCGCGGTTGTAGTCGAAGGTGTTCGAACGCATGATGTTGCCAACCAAATCATCGCGGCTGACCGTCAGCGGCGAGTAGTCCAGCCATTTGTTCGGATAACCGATCTTTGGCATGAACTTGGCCAGCTTGGCCTGGGCTTCCTTCTTGGTTGCCGGGCTCATCCAGTCCAGGGTATCGATGCTCTGGCGGAAGGCTTCCAGCAAGTTCTTGACCAGCACTTCCATGCGCGCCTTGCGCTCGGCCGGGAAATGGCGCTGGACATACTGCTTGCCCACTGCCTCGCCCATGGCGCCTTCCACCGTGCTCACCGCGCGTTTCCACACCGGACGGTTTTCCGTCACGCCCGTCAGGGCCGTGCCGTAGAAAGCGAAGGTGGTGTCAACGAAAGGCTTGGACAGGTAGTTGGCGTAAGTATGGATCAGGTGCCATTCGAAATACGACTTCCAGGTAGCCAGGTCGGTCTTTTCCAGCACCGTGTTAAAACCGGTCAGGTAGCTTGGCTGGTTGACGATCACATAGTCGACCTTGTTGGCCACGCCAGCCGCAGCGGCGGCTGCCTTCCAGTCGTAACCCGGGGTCAGTTCACCCAGCTTGGCCAGAGGCACCTTGTTGTACTGCTTGACCGGATCGCGGTTCTCGACCTTG
>JBJMVX010000003.1:0-4532 GCA_045810445.1 Massilia sp.
CCAGGTGGTTTGGTGATAGCTCTTTTCGCGGTCGGTGGCACGCAGACCAAACTTGATGCGATTCACGGGGCCGAAGTCGAGCGCGCGCGAGCCGTTCAGGTGCAAGGCGCTCAGCTGATCTTTCAGATGGCCGTCCGTGTCCATGTACATAGTCGCCGGCCAGAAATTGGCTGGATTGCCGGTGTCCTGGCCGAAGGAGTAACTGGGGCTTTCGTTGCCGGTGAACAGATAGGTCACCGTGGCGCCATTGCGGCTGAACTGGCGCAGGTCGCGCCACAGACTGTCGCGGTCGCTCTTAGAGCTGGACAGGTCGGCTTCGACCTTCCAGTCGCCCACATTGAACTTGCCGTTGACGCCGCCAGCAAGCGTGCTCATGTCCTGGGTCCACAGGTAGTCATTGGTGGTCAGGCCCACGTTCTGCACGGTGGCGCCAGCGACGTAGCCGTTGCGAATGTCCAGGTTGCTGTAGACGGCGCTTTGCCAGCCGTCCCAGTTGCCCACATCGCCACTCCAGTGCTCCAGGCCAGGCTCGCGTATCTTCGCCTGGGCGTAATAGACGTCGCCAGTGATGAGCGCGCCATCGCCCGCCTTCCATTCCACCTTGCCCAGCACGCTGGTGCGTTTGTCCTTGCCGCGCTTGACGCCATCCTGGAAGCCCCAGGGTGTCTTGTCGACCTTGCCGTCGCCATTGATGTCCACCGAATGGTCTTCGTTGAAACCGTAGTGCTTGGTGTTTTTCTGGATCGAGGGCTGGTCCTGGTAGCTAAAGGCCAGTGCTACGCCAAGCGTCTTGCTGGCAAATTGATCGATATAAATGCCGCCCACGCGCGGCGCAGTTTTCGATGCGCCAGGTATGTCGCGCGCCAGCTCGTAGACCAAAGCATCGGCCTTGATCGATGCCTGGCGGCCGTTGTATTTGAGCGGTTGTACGGTCTGCAAGTCGATGGTGGTGGCGATGCCGCCTTCCACCAGTTCGGCCGATTGCGTCTTGTAGATGGTCGCGCCGCTCAGCGACTCCGACGGAAACTGCTCGAAGCGCACTGCCCGTGCCGGCTCGGACGAGGCCAGTTCACGACCATTGAGCGTGGCGCCGATGAAGCGTGGTCCCATGCCGCGCGCGACCACCTGACTGGCGTTGCCGCGATCCATGCCCGAGGCCATGCCTGGCAGGCGCGACAGCGATTCTGCGATGGTGGTATCGGGCAGTTTGCCGATGTCTTCCATGGCGATCACTTCCACCATGCTGTTCGATGCTTCCTTGGCAGCCAGCGCATTGCGCACCGAGGCCCGAATGCCGGACACGGTAACCGTGGCCACCTCGTCGGACTGGACCGGGGTCGTCTGCTGGGCAAACGCATCGACGCTGACGGCTGGGAGGGTGAAAAGGCCGGCAATCATCCAGCTAAGTTTTTTCTGTTTCATCAAAGTCTCCTGTTGTCTTTTTTTTAGTGGCGCTACCGCAAAAGATGCGGAACAGGATGAATCCTACGGAAAACAGCAATATCATTCCAATTGCTTATTTCGCAATTGGTATGCAGAAATCGTATAGATCAGCGTGGGGCTGGGTAGCGCGCTGCAGCCACTTCGCGCAGCGTGGCCAGCATGGCTTCAGCACCGGGCGATAGCTGATGCTGGCGGCGCGTGATGATGCCGTACAGGTCCATGCGCAAGCCCAGATCGAAAGGCAGTAGCGTCAACAGGCCGGTTTGCAGATAGGGTTGCACCAGCTCCTGGGGCAGCGCCACCACCATGTCGCTGCCGACCAGCAGGTTGGCAATGACCGGCAAGGCCAAGGTCTCCACCGTCTCGGCCGGTGGCTCCAGCCCTTGCGAGAGGAACATGGCGGTCAGGCGGTCGCGCAGGATGCTGCCGGTGGGCGGCAAAATCCAGCCCTGCTTGACCAGTTCATCGAGACCGAGATCGGGTCGCCCGACCAGCGGATGGCCGGCGCGAACGACAATGGAATGGGGTTCGTCGGTGATCGGTTCGAAGCTCAGTTCCGCAGCTGCTTCGGTGTCGAGGATGCGGCCCACGACCACGTCCAGTTCTCCGGCACGCAGGCGCTGCACCAGGATTTTGCTCGTCTCCACGGTGATGGAGACCAGGACGCGCGGCTGGCGCGCCTTGAGCAGATTTACCGCTTCGGGTACCAGGCTGGCCGATGGCGTCAGGACCGAGCCCACGTCCACGCGGCCGCGCAGGCCCGAGAGCAGCTCCATCACTTCCTGGTGGGCCGCGTCCATCTCGGCCAGTGCGGCGCCGGCGCGCCGTATCATGATCTGGCCGTACCAGGTGGGCGCCACGCCGCGCGGCAGGCGGTCGAACAGGAGCACGCCAAGCGCATGTTCCAGTTCGCCCAGCAGCTTGGAGGCTGCCGGCTGGGTCAGATTGGCCGCTTCGGCCGCATGCATGATCGATCCATGGCGTCCCAATTCAACCAAGAGCACCAGGTGGCGGGTCTTGAGGTGGGAACGGACAAATCGGTCGGAACGGGGATCAGACATGCGCTTCTATCGAAAGTTGGTCATCCATGATAAAGGCGCCATGCATGCCGGGTCAAATCATCGGCGCTCACCCCGGGTTTTGAGCTGGTCCAGCAACACGGCGGCCAGCAGAATCACCCCGCGCATCAGGTACTGGTAAAAAGCGTCGACGTCGAGCAAGTTCATGACGTTTTCCACCGTGCCCATGATCAGAACGCCGATCAAGACGCCGAAAATGCGCGCCTTCCCACCTTGCAGCGACACGCCACCGAGCACGCAGGCCGAAATCACATCAAGCTCGAAGCCTTGGGCCGCATTGGGCTGGCCGCTGGTGATGCGCGAGGCCAGGATCAGGCCTGCCAGGCCAACCACCAGCCCTTGCAGCAAAAAGATCCAGACCCGCAGCTTTTCCACCTTGACGCCAGCCAGGCGCGCAGCCTCCGGGTTGCCGCCAATGGCCAGCGTATTGCGGCCAAAGACAGTGTGATTGAGCAGAACGCCAAACACCAGGAAGCAGGCGCCGGCCACCAGGATAGGCAGCGGCAGTCCGGCAATGCGCGCGTCGCCAAAGGCGATGAAGCCTTCGTCATTGATGCCCACCGCCTGGCCCTTGGAAGCGATGAAAGCCAGGCCACGTACCATCAGCATGGTGGCCAGGGTGGCGATCAATGCGTTCACCCGCAAGTAGGCGATCAACACACCATTGCCGGCGCCGATCAAGGCACCAGCGCCGAGGCCCGCCCCCACTGCCAGGGTCACGCTGCCTGTACGTTCGAGCACCATGGCACCAAGGACGCCTGAAAACGCGATCGTGGAACCGACAGAGAGGTCAAAGTCGCGCGAGGCCAGGCATAACATCATGGTACAGGCGACCATGCCTATCTGCGCGACGGACAGCATCAGGCCAACTACATTGGCGACCGAGAAAAAATTATCGACCGTGACAGCCAGGATGGCAAACAGCAGCGCATACGCGATCGGCATGCTGTATTCGATCAGCAGCGCACGCGAGCGGCCCGAGGCAGCGCTTGGGGACAAGGTGGCGGGAATGGTGCTCATGCGGTTCTCCGGAGGGGATGGACATTGTTCGAGTCGGGTAGCGCCAGGCGCAGGACCGAAGTTTCATTGGCGTCGGCGCGGGCCAGTTGGCCGACGATGCGGCCCTCGCGCATCACTGCAACGCGGTCGGCGATGCCCAGCACTTCGGGCAGCTCGCTGGAGACGACGATCACGCAGCAACCGCGTTCGGCCACTTCATGAATGATGCGGTAGATATCGTTCTTGGCGCCGACGTCGATGCCGCGCGTGGGTTCATCGAGGATCAAGACCTTCAGGCCAGGTTCGGCCAGCCAGCGCGCAAGGATCACCTTTTGCTGGTTGCCGCCAGAGAGAAGGCGAATTTCCTGTTCCCGGCTAGGGGTCTTGATACGCAAGCGGGCGATGAATTCATCCGCCAAGGCAGCTTCGCGCTGGTGGCGCAGAAAAACGCCGCCCAGCAGATCGTGGCGGCGGCAGCTGACGTTGATGTTTTCAGAAATCGAGGCCTGGGCCAGGATGCCCTGCTCCTTGCGGTCTTCCGGGCAGAGCACGATGCCTGCTGCGATGGCGGCATGGGGGCCGGCAGCCGACACGCTCACGCCATCGAGCTGCACGGTCTCGCGCGGACGCTGGTCGGCGCCATACAACTGGCGCATCAATTCGCTGCGCCCGGCGCCTACCAGGCCGAAAAATCCCAGCACTTCGCCGGCGCGCACCGTAAAGTCGCAGCCATCGGCCATGCCTTCCACGCGCAGGCGCACGTCGCCAATGCTGCGTTCCCGGTAATCATAGATGTCGCTCAACTCGCGACCGACCATATCGCTGATCAGGCGCTCGCGCGGTACGTCGGCCATGACCGGATGGGTGGCGACTTTGCGGCCATCACGGAAAATCGTGCAGGCATCGCACAGGGCGTACAGTTCTTCAAGGCGGTGTGAAATGTAGATGAGGGTGCGACCATCTGCGCGCAATTCACGCACCAGGCGAAACAGAATCTCGGTTTCGCGGTGC
>JBJMVX010000004.1:0-25990 GCA_045810445.1 Massilia sp.
ACTGCTGACCGTGCGTATGGCGCTGGGCCTGGCATGGATACGCCGCACCACGCGCGAGCATCAGCACCATGATGCATGCGAAGCGACATTGACCAGCCTGGCCAGGCGCTTTGGCGTGACACGCAGGGTTGGACTGCGCGTGGTCGACGATCTTGCCAGCCCGCTCAGTGTCGGCTGGCTGCGCCCGCTGGTGCTGGTCCCGGCGGCGCTGTTGAGCGGCATGCCCCCGCAATTGCTCGAAGCCCTGCTGGCCCATGAAATGGCGCACATCCGGCGCCTGGACTACCTGGTCAACCTGGGACAGAATGTCATTGAAACTCTGCTGTTCTACCACCCTGCCGTGTGGTGGATTTCACACCGCATCCGCCATGAGCGCGAACAGATCGCCGACGACCTCGCTGCCAGCTGCACGGGTGACAAGCGCAACCTGGCCCTGGCCTTGTCCGAACTGGAAACCATGCAGTTTGGCCAGCACCATCTGGCCCAGGCAGCGAACGGGGGACAGTTGCTCGAGCGCGTAAGGCGCCTGGTGCGTCCCGCAACTGCCATGCCCGATTGGAAAGCGGCGCTGGCCGTCATGGGCCTGGTCGCTGCCTGTCTGAGTGTGGCAGCCCACGCCTCGGTCGGGCCTCACGCGGCAGTGCCGGACCACATGCCGATGGCTGACTTCGGCAGCTGCGGCAAACCGGTGTGGCCAAGCGCCGCCCTCGCTGAGCGACGCACGGGGATGGTGAGCCTGGGCTTTGAAATTGGCGAAGATGGCCGGGTGACGAATTCGTTTGTGAGAAAAAGCAGCGGCTCTGCCGACCTTGACGAGGCCGCACGCGCAGGCATTGCCCTGTGCCACTTCCATCCAGGCACGGTGCGCGGCACGCCTGTGAGCAGTTGGACAGCCATCCAATACCAGTGGCTCCTTTAGTAGACAGTGTTGTCTATACACAACGGACCAAAGATGCAGGCATTTTCATCTAGACATTCTTATCTAGACAATTTATTCTAGTATCTCACCAACACTGGAAATGAGACCATGAAACCACGTTCCCACCTGCTTCATCTTGCCCTGATTGCCACTGCCCTGTGTGGATCGGCCGCCCAGGCAGCCGAGCCCGCCAAGAACGATCCAAAGCATCGCAGTCCTTCCATCGACTTTTTAAGCTGTGCCAAGCCGGAGTATCCGGCCGACGCCCTCAAAGCGGCGCGCACGGGCAAGGTGACGCTGAATTTTCTGATTGACGTGGACGGTCACGTTGTTGAAACGCAGGTGAAGCGCTCCAGCGGTCATGCGGACCTGGACGAGGCTGCCCGTGAAGGGCTCTCGAAGTGCAAGTTCATGGTCGGAACGCAGGCAGGCGTGCCGATCCAGGATTGGACAACCATCCAGTATGTCTGGACCTTGAAGTAGGTTCGACGCACTTTCACTGCCCACGCTATCCGACACTACGCACTACCTCCGCCCCCAAACCCGTCGTCCTCGCGAAAGCGGGGACCCATACTGAGGCGAACTCAGCATGGGTCCCCGCTTGCGCGAGGACGACGGTCTCCGACTTAGCAGGGGACAACGCTGCGCGAACTAGGCGGCGACGTTGCGTGACTTGGCAGAGGACGACGTTGTGTGACTGATCGTTTTTTGACTGAGCAAACTTCAAAAAAAGCGCCGCACCCTCCTCCATGGTGACTCAGACCGCGTATAGTTCTTGTCTAGCGGTAATCGTCTATTCGTCATATTGGAGAAACGCAAATAATGAACAAGCACCGGCTTTGCTTTGCTTACCTGGTCGCTGCTTTCCCGATCGCGGCGTGCGTGGCCCAACCTTATGCTGCGCCAGTAGAAGGGCCTACCGCCAGTATTAGCCTCAGCACCAACGTCGATCAAGCGATTGTTCTGGTAGTGCACGCTGACGCGCAGCATTGCGCCGGGCATTCCATTTTCTCGCCTACCCCCGACAGCAGAAAAACCACGATACGGGCTGGCGCACCGATAGCGTTGACGGTTGGATTAAGGATGAACATGCCAGCCTGTCCTGTGACAGTACGTTTCACGCCGTTGGAGAGCAAGCGTTACGCGCTGTATTACAAGAATACTGGTGCTGCATGCACGCTGCTTCTCGGCCTGATTGACGACGATGGCGTTATCAATGTGCAGCCCGCTGAAACCCTGAAAGCGAGCGGCTCATATGGGCCAACTGCCAATTGGTGTGCCTCTCCCTAATGAATGCGCCTGAAATTTACCTCAACCCCGATTTCCTCGAACAAGCGCAAGCTCTCCATGAATGGATCAATACTGCGGTGACGCGGGATGTTCGCATGAAGGCAAGAAAGACGGCGAGCTTCGGGGTCGCCTACAAATCGCTGGTCTTCCGCAACAAAGGCGACAGGACGGTGGAATTTGACTACCCCTTGCCTGAAGGCTCGCTACTCCATATGTCAGAGGAAATTCAGCAAGAGTGGCTGCATTCAATACCAAAGAAGGAAGGCGCCGGCATGCGCATCAGCTTGACATTTAGGGCCATCGTGTCGCCCAGCTGATGATTGGCCCCGCCGGCTGCCCAGGAAGGCGCGCTGCGCCCTCCCCCGTGCTGACTTAGACTGCCGACACGTCCAGTTCGGCGCCAGTCGCTTCCAGCACCTGCTCCTTGCTCACACCAGGCGCCAGCTCGATCAGTTTCAAACCATTCGCGCCCACTTCGATCACACCCAGGTCAGTAATGATCAGGTCCACCACGCCCACGCCCGTCAAAGGCAGGTCGCATTGCTTGAGGATTTTGTGCGAGGTCGAGCCGTCCTTGGCCGTAGCGACGTGTTCCATCACCACCACCACACGCTTGACGCCCGCCACCAGATCCATCGCGCCGCCCATGCCCTTGACCATTTTCCCCGGAATCATCCAGTTGGCCAGGTCACCCTTGGCCGACACTTGCATTGCGCCCAGGATCGCCAGGTTGATCTTGCCGCCGCGGATCATGCCAAACGAGTCGGCCGAACTGAAGTAGGCAGCGCCCGGCAAGGCCGTCACGGTCTGCTTGCCAGCGTTGATCAGGTCGGCATCGACTTCTGCGTCGGTCGGGAAAGGACCGATACCAAGCAAGCCGTTTTCCGACTGCAAAAACACTTCCATGTCTTGCGGCACATAGTTCGCCACCAGGGTAGGCAAACCAATGCCCAGGTTCACATAAAAGCCATCCTGCAGCTCTTTTGCCGCGCGTGCGGCCATTTCATCACGAGTCCATGCCATCGTATTCTCCCTGGGTTCTTAGTTGGCACGCACGGTGCGTTGTTCGATGCGCTTTTCCGGCGTGGCATTGACCACGATGCGGTGCACGAAAATGCTGGGGGTATGGACCTGGTCGGGGTCGATCTCGCCCACTTCAACCAGTTTTTCCACTTCCACCACCGTGATCTTGCCAGCCATGGCCACGTTCGGATTGAAGTTGCGCGCCGTTTTACGGTACACAAGATTGCCCGCACGGTCGGCCATATACGCTTTGACCAGGGCCACGTCGGCCACCAGGCTACGTTCCATCACATATTGCGCGCCATCGAATTCGCGCACTTCCTTGCCATCGGCAACGATGGTGCCCACGCCCGTCTTGGTGAAGAAAGCCGGAATGCCGGCGCCACCAGCGCGCAGTTTCTCGGCCAAGGTCCCCTGCGGCGTGAATTCGAGATCAAGTTCACCAGCCAGATACTGGCGGGCAAATTCCTTGTTTTCGCCCACGTAGGAGGCAATCATTTTCTTGATTTGGCGGGTGGTCAGCAACTGGCCCAGGCCAAATTCGTCAACCCCGGCATTATTGGAAATGGCGGTCAGATTCTTGACGCCGGAGTCGCGCAGCGCCAGAATCAGCGCCTCGGGAATACCGCACAAGCCGAAGCCGCCAACTGCGATGGTCTGGCCATCGCTCACGATGCCGGCCAGCGCCGATGCCGCGTCAGGATACACTTTGTTCATTACCCGTCCCTTTTATAGTGTGGGCAAAACACGCCCGATCTGTACTCCAGAGTAGAATCTCAGCATAAAATACACCAGCCAAAAGCACAATACCGTAGAAATACCGCCAATTCTTGCGCGCCCACCCACACTGGCCCATGACCGACAAGCACAGCATCGACTACGAAATGATTTTCAGACACGCGCCAGTCGGCATGTGCATCTCCCATAACCGCGTCATCGAATGCTGCAATGACGCCGTCAGCAGCATGTTCGGCTATGCGCGCGGCGAACTCGATGGTCAATCCTTCCAGGTCCTTTATCCGACCATGGACGAATTCCTGCGCACGGGCGACCGCATCATCCCTGTCATGAATGCCAAGGGCGTCTATTCGGACGAGCGCATCATGCGACGCGCCAACGGCGAACTGTTTTGGTGCCATGTAAGCGGGCGCGCGATCGACGCGCGCGCACCCCTCGGCGCTGGTGTGTGGACGTTTGAAGATGTCAGTGAAAAACGGCCCGTGACGGCCGAACTGACACCGCGCGAGCGCGAAATCGCGGCCTTGCTGGTGGAGGGAAAAACCAGCAAGATGATCGCGCGCGACACCGACCTCAGTCCGCGTACCGTGGAAATGCACCGGGCCAAATTGATGCGCAAGTTTTCCGCCTCCACCTCGTCCGAGCTGGTCCACAAGCTCGTTGGCGTGAGCCGCTAGGAGAGCTGATGCTGATCGCTACTGGCGCCCGTCCCCTCAATGGCACCACGCTCACCATCATTGCGGCCGTGCTGTTTGTGGCTGGCGTCGCCGCGCTGATTCAGAGCCTGTGGTACTGGCACCGCGCCCTGGCCAGCCTGCGCTGGCCGCGCGCCGTCGCCCAGGTGACCCAGGCAAAAGTGACACGCTACGGGGGCGGACGGGGTCCGCGCTGGCATTGGGATTTCGAATACGTGTATTGCGTTGCGGGGCGAACCTACAAAAGCAGCCGTCCCTACTTCGGCATGGCGCCCACGCTGAAGGTGGCGCGCAAGGTGGCCAGCCGCTATCCGGTGGGCAGCACCATCAATATCCGCCACCATCCGGAAAAGCCGCAACTCAGTACCCTGCTCGCAGGCAGCAACCGCCATACCTGGTACACCCTGCTGGGAGCGCCGGCACTGTGGTTGTTTGCCTGGTTCATCCTGCTGCTGCGCCCCTGATCGCGCGACGCTGCCTAATTGGCGGCGGTATGGATCTTCTGGCGCTCGTCGGCCGCGCGCGCCATGCGCAGCAAAAGGCGGTGTCCGATGCGGTTGTTCCAGTTGAAGTTGTTCTGCAAGACCACCACGGTCGTCCTGTTTTGCACATCCATCCCCAGGTAGGCCGTATAGCCTGCCACCAGGCCGACCTGGTAAGTGATCTTGCGGCCATCGATATCGTCCACAATCCAGCTGGTCGCTGCGGCTTCCACGGGACGCTCAAAACGGACCTTGAGCGTCTCGCGCAGGGCTGCGTCGCGCACCGCGTCACCGCTTGCGTACAGATGCGCGCGAGCATAGCCAAGAAGGTCACTGGCACTTGAATACAGCGCTGCCGAGCCGCGCATGATGTCGGTAAATTCCCAATCCGGCACTGGCTGGCCGCGGCGGATGAACTTGGGCTGGTCGCCCGCATGGCCACGGGCGCGCTCGGCATACCCAGGCAATTGCGCCGGCGCGTAGCCGGTGCGCTCCAGGTGCAGCGGCTGCAGCATTTTTTCGCTCACCAGTACATCGATCTGCTTGCCCGTGCGCTGCTCCAGGATGTAGCCCAACAGGCCATAACCAATGTTGGAATACTGCGGTTTCACTTCGCCCGGCCCCTTGAAGCTGGCCATGTAGTCGAGCACATAGGGACGCGTAAAGTGGCGGTAAAAACTGTTCCCCGTGAAGAGATATTCAAGGAAGTAGCGCATTGTCTCAGGCGTGAAGGGCTGGCGCGGCAAGCCCGACGTGTGCGTCGCCAGCTGCAGCAAGGTGATCTTCTTTGCGTCGGGACTGAGCACCACATCTTTTGGCAGCAAGGTCTCCAGCGTGTCGTCCCAACGCAGCGCGCCTTCCTGCACCAGGATTGCCGTGGTGGCGCCCAGGAAGCCCTTGCTGAGCGAACCAATCGCAAACAGGGTATTGCCGTCAGGGCGACGGCCATCGAGCTGGCTGGTCACGCCGTAGCCAAAAAATTGGCTTGCACCGTCAGGCGAGAGCACGCCCACCACCATGCCCGTGGTCTCGCCCTTGTCGATCAAGGGCTGCACCAGCCGGTCGACCTCCATCTTCAAGTCGCCGCTGCGCGCCAGCGCCATGGCGGGACCTGCATCTGGGTCCACTTCCATGCGCGAGAGGGTGCCGCAGCCGGTGAGGATGGCAAGCAGGGCAATTGCGGAAAGGCTGCGCAGGGTCAGCGGCGCGCGCATGGCGGTCGAAAAAAACATGGTCAAACTCTTTTAGTCAAAGATGGGAGAATACGAAATCAGTACTTTGCAGCGTCGCTTGCGGCGATGGCGAGAGCGTCTGGTCGCTGCACAGGCAGGCCATCAAGCCTGGCAACTGGATATCGACACGGGCAGCGACGCTTACTCCCAGCTTGATCTGCGCTTCCTTGGCACACCACAAAGCGTAAAACATGTCCGTTCGCGCCGCAGCGCCGGCACCGCGCATCTGCGCCAGCTCGCCTTCATCAAACGTATGCTCGGCCAGCGCGAGCACATCACGGGCACTGTCTCGCACTTCGATGTCCACACCGAGCTTGGCGTCCACGCTGGCCGCGCAGGCGATCCACGGCCCGCTGTGAGAGATGCTCACGCCCGCATGCGGCATAGCCGGGTGCACCAGCTGCGCCGCTTTTCCCGCTTGCGCGCGCAGGGCGATGTCTTTGGCCGGCAGGTCCAACAAGGCACTCAGGGCGCGCCGCAGCAGGATGCGGCCGGCCAGAAACTGGCGTTGTCGCTCGGCGCGTCGAAAACCTTGATAGCGCGCCAGTTCCTCGGCCCCCAGCCAGGCGACATAGGGTGCCATGGCCGCTTCAGTGACGCTGCCCGTCTCCATCAGCCAGAGCAGCGCGGTGGCCACCGCCTAGCGCCACTTCTTGAAGATCAGCGAGGTATTGATGCCGCCAAAGGCGAAATTATTCGACATCACATAGTCGCAGTCAAGCTCGCGCACTTCGTCCTTGATGTAATCGAGTTCGCCGCAACGCGGATCGACCTCGGTCAGGTTGACGGTGGGCGCAAACCAGCCTTCGCGCATCATCTCGATGCTGATCCACGCTTCCAGGGCACCGCAGGCGCCCAGGGTATGGCCCATATAGCTTTTCAGCGAACTGATTGGCGTGTTGGCGCCAAACACGGCTGCCGTCGCCTGGGTTTCGGCGATGTCGCCCTGTTCGGTGGCAGTGCCGTGCGCATTGACGTAGCCGATGGCGGACGGCGCGAGGCCGGCGTCGCCCAGCGCCAGGTCGATGGCGCCCTTCATGGTCGCGGCGTTCGGCTGGGTCACGTGGCAACCGTCGCTGTTGGTACCAAAGCCGACGATTTCGGCGTGGATGGTGGCGCCGCGCGCCAGCGCATGTTCGAGTTCCTCGAGGATCAGGCATCCTGCGCCCTCACCGATCACCAGGCCGTCGCGCGTGCCGTCAAATGGACGCGGCGTGGTTTGTGGTGCGTCATTGCGCACGCTGGTGGCAAACAGGGTGTCAAATACCGCCGCTTCGGTGGCGCACAGTTCTTCCGCGCCGCCAGCAATCATCGCCACCTGCTTGCCAGCCTTGATTGCTTCGTAGGCGTAGCCGATACCCTGACTGCCCGAGGTGCAGGCGGACGAGGTGGTGATCACGCGACCGGTGACGCCGAAAAACACACCCATGTTCACCGGTGCGGTGTGCGCCATCATCTTGATGTAGGTGGTGGCGTTGATGCCGCGCGTGGTGCGCTTTTCCAGCATCTGGCCAAAGTCGCCAATGGCCGATGGCGTACCGGCCGACGAACCGAAGGAGATGCCCATCTTGCCGCTGGTGACCAGCGGATCGTCCAGCAAACCGGCATGTTCGAGCGCCATTTCGCAGGCGCGCGTGGCCAGCACGGCGACACGGCCCATGCTGCGGATAGCCTTGCGGTTGTAGCGCGGGCCAAGTTCAAAGGGTGCCGCTGGCGCGCCAAGATTGGTGTTGAGGCCTTCGTAGTCGGCCCAGTCTTCCATCGTCACGATGGCGTTGCGGTACTCGCGCAGGCGGGCACGGATGGTGTCCCAGTCATTGCCGATCGGGCTGATGCCGGCCATGCCGGTGACGACAACGCGGATGCTCATGCCATCCCCCCGTTCACGGAAATGACCTGGCGCGTGATGTAGGCAGCGTCCGCCCCCACCAGAAAGCTCACCGCGGCCGCGACTTCTTCTGGCTTGCCAACGCGCTTGGCAGGGATCATCTTCAGCGCTTCGTCCATGGGCACGTCGCTGATCATGTCGGTCTCGATCAAGCCCGGAGCGACGCAGTTGACGGTGATCGCACGCTTGGCCAGTTCGATGGCCAAGGCCTTGGTGGCGCCAATGATGCCGGCCTTCGCTGCACTGTAATTGACCTGGCCGCGGTTGCCAATGAGGCCAGACACCGATGCCAGCGTCACGATCCGACCAGCCTTTCGGCGCTGGACCATGGGCATGACCAGGGGATTGAGGACGTTGTAGAAACCATCGAGGTTGGTCTTGAGGACAATGTCCCAGTCCTCGCCGCTCATGGCGGGAAAGGCATTGTCGCGTGCCACGCCGGCGTTGCAGACTACGCCGTAATAGCAGCCATGGGCTTCGATGTCGGCAGCCAGGATGGCGGCCACCTCGTCGCGCGCACCGATGTCGAACTGCAGCACACGCGCGCTGCGGCCCATCGCTTCGATCTCGCGCGCCACGCTCTCCGCTTCCTCGCGCTGGCTGCGACAATGGACCACGACGTCATAGCCGTCACGCGCCAGGCGCAGGGCAATGGCGCGCCCTATGCCGCGCGACGACCCCGTCACCAAGACTGTTTCATTGATACTGGTACTCATGTAAAACTCCGCTGCAAAAATTCATTGACGTTATCTGGTTCGAACACGGTGACGGTGGCCTGGGCCAGCTGGGCGCCGCTGGTGGCGTCGTTGATACGGCACTCGAAGGCGGCCAGGCCGTTATCGCCCTGCATCGCGTGGTGGATATGCACATGCAGCACGCTGCCCAGCGTGAACACCGGCACGCTGCATTGGTAACGCCGCGCGCCCAGCAAAAAGCCCACCTTGACCGCGTCGCCCCGCTGCAAGGCGTGGTAGCCCGCGTGCGCTGCGATGGCCTGCGCCATGTATTCGATACCAACCCAGGAGCCCACGCCGGCACCGTCGAAAAATACGGTGTCCGGGGTGATGGTCAACATGGCGCACAGATTGTCCTGGTCGACCGAGATCACCCGTTCGAGCAGCACCATCTGGCCGTCGTGCGGCACCAGGTCGGAAATCGGCGGCAGCGTCATTGTGTCCGTCCCAGCACCAGGGCAGCATTCGAGCCGCCAAAGGCAAACGAGTTGCTCAGTGCCCAGTTGAGTGGGCGCCCAAGGCGCGTGTGCGGCGCCACGAGCTTGAGTGTGGGCAGTGCGGGGTCGGGCACGCCATCCCACACATGGGCAGGCAGTTGTCCTTCGTGATTATCGTCCTGCATCGCCAGCCAGCAGAAGGCAGCTTCCAGCGCCGCAGCGGCGCCCAGCGCGTGCCCGGTCAGGGACTTGGTGGAGCTGACTGCCACGTCGGCCCCGAACAGGTCGGCCACCACGCGCGACTCCATGGCGTCGTTCTGGATGGTCGCCGTGCCGTGCAAATTGATGTAGTCGATGTCGGTGGCAGCGATACCGGCGCGCGCGAGCGCTTCGGCAATCGCGATCCTCGCGCCGCTGCCTGCCGGATCCGGTGCCGACATATGGTGGCCGTCCGACGCCTCGCCCCAGCCGCACAAGGCCACGGCAGCAGGTTCGGTACTCATCAGGAACAGGGCTGCGCCTTCGCCAATATTGATGCCGTTGCGGTTCGCGCCCAGCGGATTGCAGCGCTGCGCACTGACCGATTCCAGTGCGCCGAAGCCGGCCACGGTAAATGCGCACAGCGAGTCGGCGCCGCCGCACAGGACCACGTCGCACAAGCCCATGCGGATCATTCGGGCGGCGCTGGCCATGGCCTTGGCACCCGAAGCGCATGCGGCCGAATGCACGTAAGCCGGTCCGGTGACGCCAAGTTCACGCGCCAGCATCAACGCTGGCGAGACCATCTCCTGCTGCGCGTAGTGAAACTCGGGCGGCAAGGTGCCGCTCGCCGCGTGCTCGCGCAGGGCGCTTTCGGTTTCAGCCACGCCGGAGGTGCTGGTGCCAATGACGATGCCAATGCGGTGCGCGCCGTGGCGCGCGATGGCTGCATCGACGGCCGGACGAATCTGGGCCAGTGCAGCCAGGGCAAGCTGGTTGTTGCGGCTACGCTCAGTGAGCGGCAGGCTGGCGGCATCGGGCAGCACCGAGTCCACGCATCCGAGCGGCAGCGCGCGTCCTGCGGACCAGGCCTCGGTGGGCGCAATCCCGCTCTCGCCGCCAAACAGGGCGCGCTTGATGGCGCCGTGGTTGTCACCCAGCGCGCACACGATGGCACATTCATTCAAAAACAGCTTCATAATCTCTTCGTCATGGCGCCGACTGTATCGTCAGCCGGTATTTGTAACGCAGGTTGTCCATCTTGATCAATCCGGCCCAGCGCGGGCTGGCGCTGTAGGTGATCGTGCTGACCAGTTCTTCGCCCAGGTACAGGCGGCGCAGCATCCCAGCCTCCTCGACTCGCCAGCCGAGCGGCAATGCAGCGGCAATCGCTTCGACCGGCCACAGGGCCAGTTGCATGTCTTCCAGGACGTCTTCGCCGCGCACCTGCTTGGGCAGCATCAGGTGGCGCCACGACGTGAGCTCCTTGCCATCGTAGTTCAGGCTAAGCACGCGCTGCCCGAACGCCAGGCCCACCATCTCGACGTGCGCCGCATCGACTTCGATGGCGGCATCAAGTTCGTCGATGCGTCCATTGCGCTCCACCGTCAGGTGCTGCTGCAGGCTGAGGGTCTCGCCCAGTGCCGCAGGTGCCAGTTTAAGCCCTAGGCGGGCCACTGGCGCAGGTTTTTGCGTGGCGCAGCCAGCCAACAACAATACCGCCAGCAGGGCCGCGCGGGCGGAGAATTTAATGTTCATGCTTGCTTTCGTATTCTTTTGCAAAATAAGGCACCAGCAGCCATGCCAGGGTGGTTCCGATCAACATGGTCGATCCGAAGGCCTGCAGCGCCGGTGTGCGCGAAAGCCCCAGCAATCCAAAGGAGAGGATGGTACTGACTGCCGACAGGCCCACCGCCAGCCATGGCGTGGTGTCGCGGCGTTCCGCGTTTTCCTGCATGAAGACGCCGTAATCGATTCCGACACCAAGCAACAGCATCAGGGCCAGCACATGGAACATCTGCAGCGCCTGACCGGCAAACCCCAGGATGGCAACGGTCGCCACGCTGGCCGTGGCCACGGGCGCCACCACGCGCCAGGCGTGACGCCGATAGCGCGGAAACAGCACGCCAAGCACCACCACGTAGGCGCCAAGCACCACCCATCCCATGTAGGCCCGATAGCGGCCCAGCACCGACGAAATTTCCGCTACCTTGTCTACCCACTGCACACCATCCATGCCGGCGCCGACCTGCCGCAATTGCGGCAACGCGGCCATGTTCAAGCCTCGGATCGCCACGATGCTGGCGTGAACCCCACCCTGCTGGCCCAGCCACAGGTGGCGCCATGGTTCGCCGGCGGCGCTTTGCATGAACGCTTCCACGCTCAAAGGCGCGCCATGCTCGAGCAGGTGGGCACGGGTCGCGGCGACCCAGGCTGCGTCTTCGTCGATGGCCTTGGCGACGGCGTCCAGCGGACCACCAGCTTGCAGCAAGGTCTGTTCCACCAGCGCGCGGCGCTGGCCCTGCAACTGCTGCGAGGGCACCCAGTTCGACAGCGCCTGGTAGCCGCTGATACGACCGGCGGCAATCAAGGGATCGAGCCGCAGCTTGAGCGCTTCTTCACGCTGCAGCACGGTCTCGATGGAGTCGCCCCGCACCAGGAAGTACTGGACCGGCGTGGGCGCATCGAGCAGCTTGCCCAGCTTGATCTGGTCAGCCACCAGGTGCTTGGGCGGCGTTTGCAGGGAACGGATGTCGTCGTTCGTGCCAAGGCGCGACCAGCCGAAGGCCGCCAGCACGCCAAACAACGCCATGGCGGCCAGCGAAACGGCATTGAAACGCAGGCGCGGCCAGCGCGCCAGCGTGGCGCAATACACGCGCGCCAGGGCGCCACTTTTGAGCGTATGCGGGCCGATCAGGGCCGGGAACCAGCACACCACCGTCAGCCACGCAAAGACCAGTCCAACGGCGGAGAACACGGCCATGTGGCGCAGTCCCGGGAATGGCGTGAACGCCAGGCCCATGTAACCTATCACCGCAGCGAGCAGCGTCAGGCACAGGCCAGGAAGCAGGCGCTTGAGCAGCGCGCTCGAATCGAGCGTGGGCTCGGCACTCAAGCGGTTGCACAGGAAGTAAATGCCATAGTCCTGGGCGATGCCAATGAGACTGGCGCCAAACACCAGCGTCAACAGGTGCACGCTGCCAAACAGGAGCCAGCACACCGACAGCGAGCCCAGAAAGCCCACGCCAATGGACAGCAGGATCAGGCCAATCGGGCGCAGCGAGCGAAAGGCAAACCAGGTCAGGAGCACGATGCCGATCAAAGATCCGGTACCGATGGTCGACACCTCGCCACTTGCCTGCTGACCGGCGGCGCTGGCGTGCAGCACCACGCCGGCTTCAATGACTTCTGCCGACGCGACGCTTGCACGGGCCGCTGCCGAAGCCTGGGCCAGCAAGGGAATCACCTTCTCTTGCGCTGCCAGCGAAAACGCCGGCACCTTGAGCGTCAGCGGCATCAGCACATACTGCACGTCGGTGACGGTATCGGCCACAAACAGGCTGCCGTCGCGCGGACGCACCGGTGTCTCGCCGGCGCGCTCCTGGACCCAGCCGCTGAACAGGTCAAACGGGTCATCGCGGAAGGACCCGAGCTTGGGGCCGGAAAACGCACCGTACAGTTTCGCCAGTGCGGCATCGGTCCACACCTGGGCCGGCGCGCTGCGCAACTGCGCTTCCTGGGCACGCGTGAGCAGCACCATGCGGTGCGGCTCGAACGGCGCCAGCCAGCTTGCCTCGACCTGGCCATCGAGCTTGGTCGCTTCGAACAATTCAGGGTGCTGCGCCAGGACGGCACTGTAGGCCTTGGCCGCGCGCTGAGCGTCCGGCCACTGCTTCGCACCAACGAGCACGATCACGCGCTGCTGCGCCGAATCGACCATCTGGGTGAAGGAACGCTGCAGCACAGGGTCGCGCTCCTGCACCGGCAGCAGTGCCAGGATGTCGGTGTCGGGCACGATGTGCTTGCCCAGCCACAGATAGGCGTTGTGCCCGGCCAGCGCGCACACCACCAGCAGCCATGCCAGCGCGAACCAGGTCTGACGCTTCAAAATAGTGCCGCCTCTTCCGTCGTGATGGCGGTCTCGCCCGTCTTGATGTCCGAGAACACGATGGTGGTGTGGTCGCCACTGGCTTCATCGATGCGGATGGTCTTCACGTAGGCACCACCTTCGAGGGAGATGGCGCCAATGGCCTTGGCCAGGGCCGGCTGGCGGGCCTTGAGCGCCACTTTCCAGCTGTTCGCCTCGGCCGTGCCATCGACTTCAAACAGGGTGTCGAGCGAACCGAGTTCGCCCGACAGCAGCGAGAATAAAACGCTGTTGATCATGCGGACCGTCGGCTCCTGCTTGGCATCGAGCCGCATCGACACACGCTCGCCCTGGAAGGCCACGATCTCGTCGCGCGTCAGGCGCAGCGTATTGGGAAAGGGCTTTAAAGTGCGCCACAGGACGCCCTTGCCACCGACAACGCAAAAACGGCCCTGCGAGGCCAGGGGCTTCTTCATGCCGGCCAGTTGCTTGGTTTGGTCAAAGCGGCCGCACATCATGGTCGGCTTGGCCAGCATGGCCTGAATCTTCGCAATCGGGGCGGCGGCCTGCGCCGAAGCGCCACACAGGACCAGGCTCAAGGCCAGGGCCGAATGGACAATCAGTTGTTTCATACCGGGGTAACTCCAAGCTTTTCAAACAGCACAGGGGGTGAACCGAAGCACATCTCGCCGGTGGCAATGTCCACGGCCACCTGGGTCGTGCTGGCGCGCGTGAGGCGCTTGCCGCTGGCGGCATCGGTGATCAGGTACTCGACTTTCATGCGCGTCTCCCATTCGACCAGTTCGGCCCGCACGCGCAGGCGCTGGCCGAACACGGCCGAACCGATATAGCGCAGGTTGACGTCGATGACGGGCCACATATAGCCGGACTCCTTCATCTGCAGGTAGTTGTAGTCGATCTTGTCAAGCAGCGCGCAACGGGCAATTTCAAGAAAGCGCACGTAATTGCCATGCCAGACAATGTGCATGGGATCCAGATCGAAGAACTGCACATCGATCTCGGTCTCGGCGAACCACTTGCTGGCCGGCGCTCCCCTACGCATACAGGGTCCAGGTCTGGTTGCGGATGCCGGCGACGAGTGCGCGCAGCTCGGGCTCCAGGCGGCGGTCTTCTACCACCGGTTTCACATCCGCGTCGAGCGCGTTCATCATGTCCATCAGGGCGGATGGCGCGTCCACGCCGGGGGTTGTGCGCAGGCGCAGCCACACGCCCTGGCGCACGCTGATCAACAGGGCCGCCGCCACTTGTTCGGTCAATTCCAGCACGCGCAGGCAATCGCGCGCGGCGATGGTGCCCATGCTGACCTTGTCCTGGTTGTGGCATTCGGTCGAACGCGAAAACACGGAAGCGGGCATGGTGGCCTTGAGCGCTTCGGCAGTCCAGGCCGAGGAGCTGATTTGCAGCGCCTTGAGACCATGGTTAATTGCCGCGCGCGGGCCTTCACAGCCCGACAGGTTGGCCGGCAAGCCGTGGTTGTAGCGGCTGTCGACCAGCAGCGCCATCTGGCGGTCCATCAGGTCGGCCAGGTTGGCAATCGTGTTCTTCATGCCATCCATGGCGAACGCGATATGCCCGCCGTAGAAGTGACCGCCGTGCAGTACGCGCTCGCCCTCGGCATCGATGATGGGATTGTCGTTGGCGCTATTGAGTTCGTTTTCAATCGACTGCCGGAAAAACGGCAGCGCGTCAGCCAGCACGCCAATGACGTGCGGCGCACAGCGGATCGAATAGCGGTCCTGCAGGCGCTTGCCGTTGCGTTCGGCCTGGCCCACATGCAGGTCTTCGCGCAACCATGCGGCCACGCCCTGCATGCCCGGATGCGGCTTGACCGAAAACAGGGTTTCATCGAAATGGTGGGCATTGCCATCGAGTGCAAAGCTGGCCATGGCCGTGATGCGCGTGCACAGGCGGGTCAGGTATTCGGCACGTTCATAGGCCAGGCAGGCCAGCGCGGTCATGACGGCCGTGCCGTTCATGATGGCCAGTGCTTCCTTTGGGCGCAGGCGCAGCGGCGTGATGCCGGCCTCGCGCAGGGCGTCGGCCGCCTTCACTTCCACGCCATCGCGCCACACTTCGCGCTCGCCGCACAGCACTGCCGCCAGGTAGGACAGCGGGGTCAGGTCGCCGCTGGCGCCGACCGAGCCTTCGCTGGGGATGAGCGGCAGCAGGCCGGCGTCGAGCAGGCGCGCGATCTGCTCCAGCAGTTCCACGCTCACGCCGGAAAAGCCCTTGGACAGCGACGCCAGGCGCGTTGCCATGACTGCGCGCGTTTGCGCAGGCGTCAGGTACTCACCCAGGCCGCAGCCGTGGTAGGTGTACAGGTGATGCGGCAGCTCGACCACCAGCTCGGGCGGGATAGAGACCGTGCACGAGTCGCCGTAGCCGGTCGTCACGCCGTAGATGGTGCCATCTTCGCGCAGCAGGCGGTCGATGAAATCGGCACCCTTGGCGATTGCGGCGCGAAATACCGGGTCGGGCGAGAGCACCGCATTGGCCTTGCCATTGGCAATATCGACAATGTCTTCGATGGTGAGGCGGTTGCGGTCGAACAGCACCGTGCGTTGATTGGTTTTCAGGTCAGCTTGCATCATTCTTGTCCAGACGGGGTATGCCAAAAATCGTAAAAATTGAACCACTCGAGCGGTGAGCCCTTGCAGTGGTACTCCAGGCGCGCCGCATAGGCGCCGGCCAGTTCGGCCAGCAGCGCGTCGCGCCCCTTGCGCGGCAGCTTGACTGCATCGCTCAGGTGTTCGAAATGAATCTCGTACCCGGCTGCGCCACGCACCGAAAACATCAGGTAGATCGGGCATTGCAGCACGCCAGCGAGCACGTAAGGGCCCACCGGGAAGGCGGCGCTCTGCCCCAGGAAGGGCGCCATCACGACCCGTGGCTGGGGCGATACCGGCACGCGGTCGCCGGCAATGACGACGAATTCGCCGCGCGCCACGCGTTCGGACAACAGCATCGCAGTGGCCGGCGTCATCTCGGTCACCTGCATCAAATTCATCTGGCTGCGCGGATCGATGGCAGCGAGCATGTCGTTGAAGGCCTTGGCGTGGCGCGTATGCACCAGCACTGTCAATTTCAGGTTCGGTTGCGCATGCGAGAGCACACGGCACAGGTCCATATTGCCCAGATGGGCGCACAGCAGCACAGCACCCTGCCCTTGTTCGAGCAGGCGCTGCATCGGTGGCAGGCCATGGATGCGCACACTGCTGGTGTCGAACAAGCCGCCCCACAGCAGCATCTTGTCGAGCATGTTTTCCGCAAACGCGGCAAAGTGACGCATCACGCCCGGCAGCCCACGCGGCACGCTGGCGTAAGGCCGCATGTGCTCGAGATAGGTGGCCGAGGCGTGCCGCGCTGCCGGCTTGACCAGCACATACCAGGCCAGCACCGGATAGAGCACGATGCGAAACGGCCAGCGCCCAAACACGCGGCACACCCAGAACAGCAGGCGCATGCCGGCGACGCAGGTCGATTCATTGATGGACGCCCAATGGCGGCCGCTATCGGTCTTCATCATGCGCGCCACTTCCGCGCCAGCAAAATGGGAAGGCGCAGCAGCATGCCGAAAAACAGGCGGGTATGCATGCGGGTGATCAGGACATTGTCATGCACGGCCTGGAAGTGCGACACCCCGTCGGTGGGATAGCTCACGCGCGTGGGCAGGTTGATCACCTTCACACCGTCCCAGTACAAGCGCACCAGAATGTCGGTGTCGAAGTTCATGCGCCGGCCCAGCTGATGGCGGGCCAATAGGTCCATGGCCGGCGCCAGCGGATAGACGCGAAAGCCGCACATGGAGTCACGAATCGCGAACGACAGCGTGTTAATCCAGACCCAGACGTGGGTCAGGTAACGCGCGTACAAACGCAGCTTGGGCACCGACGCATCGTAAATCGGACAGCCGGCGATGATGGCCTGCGGGTTTTCACGCGCCAGTGCAATGAAGCGGCTCACGTCGGGCACATGGTGCTGGCCATCGGCGTCGACCTGCACCGCGTGGGTGTAGCCATCCTGGACCGCGCGTTCAAAGCCGGCGATGACCGCCCCACCCTTGCCCTGGTTGTACGCCAGGCGCACCAGGGTAACGGTCTGCGGCGAGGCCGCCGCCAGCCGGTCCAACTCCTGGGCGCATGCGGGCGACGAGCCATCATCGACCAGGATGCAATGGACGTGCTGATCCTGCACGGCGCGCAGCACGGCGCCGATCGCATGTTCGTGGTTGTAGACCGGGATCAGGACGCAAAACTTCATCAGGCAACCTGCTGTTTGGTAAAGCGCAGCAGCGCGTGGCAGTAGCCGATATCGCCGCGCGTGGTCAAGAGGCGCAAGCCTGCCGCCTCGGCCAGGCGAATGTAGTCGCCGCTTTCGTAGATCTTGCTGTTCCCGCTGGCCATGGCCGTGAAATATGGCGAGGTGTTGATCAGGCAGTAGCTGGCAATGTCGTAGCGCTGCAGGTCCCAGAAGGTATCCATCACCAGCAGTTGACCGCCCGGCGCCAGGGCCTCGGCGGCGCGCTGCAGGATGGTGGCGATGGCCGGCTCGGAAAAGCAGCTCAGGAACTGGCTCATCCAGATCAGGTCCATGCCATGCGGGAGTGTGAATCCGGGTTCGAGCAGGTCGGTCGGATGCAAGGTGGCGCGTGCGCGCACGCCAGCTTCCTGCAAGGTCGCTTCTGCCACTGCCAACTGGCGCGGCAGGTCGACCAGGTGCAGTTCCACGTCCGCGTTGTAGGCCAGCGCGGCGCGGCTGAATTTGCCCGTGTTGGCGCCCACGTCCATGACGCGCTTGGGGGCACTGGCGAAGACATCGGGCAGGATGGTCGGGAAAGAGGTGTCGGAATAATAGTGGTCAAAGGCGAACCAGCTGCTCTTGGCCGGCTCAGGTAGCGCCGACATGCCCTGGTACAGGGTCGGCCAGTCGCCAAGCGCCGTCAAGCCAACGGGAGTTTCCGTGTCGAGCGACTGATCGAGCTTGAACAAGCCTTCGTAACAGACATCGTGATTGAAGTCGATATTGATCTGGGTGATGCTGTCGGTGAGGACGCAAAATCCCGCCTTGTCGAGAACATAGCGGCCATTGGACAGGTACACGATGCCGGCCGAGAGGCAGGTCTCCAGCACCACCTTCAACGCGTACTCGGTCCAGCGTCCGCTCGCAGCGAGCTCGGACACGGACTGCCCTTCGCCGCCGGCGTCGGCCAGCGCCTGCAGCATGCCGCGCTTCCACGCATAGCGCACGCACTGGAACACCACCGGCCCGAAGGCGATCTTCTGCGCTTCAAAACGGGCGGCAAATGCCGTCTGGCGTTCGGGGGAAAACTTTTTGTCGAGCATAGGATGCTTTAGGTAGTGGTGCCAAAGAGGATGCGGCCACCGGCGTGTGGCCCGACGTCCGAGAAATAGCGAAATTGCAGGCTGCCCTTGGCCGTGTCATGCAGCAGTTCGAGGAACAAGGGGGACTCGGGCAGAATCACCTGCTGGAATTTGAGCGCGTTCACGCCCTGGAAATGCGGGCCCAGGCCGAAGTGCGCCCGCCCGTAGTGGATCGCCCAATCTAGCTGCACCACACCGGGCAGCACGGGCGCCTGCGGGAAGTGGCCATCGAGGTAGTACAGCGTGGCCGGCACCGTCAGGCCCAGTAGCACGCGCTGGCCATCCTGTTCGATCACGGTGACACGCGGCAGGCGCGGGGCCGCGGCAGGCGCACCGGCCAGCAGCGCCAGCAACTGCGCCTGGGTGGTCTTGCCCTGGGCATTGTGGGGAAACTGGTCCAGATAGCGCCAGCGGCGTGGCAGGGCCACCGTTTCCACCACGCTGGCCAACTGCTCGCGCAGCAGGCGATTCATGGCGACCTTGCCGTTGGCTGCGAGGTAGGTGCGGGCGGCGTCGGAGAGCACGACAAAGGCAGCCAGCGCCTGGCGTTCGCCCTGGTCGGCCGGCACCAGCAGCACGCGTGCTTCAAGCGCCATCCCGCCCGCCACCAGGGCCGCTTCGATGACATCAAGCGAAATGCGTTTTTCCTCGAGCTTGACGATACGGTCGCTACGTCCGAGCAGCATGAAATGTTCGTGGTTCACCGCTTCGATCCGGTCTGCCAATTGCAGCCAATCGTCGTTTGCCAGATGGGGGGAACGCACCTCAAGCTGGCCACCGCTGTCCACGCGCCAGGCCACGCCGGGCAAGCTGGTCCAGGCTCCGCTGTGGCCAGGCTGGCGGCGCCGCCAGGCGATTCCGCCGGTCTCGGAGCTGCCGTAAATTTCCGTCGGGGTGCTGCCCAGCAGGCGTGCAGTGGCGGCGCCAGCTTCCGGCGTCAAGGGACCACCTGAGGAAAACAGCACGCGCAGTTGGGCGGCAGCGTGGGTCCAATCGAGGTGCTCGGGCAGGCGTTTGAGGTGGGCCGGGCTAGCCACCAGCACGCACGGGCGCAGCGCCAGCACCGCGGCCAGCTGTTCGGGATACATGATGCTGGTCGCATGGATGGCGCGTCCCGCCGCCAGTGGCCACAGCACCTTGAACAAGAGGCCGTAAATGTGCTGGTGCGAGACGGTCGCGATGATGTCGGCCGTGCCCAGCGTCGCGCCAAAGAGCTGCTCGAGCGTTGCCACTTCCGCCGTCAACTGGGACAGGCGCTTGTGGATCGCTTCCGGCTGGCCGGTGCTGCCCGAGGTATGGACCATGAGCGCTGCGGCACTGGCCTGGTGCTGCGCCCAGGGCGCGCTGCAGGCCTCGTCGCCATGCGGCGTGAGCGGGGTACAGGAGGATGGGAATTCACCGAAAAACGTATCGACCTGGGCGTCGAGCGCGGCGCAGGTGGCGGCCAGGGTGTCGGCACTGAGCCAGACGGTTTTCCCTTCCAGCCAGGCGCCCAGCAAGGCGGCGCCAAATTCGATGCTGTCGTCCAGATACAGGGCGACGTGGACGCCCGGCGTACGCGCGGCCAGGGCGCGCCAGGCGCCAACCCGGGCCTGGAACTGGTCCATCGTGACGCGCTCCTGGTCGCGCCAGCCCACGCAGGACGACAGGGGGCGCGCTGCCACGCCGGCGAAAAAATCAAGCATGATGAAGGCGTTTGAAACGGATGCGTACCAGGTACTCGCCTGCAAACAGCAGGCCCATTAGCACGTAAGAAATGACACCGTTGTACAGCGACCAGAGCGCAGGCGTGGCCCACAGCGCGGTGGCCAATGCAATGCTGCCGTTGACGATGAAAAAACCGCACCAGACCTGGGTCACGCGGCGCGTATAGGCCACGCCGGACGGCGGCAGATCAGGCTCGCTCAAGCGTGCGAAGCGCTCCACCATCGACGGCGGCGACACCAGGCTGTAGGCAAAAGCGGCCAGGAACACGGCGCTCACCAGCACCGGATATAGCTTGAGGGGCAACAGCGCATTGGCCCACACGGCGCCGGCGACCAGCACCAGCGCAGCGGCCACCGACCAGCGTGCCAGTGCGCTCACTTTCAGGGCGGGCAGGCGTGCGGCCACCGCCAGCAGCAAGAGCATCGCCAGCCAGCGCGGCTCCACCTTCCCCTGGCCAAACCAGATTGCCAGCGGATAGAGCACGGTGAGGATGGCCGCAAGGACGGCCAGCAGGCGCGCGTTTATGCTGCCTGCTCCTCGACCAGTTGATCGAGCGCCGCAACGACGTCGCCAATGGTGCGGATGGTCTTGAACACTTCCGGCTGCAAGCGTTTGCCGGTCAATTGTTTGAGCTTGACCGCCAGGTCGACCGCATCGATGCTGTCGATATCGAGTTCGGTGTACAGGTTCGACCCTGCATGGAGCTCGTTCTTGTCAAGTTCGAACATCTCGGCCAGCAGGTCAATGACCCATGCCTGCAACTGCTCGTGGTTCATGCTGCTGATATCAATCGTCACTGCCATACATCCTCCGTCTTACTGCTTGCGATGGGTTTCCACCAGATTGGCCAGGGCTTGCACCGAAGCGAAATGGCGGCGCGTGTCTTCCGAATCGGCCGACAGCGAAATGCCGTAACGCTTTTGCAGGGCCACGCCCAGCTCGAGCGCATCAATCGAATCGAGACCGAGGCCCTCAACGAACAGAGGCGCGGCGCTATCGATATCGTCAGGCGTGACATCTTCGAGCTGGAGCACGTCGATGATCATGTGTTTCACTTCTAGTTCAAGCATGGACTTGGTTCTCTTGTGTAAAAAACTGCTGTAGATGGTCCGTCAGGTGACGCACCGCCATCACTTCCGTGGTACCGGCGTCCGTAAAGGGCGCCACATCAATATCGTCGCGCACCTCGATGCGAAACTGCGCGCGGCGGCTGGGCACTTGCCACCAGGGCGCGCCCTTGCCCAGGGTCGGCGGCTGGCAATGAATGACCACCGGCGTGACCGCCCAGGCGCCGCGGATGGCAATATTGGCCGCGCCGCGCTTGAGGGTGACCTGGCCACTGGCCGGGGTGCGCGTCCCCTCGGGGAAGATGATCAAGTTGTTCCCCGCCCGTAGCGACGCAATACAGTCTTCCACCAGTTCGGCGCCACCGGCATTACTGATATAGCCTGCCGCCCGTACCGGACCGCTGGTAAAGGGGTTGTTCCACAGGCCGCCCTTGACGATGCAATCGGCGCGCCGCACGAAAGCCATCAGGAACACCGTATCAATCAAGGTCGGGTGGTTCGCCAGAATCAGCAGGCCACCGCGGTCGAGCTTTTCCAGCCCGACAAATTCATAGCGCAGCACCCCTACCCCGCGCATCAAGCCGACAAAGGCGCGAAAAGTCAGGCGGATGACCTTGCGCGCCAGTGTCACGCGGCGCGTGCGTTCGCGCACACACAGCGACAATAGGGGAAACACCAGCACCCGCAGCACCAGGCCGCCCAGGCCAAACATGACAAAACTAAAACCGGTGGCCAGGATGCGCCAGTAGCGCCCCGCCACATCAAGCATGACGGGTCCAGCGCCACTGCTGCGCACCCGTCACGCGGGTATGACTGGCAGCGCCGCTCAACTGGAAACGCAGCACCTCCAGGCCACCCGGCATGCCCCTGCCGTCCTGCGCCAGCACAGCCCCGGCAGCGGCCGGCGCCAGCGCCAGGCTGATCGGATCGGCTGCGGCCGCTGTCATCAACCAGGCCCAGGCAAAAGGCTGCTCGTCGCATGCTTCAAACTGTGCCAGCACCGGCGGCAGCGGCGCGTCGTACACCACCAGCAGCACTTCCGGCGCGCCCTCGGCCAGCAGGCCGCAGGCTTCAATGACGCCATGTTCGACCGTGGCCTCGCCCCCAGCGAGCGCAATATGGTTGGCGCGGTCGGCCCGGGCAATCGAAAACAGGCCGGCGCTCGCGTTATGCACCGCCAGGCCGAAGGCCGTGGGCGAGAGCGCCTCGCCCTTGGCCAATTCACCGAGCAGCTCGACGGCACGCTTTGTTTCGCCATGACGCGAACAAAACACCGTGGGCACGCCGGTGCGACCGGCCAGGCAGGCATACGCCACTTCCAGCGCCATCTTCCCCAGGAACCCAGCACGGCGGCGCAGCATCGCAGGCATGGCTTGCACTGCCGGATCGCTACCCTCGCCAATGCGCGCCGGCTCCCGGGCCCAGACCGCCCATGCATCCGGGGTAGTGATACCCGGCGCCCAGGCGGCATGCGCGGAAATGGAAAACGTGAGCCCGTTCGCTTGCATGTTGCTGTTTTCGTTGGGGAAATTAGTATTGCTGATTATAAACTAGAGCGCAGGCCCGCTCGTAGAGTGTTGCTTCAAGAGCGCAAAAGATCGCTAGTCCATACAACAGGGGTAAGAATTGTCCCACATTAGTTGCTCTAAAAGCAAACGGTGGCCGCAAAAACAACGTTTTCGAGCGAGCGCTCGCGTGGCCTCGGGCCGGAGGGGGAAAGAGCGGAGCATGGCGGGCGCCATGCTCCCAGCATGGACTTACTGGGCAGTCATGCCATCGTCGGCGGTGATGATGGCGCCATTGATGAAATGGCTTTCTTCAGCGGCCAGCAGCAGCAGCAGGCCGTCCAGGTCCTCGGGTTTGCCGGGTCGCTTGCGCGGCAACATGTCGATCAATTTCTTGCCCTGGTCGGTGGCGAAATAGTCTTCATTGATTTCGGTGGAGATGTAACCGGGGCAGATGGCATTGACATTGATGTTGTATTTACCCCATTCCACGGCCATTGCCTTGGTCATATGGACAACACCTGCCTTGCTCATGCAATACACACCGATTTGCGGCAGCACGCGCAAACCTGCCACCGATGCAATATTGATAATGCGATGCTGCTTTTTCGGATCCCCCTTGGCGCGCGCAATCATGCGCTTGGCCGTTTGCTGGGCCACGAAAAAGGCGCCGCGCAAATTGGTGTCCATCACATAGGCATAGTCTTCCGGCGTGACGTCGACCAGGCGCTGGGTGGTCGACACCCCCGAATTATTGACCAGGATATCGATCGGCCCCGCTTCGGTTTCCGCGTGGGCGATGGCCGACTTGATGCTGGCCAGGTCCGTCACGTCCAGCGCCACCACATGGGCTGCGCCACCCTCGGCTTCTATCTCGGCGCGCAATTCCTTCAGGTGGTTGACGCGGCGCGACGCCAGCACCACCTGGGCCCCGGCGCCGGCCAGCGCCTTGGCAAAACGGGCGCCCAGGCCACTGGAGGCGCCCGTGATCAGCGCAATCTTCCCTTCAAAATTGACTTCGATGCCCATTTCGGCTCCTGTGCGGTAAAGCGTCATGATGTCACAAATTCCATCGATTAGATGGCAGCGTCTAATAATGCCCGTAAAATGGCGCCTTCATTGCATTCCCAGCCAAAAAGCCGCACACTCGTGCTTAAATTTTTTACCCCATGATGAGACCATGACTGAGCCACTCAATATCCTCGAACAATACGGCCCGCGCGAAGCGATGGAATACGATGTCGTTGTCGTCGGCGGCGGCCCTGCCGGCCTGTCCGCAGCCATCCGCCTGAAACAGTTGGCTGCCGAAAAAGGCCAGGAAGTATCGGTCTGCGTGCTGGAAAAAGGCGGCGAGATCGGCGCCCACATCCTGTCCGGCGCCGTGATGGACCCGCGCGCCCTGACCGAACTGATCCCGAACTGGAAAGAGCTGGGCGCGCCGCTGAACACAGCCGTGACGGAAGACCGCATCCTGTTTTTGACCGAAACGAAGGCGTACCAGACCCCGAACTTCATGGTCCCTGCCTGCTTCGAGAACCATGGCAACTACGTCATCTCGCTGGGCAATGTGACGCGCTGGCTGGGCCAGCAGGCCGAAGCGCTGGGCGTGGAAATCTTCCCCGGTTTTCCCGCTGCTGAAATCCTGTACAACGACAATGGCTCGGTCAAGGGCGTTGCGACCGGCAATATGGGCGTGGACCGCCATGGCGTGCCCACGGCCGCCTTCCAGCTGGGCATGGAATTGCATGCCAAGTACACCCTGTTTGCCGAAGGTTCGCGCGGCCACCTGGGCAAGCAGTTGATGGCCAAGTACGACCTGAACAAAGGCAAGGATCCCCAGTCCTACAGCATCGGCATCAAGGAATTGTGGGAAATCGATCCGGCCAAACACAAGCCGGGCCTGGTCATCCACAGCACCGGCTGGCCCTTGAAAAGCGACACCTATGGCGGCTCCTTCCTCTACCATCTGGAAAACAACCAGGTCGTGGTCGGCTATGTGATTGGCCTGTCCTACGAAAACCCCTACTTGTCGCCTTACGAAGAATTCCAGCGCTACAAGACCCACCCTGCGATCCGCACCTTCTTTGAAGGCGGCAAGCGCATTTCCTACGGCGCGCGCGCGATTACCGCTGGCGGCCTGCAAGCCTTGCCAAAACTGGTGTTCCCGGGCGGCGCCCTGATCGGTTGCGATGCCGGCTTTTTGAACATGAGCCGCATCAAGGGCAGCCACGCTGCCATCAAGACGGGCATGCTGGCGGCCGAGGCGGCCTTTGGCGCGCTGGGCGAGCAGCGCCAGCACGACGAACTGACGGCCTTCCCGGCCGCTTTCGAAGCGTCCTGGTTGCACGAGGAACTGCACGTGGCGCGCAATGTCAAACCATGGTTGTCCAAGGGGCTGTACCTGGGCTCCATCATGACCGGCATCGACCAGATGATTTTCCGCGGCAAGGCGCCGTGGACGCTGCACCGCGACTATGGCGACCATGAATGCCTGAAGCCAGCAGCCAGTTACACGCCCATTGCCTATCCCAAGCCGGACGGCAAGCTGACCTTCGACCGCCTCTCGTCGGTGTTTATCTCCAACACCAACCATGCAGAAGACCAGCCTATCCACTTGACGCTGAAAAACGCCAGCGTGCCGGTGGCGGTGAACCTGGCCAAGTATGCGGGTCCCGAAGCGCGCTACTGCCCGGCCGGGGTGTATGAGTTCATCAAGACCGATGCCGGCGAAGACAAATTGCAGATCAATGCGCAAAACTGCGTGCATTGCAAAACCTGCGATATCAAGGATCCGACCCAGAACAT
>JBJMVX010000005.1:0-18426 GCA_045810445.1 Massilia sp.
ACAGCAGGCCCCATTTGATGTTTGGCAGCGTCACGCGGCGGAAGGTATTCCAGCCCGAGGCGCCAAGGACCAGGGCCGCCTCTTCTTCCTCACTGCCCTGCGACTGCATCAGCGGTATCAGCTCGCGCGCCACGAAAGGAAAGGTGATGAACACCGTCGCCAGCACGATGCCCGGTACCGCAAACAGGATCTTGATGTCGTGTTCCTGCAGCCAGGGGCCGAACCAGCCCTGGGCGCCGAACATGAGCACATAGATCAGGCCCGAAATGACGGGCGAGACGGAAAACGGCAGGTCGATCAGCGTGAGCAAAATACTCTTGCCGCGAAATTCGAACTTGGCGATGGCCCAGGCGGCCGACACGCCAAACACCAGGTTCAGCGGCACCGAGATGAAGGCGGCAATCAAGGTCAGTTTGATGGCCGACACCGCGTCCGGATCGGTAATGGCGGCCAGGTAGGCTTGCCAGCCCTTCTTGAACGCTTCGACAAACACGGCCACCAGCGGCACAAACAGGAACAGGGTCAGAAAGGCCAGCGCCACGCCTACCAGCACCAGGCGTACCCAGGCCGGCTCCAGCACCGTGGGTGATGCAGTCACGGACTTGCTCATTTTTTGCCCGCCCGTTTGCGCGTCCACGCCTGCAGCAGATTGATGGTCAACAGCAGCGCGAACGAGACCACCAGCATCACCACGGCAATGGCGGTGGCGCCCGCGTAGTCATATTGTTCAAGCTTGGTGATGATGAACAGGGGCGTAATTTCCGACACCATCGGCATATTGCCCGCGATGAAAATGACCGAGCCATATTCGCCTGTTGCGCGCGCGAAGGCCAGCGCAAAGCCGGTCAACAGCGCCGGCATGATGGTCGGGAAGGTGATGCGCAAAAAAGTCTGCAGGGAACTGGCACCCAGGCTGGCCGCGGCTTCTTCCAGTTCGCGTTCGGCGTCTTCCAGCACCGGTTGCACGGTGCGCACCACGAAGGGCAGGCCAATGAAGGTCAGCGCCACCACCACGCCCACCGGCGTGAAGGCGACCTTCCAGCCCAGCGGCTCCAGGTAGCGGCCGATCCAGCCGTTCGAGGAATACAGGGCCGTCAAGGTAATGCCGGCCACCGCGGTTGGCAGGGCAAATGGCAGGTCGACCAGGGCGTCAATGATGCGTTTGCCGGGAAAGCGGTAGCGCACCAGCACCCAGGCCACGATGCCGCCAAACACCACGTTGATGAGGGCAGCGAGGAAGGAGGCGCCAAAGCTCAAGCGATACGACGCCATCACGCGGTCCGAGGTGACGGCTTGCCAGAATGCGCCCCAGGTCATGGTGAAGGTCTTGAGGAACACCGCCGAGAGCGGGATCAGGACAATCAGCGCCAGGTAAAAAATGGTGAACCCCAGCGACAAGCCGAAGCCGGGCATGACCCGGTACGGCGCGCGCTTGGCTGGGGGAGTGTTGGACATGCGACCCTCTTATAACGTTTTTATCTTATAAGAACGGATGGTCGCACTAATTCCTCATAAAGAAAACGAACTGTTTCTCATTTGCTTAGACGCTTTTCGGCATGAAGAAAGGTCCTAATAGATCAGCTTGGCGGCCACGCCGGTCAAAGTCAGGGCCAGCAAGGCGCGCAGGAAGCGCTCGGGCACGGCGCGTGCCATCCAGGAACCCAAGGTGATTCCGGGCACTGAGCCAAGCAGCAACATGGCCAGCAAGGTCCAGTTGATCGAGCCCAGCCACCAATGGCCAAAGGCGGCAATAGCGGTCAACGGTACAGCGTAAGCGATGTCGGTGCCGGCAACTTCAGCCGAACTGAGGCGGGGATACAGCATCACCAGCAAGGTCGCGCCGATGGCGCCGGCACCGATCGAGGACACGGTCACCAGGGTGCCCAGCACCAGGCCGGCAAGGATGGTGGCGCCAGTCAAGCGTGCGCCTTGCAAGTGGCGGTCGGGATGGGCATTGAGCCAGGCCAGCATCTTGCCTTTGAACAGCAAGGCCACCACGGTGAGCATGACGGAGCAGGCGATCGAATAACGGATCATCTGGCCAATATGCTTGTCCACGGTGCCAAAGTGCTTGAGCAGCAAGGTGGTGATGATGGCAGCTGGCAGAGCGCCGATACACAGCAGCTTGACGATATCCCAGCGCACAGTACCGCGCAGGCGATGGGTGAAGGTACCGGCAGTTTTGGTGACCGAGGCGAAGGCCAGGTCGGTCCCCACTGCCACCGAAGGCGACACGCCAAAGAGCAAGGTCAGCAGCGGCGTCATCAGCGAACCGCCGCCCACGCCAGTCATGCCAACCAAAAGGCCAACGCAGAAACCGGAAATGATGTAATTGAAAAGCATGGCGGAACCCCTGAAGTAGCCGCAAGGGTAAAGGGGCTCAGCCGTATAACAAACAACACTCTGCTTATTTGCTTATGCGCTCAGCGCACAAGCGCCAGCGATCAGCGGTTAGGCTGGGGCGTAACGCGCAGGTAAGGACGGGCTGCAGTGTAGCCTTTTGGATACTTTTGCTTGATCACCTCGGGATCTTGCACCGTCAGCGGAATGATGACATCGTCGCCATCTTTCCAGTTACCAGGCGTGGCCACCGTGTGCGCATCGGTCAGTTGCAGGGCGTCGATAACGCGCAACACTTCGTCGAAATTGCGGCCCGTACTCATCGGATAGGTGATCGACAGGCGGATTTTTTTGTTCGGATCGATCACGAACAGCGAACGCACGGTGGCGGTGGCCGACTGTTCCGGGTGGATCATGTCGTACAAGGTCGCTACCTTGCGGTCGGCATCGGCCAGGATGGGAAAGCCGACGATGGTGTTCTGGGTCTCTTCGATATCGCGAATCCAGGTCTTGTGGGTTTCGACCGGGTCGACCGACAGCGCAATGGCTTTGACGTTGCGCTTGTCAAATTCCGGCTTCAGTTTGGCTGTCAGGCCCAGTTCGGTGGTGCAGACGGGGGTGAAATCGGCCGGGTGCGAAAACAGCACCACCCAGGAATTGCCCGCCCATGCGTGAAATTGAATCGGCCCCACCGACGAATCCTGCGTAAAGTCCGGTGCCGTGTCGCCCAAGCGTAAAGTCATGTGTCACTCCGTGAGTTAGAAAGTGTATCGGATATCAATCATGGCGAAAATGCCAGTCGTCTATTGTGCGCCCGATCCGCCAGGCGGTGCAAGAGGGCAGCGCCGGCGGGCCAATCGCCCAGTCCGGAATCGGCATTGATGTGGCCAAGCGGGCCGGCGTCCACCAGTTCGCTGTTCCAGCGCCGGGCCCAGGCGGCCGCATTGTCGGGGCGCATCCAGGGATCGTTGGCACTGGCGACCAGGATGCTGGGACAGGCCAGCGGCAAGGCCGGCAGCAAGTCGGCCACGCCGAATTTGTCGGGGTCGGCCGGCCCCACCAGCAAGGCTCCTGCAAGATTGTCTTCATTGCGCGCGATGCTGTGCGCTACGGTGAGGCAGCCAAAGCTGTGCGCTATGAGCAGGGCCGGCCGCGGGTCGCTGCGCCGCACCTGGTCCAAGCGGGCTGCCCAAGCGGCAAGCTGGGGATGGTCCCAATCGTCCTGGCGCACGCGCGAAAACTCCGCATGGCGGCGCTCCCAGCGCGATTGCCAGTGCTCGGGGCTGCTGTCATGCAGCCCGGGAACAATAATGACGTGAAAATCGGGGAAAAGTTGTGTCGCCATGCCCGCCTCCTGAGAGAACAGGATACGGGCAGGGGAAAGGAAAACGAAGGAAGCGTTTCGTGCTTGCTTATGCGCGCCTTAGAAGAAGCGGTTGTACAGCACCACGATCCAGCAGGCGCCAGCGAGGAAAATGGCCAGCATCACGGCAGCGCTGCCCATGTCCTTGGCGTTTTTCGACAGCGGATGGCGCTCCAGGGACACCCGGTCGACTACCGCTTCGATCGCCGAATTGAACAGCTCCACAATCAGCACAAACACCAGCACGCCGATCAGGAACAGCTTTTGAAAGGCCGAGATCGGCAGCGCCAGCGCAATGATGGTGCCTATGGCCACCATCACCAGTTCCTGGCGGAAGGCGTGCTCGTTTTGCCAGGCCGATTTGAGGCCGGCAATGGCATAACTCATGGCCGGAAGGATGCGCTGCAGGCCGCTCTTGCTCTTGAATTCGCTGACTGGTTGGGTCATTTCTGGTTCCGTGGTTGCGTACGATGGCGCATTATGCCCCGCCCGTGACACGCTTTCCACAAAACTGTGGCGATAAGCAGAAATTGCCATCCCTTTTCACATTATGGTATAAAGTAGAGATATATACTGCACCGCACCAACCACATTATGAAAATTGAATCGCTGGAAGCGCCAAAAACCTCGATCCAGGTGATCGAACGCATGGTGGCCCTGCTGGACGCGCTGGCCAACTACACCGATCCGGTCAGCCTGAAGGAATTGTCCAAGGTCTCGGGCCTGCATCCCTCGACCGCCCACCGCATCCTCAACGACATGGTGATCACCCGGTTTGTCGACCGCGTGGAACCGGGCACCTACCGCCTTGGCATGCGTTTGCTCGAACTGGGCAATGTCGTCAAGAGCCGGCTGTCGGTACGCGAAGCGGCGCTCGATTTCATGCGCGCCCTGCACAAGAAAACCCAGCAAACGATCAATCTGTCGGTACGCCAGGGCGATGAAATCGTCTACATCGACCGCGCATTTTCCGAGCGTTCGGGCATGCAGGTGGTGCGCGCCATTGGCGGGCGTGGCCCGCTGCACCTGACCTCGACCGGCAAATTGTTCCTGTCGGTGGACGAACCAAAAGCCATCCGCGCCTACGCCACCCGCACTGGGCTCGCTGGCCACAACAAGAATTCCATCACCGACCTGGCCAAGCTCGAACGCGAACTGAGCACAGTGCGCACGCGCGGCTATGCGCGCGACAATGAAGAGCTGGAACTGGGCGTGCGCTGCATGGCTGCCGGCATCCACGATGATTCAGGAAAATTGATTGCCGGCCTGTCGATTTCGGCGCCGGCCGACCGCCTGCAGGAAGAATGGCTGGAAGACCTGGTCAGCACCGCCAACCAGATTTCAGCCACCCTCGGATATACCGGGGCGCTCTGAAGGCAGCGCCAACCCGCTTGGGCGGGCGCCTTCCAGCCAGCGCTTGACGCGGCCGGCATCGGCCGTGCGCGAGAGCTTGCCCTTGGAATCCAAGAACACCATGATGACCGGGCGCCCGGAGATGACGGCCTGCATTACCAGGCAGCGCCCTGCTTCGTTGATGAAGCCGGTTTTTTGCAGACCAATTTCCCAGTCGGGCGAGGCCACCAGGTAGTTGGTATTGTGATAGTTCATCATGTGCCCGCCAGCGTCGACCACCGATTTGGGATCGGTCGAATAGGCCCGCAGGGTCGGCTCCTGATACGCCGCCATGGCCAGCTTGGCCAGGTCGCGCGCACTGGCCACATTCTGGCTCGACAGCCCGCTTGAATCGACATAGCGCGTACCCGTCATGCCCAGCTCGAAAGCCTTGGCATTCATGGCTGCCACAAAGCCGGCCACGCCGCCTGGATAGTTGCGGCCCAATGCAGCGGCAGCACGGTTTTCCGAACTCATCAAGGCGATGTGCAGCAGATCGGCACGCGTCATTTGCGAACCGACTTTCAGGCGCGAGCTGCTGAATTTTTCGTGGTCGACATCGTCCTCGGTGACGGTGAGGATCTCGTTCATGTCCTGCCCTGCCTGCACCACGATCAAGCCTGTCATTAGCTTGGTGATGGAAGCAATTGGCAAGGCCACGCTGGAATTTTTTTCGAACAGCACTTCAGCGCTGCTTTGATCGATGACCAGCGCCACGCTCGAGGCCAGGTCAAGCGGGTCACGCGTGAGGTTCAGGCCCGCGCGGTCGCCCATGCTCAAGCGGACAGGCTCGGCCACAGGCGCGACCAGCACGCGCTGATAGACCACCTTGCGTTTGCCATGCACGAGGATCACGCGGCGCACCGTCTGCGCATGGGCTCCCGTGGCGGCGCCATGTTTGCCGCGCGCCTTGCCCGCATGCGCCTTCGACGCCTTGGCTTTTGCATGATGACCGTGGTGGGCGGCGGACGCCGGGGCCATCACGAACAACAGCGACACAACAGCACTGATGACAAACTTATACATCTGAAAATCCTTTGCAGCAAACTGGTACAGCCTTGGTGCAGTGTAACAAAGAGCCCGGCATACGCAAGCGTCTGCACAAACGAACGCAGCAGTTTTTTTGAATCAGCGCAACGGCGCCGATATCACTCTCGCATTGCTTCAATGACCTATTAACTAATCCACAAAACGGACGAAACCGGCAATCGGCTCGCGCTCCGTGATCAAGGTATTTTCTATCTTGGACGGATCGGCAAACCCCAACGCCATGCCGCACACGAGCATCTCCGACGCCGGCAAGTCCAATTGTTCTGCAATGATCTTGTGGTACTGGGTAAATGCCGCTTGCGGACAGGTCGCCAAGCCGCGTCCCCGCGCAGCAACCATGATGTTTTGCAAAAACATGCCGTAGTCCAGCCACGAGCCTTTTTCCATGACGCGATCGATGGTGAAGATCAGGCCCACAGGCGCATCGAAGAAGCGGTAATTGCGGCCGTGCTGGGCGTGCATGCCCGCCTTGTTCTCGCGCGTCAATCCCAGTAGCGCGTACAGGTCCCAGCCCACCTTGCGGCGGCGGTCGATATACGGCGCCACCCATTCAGTCGGATAGTAGGCATATTCCTCGCGATGCTCTTTCGCGGCGGCCGGGTCGTTGTGGGCGGCCAGGATTGCGTCTGACAAGGCGGTCTTGCGCGCACCGGTCAGCACATGGACTTTCCACGGCTGGGTATTGGTGCCCGATGGCGCGCGCGCTGCCACTTCCAGGATCGCTTCGATGTCTTCGCGCGCAACCAGGTCGGGCAGGAAGGCGCGGATGGAATGACGGCTCGTGATCGCTGCGTCAACGGTTTCCTGCTGGGGATTGGAAATCATATGCTTCTCCTATTTTTTAACCACGCACACGACACCGACAACGGCTATGAGCATGCCCGCCGCGCTGAGCACAGTGAAGGCTTCGCCAAACATGAGCCAGGCCATCAGCGCGGTGGTGGGTGGCGTCAGGTACAACAAACTGGTCACTTCGGTCGCGTCCCGCCGCTGCAGCAATTTAAACAGCAGAAAGATCGCGCCGATGGACAGCGCAAACACCGACCAGAGTAAGGCGCCCACGAAACGCGGCGTCCACTGCACGCTGCTCAAACTGAGGTCGACATGTTCAAACCAGATCGCCAGCGGCAACAGCAAGGCAATCGTGGCCCCGAATTGAATCACAGTGCCGGTGCGCAAGTCAAAGCGCGGACAAAAGCGCTTTTGGTACATGGTGCCAGCAGTCATCGACACCAGGGCCAGCACGCAGAACCCGACCGCCAGCGGCGACACGCCCACCAGGGTGACCTTGGCGTACACCACCAGCGCCACCCCGGTCAGGCCGAAGGCGAGGCCCAGCCATTGGCGGGGACGCACGGACTCGCCAATCAAGGGCGCGCTGGCAGCGGTGAGGATGGGTTGCATGCCAACGATCAAAGCGGTGACCCCAGCCGGCATCCCCAGTTTGATGGCGCACCACACGCCAGCCAGATAGCCCGCCTGCAAGAGCAAACCGGCCACCGCAACATGCGCTACGCGCCCCGTCGGCCATGGTGCCTTCACTAGCAGCACGATGGGCGCGAGCACCAGCAGCACGGCAGCACAGCGCAAGAGGAGAAAGGTCAGCGGCGGCGCATATGGCAGGCCGAACTTGGCCACGATGAAACCTGTACTCCACAGCAAGACAAAAAACACGGGAATCGGTGATAACCAGAAACCGCCTTGGCGCATCGCAACATTTTTCAACATATTGTTTGACATGGATCAAGCGCCGCGTGTGCTGTAAACACAACATTGCACAGCATCATGAGGGGGATGAAGGTGGACGGCGAGTCTAGCATGCGACGGCAAAATGCGTTCCTGACGGCCACTTTTCCCTATGGGAAGTTATTCAGGGCGTGGCGAAGGCGGCGGAAAAGTTTTGCCAAAATATTATCTCGGGACGTCGCCAAGCCAGCGTTTGTGCACTGCACAAAATTCGCTTGACTCCCTTTTAAAACGCAGTAGAATAGGCTTTGTTGCGCTGCACAATCCATTGTCAGCCGGGTTTTAGATGTTCGCTGTTTTGTCCCTGGCAGTCATTACCTACATCACATATACATATTGGAGAATTCTATGTTTGCAATCCCAGAGCAGTTTTCGAACGCCACCAAAGCCAACTTCGAATCGCAGTTCGCCATTTTCTCGTCGCTGACCTCGAAAGCTTTCGAAGGCATGGAAAAGCTGGTCGAACTGAACCTGACGGCTGCCAAGGCATCGCTGGAAGAGTCGTCGATCACCACGCGTCAGCTGCTCGCCGCCAAGGATCCACAAGAATTCTTCTCGCTGACCGCCGCTCAAGCACAGCCGACCGCAGAAAAAGCGCTGTCGTATGGCCGTCAGGTCGCTGCCATTTCGGCTGGCACCCAAGCTGAATTCACCAAGGCTGCTGAAGCCCAGATCGCTGAAACGAGCCGCAAGGTTGTCAGCCTGGTTGACGAAGTGACCAAAAACGCACCAGCTGGTTCGGAAAACGTCGTCGCCGCCATCAAGGCCACGATCGGCAACGCCAACGCAGGTTACGAGCAACTGACCAAGACCGCCAAGCAAGCTGTCGAAGCCATCGAAACCAATGTGAACGCAGCAGTGAGCCAGTTCTCGCAAGCTGTACCAAAAGCTGGCAAGAAGTAATTCTTCCCGCTCATAAAAAAACCCGCTGCGTGCGGGTTTTTTTACGTCGGTTGAAAAACCGGCCAGCGTCAGCATCACTTCCAGCTCCACCACCACACTGCTTGGGGAAGGTAGCTTATGCGGCCCAGCGAAAAATCTTATTCGCCCAGGTAAGCCGCCTTCACGCGCGGATCATGCAGCATGTCGTCCGCGTTGCCATTCATGATGATCGAACCCGAATCCATCACATAGCCACGGTCGGCCGCCTGCAATGCCAGTTTGGCATTCTGCTCGACCAGCAGGATGGTAATGCCCTGCTTGTGCACATCGCGTATGACTTCGAAAATCTTTTCCACCATGATGGGCGAGAGCCCCATCGAAGGCTCGTCGAGCAGCAGCAATTCCGGATGGCTCATCAGCGCGCGCGCCATGGCCAGCATCTGCTGCTCGCCGCCCGACAAGGTGCCTGCCATGGCTGCCGAGCGCTCTTTCAAGCGCGGAAACACGGTAAACCATTTCTCCACATCAGCCGCGATTCCGGCCTTGTCGTCACGCGTGTAGGCGCCCATCATCAGATTTTCATGGATGGACATGCGGGTGAATACGCCGCGTCCTTCCGGCACCATGGCCAGTTTCTTTTGCACCAGCTGGAAGGACTTGGTGTCCTTGAGCGACTGCCCCTGGTAGCTGATCACCCCTTCCACACTGCACGGCGGCAAAGTGCCGGTAATGGCCTTGAGGGTGGTGGTCTTGCCGGCGCCGTTGGCCCCAATCAGGGTCACCAGTTCGCCCTTGGCCACTTCCAGGTCGATTCCCTTGACAGCCTTGATGCCGCCGTAGGCCACGCGCAGGCCGGCGATTTTTAAGATCAGTTCGCTCATTAGTGGCCTCCTCCCAGGTAGGCTTCAATCACAGCCGGGTCATTCTGTATGTCGGCCGGTAAGCCTTCCGCGATGGGTTTGCCGTACTCCAGCACCGTGATGCGGTCGCACAGGCCCATCATCAGCTTGACGTCGTGCTCGATCAGCAGCACGGTCTTGCCTTCGTTCTTGATCTTGACCAGCAACTCGCGCAAGCCCAGCTTCTCGGTCGCATTCATGCCTGCGGCCGGCTCGTCCAGGGCCAGCAGTTGCGGATCGGTCGCCAGCGCGCGTGCAATTTCCAGGCGCCGCTGGTCGCCATAGGACAACAGGCGCGAGGTGCGGTGAGCAAACTCGCCAATGCCTACGAAGTCCAGCAATTCCTGGGCGCGGGCGCGAATCTTCGCTTCTTCCATGCGCGCTGCCTTGTGGCGGAACACGGCGCCAAACACGCCCTGATGGGTGCGAATGTGGCAGCCGACCATGACGTTTTCCAGCGCCGTCATTTCGCCAAACAGGCGGATGTTCTGGAAGGTGCGCGCAATGCCGGCCTTGGCCACCATGTGCGGCGCCGACGGCGAGTAAGGCTTGCCGGCCAGTTCAAACGTGCCAGTGTCCGGCTGGTACAAGCCTGTGATGACATTGAAGAAGGTGGTCTTGCCGGCGCCGTTGGGGCCGATCAGGCCGTAAATCTGGCCGCGCATGATTTTCAGGCTGACATTGGTTAAAGCTTGCAAGCCGCCAAAGCGTTTGTTCACGCCTTCAATCTTGAGGATAATCTGTTCGCTCATTGCTCTGTTCCTCACGCCGCCGGGAAGGCGTCTGTCCGGTTCGTTTCTGCCGCATCCGGGCGATCTTCGCGCCGCGATGCCGGCCACAGGCCTGCAGGACGGAACAACATGGTCAGTACCAGGGCATGGCCGTACAACAACTGGCGCATGATTTCCGCATCAATCACCACGTGGCCAAACAGCGCGGTCTGCACCGGGTCCACCACGTAGCGCAGCACGTCCGGCAAGGACGCCAGCAGCACACCGCCAATGATCACGCCGGGAATATTACCGATCCCGCCCAGCACCACCATGGCCAGCACCAGGATCGATTCGGTGAAGGAAAAGGACTCGGGCGAAACGAAGCCCTGGAAGGACGCGAACATGGCGCCGGCGATGCCGCCAAACGAGGCGCCCATCGAGAACGCCAGCAGCTTCACGTTACGGGTGTTGATGCCCATGGCCTTGGCAGCGATTTCGTCTTCACGGATCGCGACCCAGGCACGGCCCAGGCGCGAATGCTGCAAGCGGGCCGTTACAAAAATGACGGCAATGCACAGCACCAGGAACAGGAAATAGTAGGCATTGACCGACGGCATGGAGAAGCCGCCGATGATCACATTGGCCTTGGAACCGGGCTCGCCGGCCAGCGACACGCCAAAGATACGGATAGGGTCGATCAAATTGATGCCCTGTGGACCGTTGGTGAAGTTGATCGGGTCATTCAGGTTGTTCATCAGAATGCGGATGATTTCACCGAAGCCCAGGGTCACGATGGCCAGATAGTCGCCACGCAGCTTCAAGGTTGGCGCGCCCAGCACGGCACCAGCCAGACCAGCCATGGCAGCGGCCAGCGGCACGATCACCCACAGCGAGAGGTGAATGCCGGTGTCGCGCACTTCCGGTCCCATCACCGACACCAGCCAGTTGCCCACGGCTGGATACTGGTTGACCATGGATTCGAGCAAGGCAGCAAACTGGGGCGAAGCAAGCAAGCCCACCATGTAAGCACCAACCGCATAGAAAGCGATGTAACCAAGGTCCAGCAGCCCGGCAAAGCCGACCACGATGTTCAAGCCGAGCGCGAGCATGATGTACAACAGCGCCACGTCGATGATGCGCACCCAGGAGTTACCAAACTGCTGGGCGACGAAGGGAAAGATGATCAGTAACAGCAAGACCGCGCCCATGCTGGCGAAAGCCTTGTTCTTGTTGTGATCGACGTCAAATGAGAGCAGAGCCATAGTGTTCCTTGTCAGTTCTCGTTAGGCGCGGTCGGCAACGCGTTCGCCCATGATGCCGGACGGACGGATGGTCAACACAATGATCAGGACCACGAAGGCGAAAATATCCTGGTAATGGCTACCGAGGAAACCGCCGGTCAGGTCACCAATGTAGCCGGCCCCCATCGCCTCGATCAGGCCAAGCACGATGCCGCCGATCATGGCGCCATAGATATTGCCGATACCGCCCAAGACGGCAGCCGAGAAGGCCTTCATGCCTGGCAAGGTTCCCATGCCATACACAATGGTGGAATAGTTGGCACCCCACATCACGCCAGCCACAGCAGCCAGCGCAGCACCAATGGCAAAGGTAGCCACGATGACCTTGTTCGAATCCACACCCATCAGGCCGGCAACGCGGGGGTTCTCGGCCGTGGCGCGCATCGCGCGGCCGAGCTTGGTACGTTCAACCAGCAACACCAGCGCGCCCATGGACAGCAAGGCCAGCGCCAGCAGCAAGACCTGGGTTTGGGAAATGACGGCACCACCAATATTGATAGGGACGGTAGAGAGCAATTGCGGGAAGGACAGTGGCGCGCGGCCCCAGATCATCTGGGCGTAGGTCGTCAAGAGGTAGGAAATGCCGATGGCGGTGATCAGGGGCGCCAGGCGCGGCGCATTGCGCAGACGACGGTAGGCAACACGTTCGATGATCACATTGACCAGCATACACACGGGTATGGCACCGAGCATGGCAATCGCCAATGCCGCGCCGCCATGCAATTCCGGCGCCACGATGGACAGGCCCTTGAGGATCGACAGGCCAACCATCGCGCCCACCATCAACACATCGCCGTGGGCGAAGTTAATCAAATTCAGTACACCGTAGACCATCGTGTAACCCAGTGCGACCAGGGCGTACATGCTGCCGGTCACCAGTCCATTGATGATCTGTTGGATAAATGTATCCATGTTTTCCACGCGCCTCTTTTATATCGTTCTTCTAACAAAAACGGCACCCGGAGAAAACCCCGTAGTGCCGCTCCTTGTTTCTGGTTCTACCGCAACCGCTAGCCGCGTTGGCATATTTACATGCCTTCGCGACAAAAAATCCGAGCGTCGCCATGATAGCGAGGTTTGGTGAAAACTAATATCGGAAAATTACAACTGTTCCAAATTAAATTTTGTTCGCCAGAAACAACAACAGTTAGCCCGGGCCAGCAGCCGCTTTGTCGAGCCCGCGCGGCAGGGGGAAGGTCACATGTTCTTCCACGCCTTCCAGGGTGCGCACGCTGCGCGCGCCCAGTTCCTTGAGGCGATCGATCACGGCCTGGACCAGCACTTCGGGGGCCGACGCGCCTGCCGTGACGCCAATGCGCAACTTGCCGACCAGCCACTGCGGATCGATTTGCGAGGCGTTATCGACCATATAGGCAGGCGTTCCCTTCTTTTCCGCCACTTCGCGCAGGCGGTTCGAATTCGAACTGTTGGGGCTGCCCACCACGATCACCACTTCCACCTGGGGCGCCATGAACTTGACTGCTTCCTGGCGATTGGTGGTGGCGTAGCAGATATCGCCTTTTTTCGGCTCGATCACATTCGGGAACTTTTGCTTGATGGCGGCAATGATGTCGGCGGTGTCGTCCACGGACAAGGTGGTTTGCGACACATAGGCCAGGTTGTCCGGGCTGCTCACCTGCAAGGCCAGCACATCGTCCACCGTTTCAACCAGGTACATGCCCTGCTCCGTCTGGCCCATGGTGCCTTCGACTTCCGGGTGTCCATCGTGGCCGATCATGATGATTTCGCAGCCCTGGCGCCGCATCTTTGCCACTTCCACATGGACTTTGGTGACCAGGGGGCAGGTGGCGTCAAAAATGGTCAGGCCACGCGCTTCGGCCTCGGCCCGTACGGCCTTGGACACGCCGTGGGCGGAGAACACCAGGGTATTGCCGGCAGGGACATCGTCCAGTTCCTCAATGAAAATGGCGCCCTTGCTGCGCAAGTCTTCCACCACATAGGCGTTGTGGACGATTTCGTGGCGCACGTAGATGGGGGCGCCAAACTGGGCCAGGGCGCGCTCTACGATTTCAATGGCGCGGTCCACGCCGGCGCAAAAACCGCGCGGCTGGGCCAGGAGAATTTCACTAGTCATGGGGTTCCTTTTACAACACCGAAATCAGTTTGACTTCGAATTTGAGCGACTGCCCGGCCAGCGGATGGTTAAAGTCGAAGGTCGCGCCATCCTCGCGCAATTCGCGCAGGATGCCGGCAAAGCGACCGCCACCGGGTGCGGCAAAGTCGACCAGGTCACCGACCCGGTATTCATTGCCCGGCGCCGAATTTTCTTCGAGCGTGGCGCGCGTCACATCGCGCACCAATTCCGCGTTGCGTTCACCGAACGCCTGGCCCGGCGCCAGATCAAAGGTCTGGTGCGCGCCTTCCGGCATGCCCATCAGTGCATCTTCCAGGAAAGGGGCTAACTGGCCCTGTCCCAGCATCAGCGTGGCGGGATTGCCGGCAAACGTGGTGATGAGGTCGGTGCCGTCGGCCGTGGCCAGTCGGTAATGCAGGGTCAGATAGGCCGACGGGGTGACAACAGCGGGAGTTGCGTTAGGCATAATGTTCGACAAAGCATGCAAACCGATATTGTACCGCGTCGGCTGCCTGCATTTGATCCAGGAGAAGCAATATGGGTATCAAGGATTGGCCGGCGGCCCAGCGCCCGCGCGAGCGTTTGATACGGGAAGGGGCCAGCGCCCTGTCCGACCCGGAATTGCTGGCCTTGTTTCTGCGCGTGGGCGTGCAGGGGCGCAGTGCGGTCGAACTGGGGCGCGATCTGCTGCAGCAATTTGGCTCCATCCAGGGCTTGTTTGCAGCCACGCTGGCGCAATTGTCCTCCGTGCATGGCATGGGACCGGCCAAATTCGCCCAGTTGCAGGCAGTCATGGAACTGGCCAGGCGGGCCCTTGGCGAGCAATTGGGAGCGGGACCCGCCCTGGGTTCGCCCGATGCCGTGCGCCAGTATCTGCGCATTCGCATGGGGCGCCAGCAGCACGAATCCTTCGTCGTGCTCTTTCTGGACGTGAAAAATCGCCTGCTGGCATGCGAGGAATTGTTTCGCGGCACCCTGACCCACACCAGCGTTTATCCGCGTGAAGTGGTCAAGGCGGCCCTGGCCCACAATGCTGCCAGCGTCATGCTGGCCCACAATCATCCCTCGGGCGTGTCCGAGCCGAGCGACGCCGACTTGCTACTCACGCGTGCCCTGGTGCAAGCCCTGGCCCTGGTCGACATCCGCGTGCTCGACCATTTTGTGGTCGCCGGGGCCCAGGTGCACTCGTTTGCCGAGCATGGACAGTTGTAGCGCAGCGCGGCGCAACAATTGTTGCCAAAAAAGAAAATGGGATGCCATACTCTGGCTCCCTGTCACTTGTATTGACCATGAGCGAGCATCCATCACGATCGAGCACAGCGCCGCTGTCCCGGATATCATCGCGCCAAAAGACCCTCGCCTGCGCCCTACTGGCCTTCATGGCGGGCATGGCTCATCAGAGCAGCCTTGCCTGCGGGTCCGTGGCCCAAGCGATGCCGACGCTGGCCTCGCCAGCGCCAGAGCTCGCTTTTATCATGGCAGCCTCGCGTGACCAGGGCCTGCCCGTGCTGGAGCGCAAAGGCGCCGGCTTTCTGCATCGCGCCACCACCCGAGAGCAACCCCAGCATTTGCCGCGCAATGCCGTCGGCGTCCTGTTCGAGGGACCGGTCGACATGCGCGCCAGCGCCTTGACGATCACCGACGTGGCCAGCGGCAAACAGCTTCCTGTCGTGCTGAGCACGGTGTCCGACGAAGGGCATCGGCTTGCCGGCTGGATTGGGGCCAATGGCGTGTTCGACGGGCCGCTGTACCGTGTGCGACCGGCCGGAGGATTCAAGCCAGGCGCGCTCTACCACTTCAAGGGAAACTCACCAGTGACGCGCGAATCCTGGGTGCGCATCGATGACACTACCATTGATACCCGAACGCTCGGGGCCACCCTGCGCACCCTCGTCGCGCCCAATCTGGAACCGTTTGATTTTGGCGGCGGCTGCCGCTATCGCGGCGAGCTGGCCGTCATCACCGTCATCGATGTCGACTTGCCGCCAGCGCTGCAGGCTTACCGCGCCAGCCTGTTTGCCAGCGACGACAGGCGGGATGGCTCGACGTGGCGAGAACGGGAGCTGCATTACGTCAATGAGTGGTATACCGTCGGCAGTATGCGTGAACGGCAGCAACCCGGACTGCAAACGCGCTTGTATGGCAGTGCCGCAGCCAACGTGGCGAAGGGTTTGGCGGGCGCCGTGCAGGTCCAAATGGGCTTTTTGGAAATTGACGACACCATCACCGCGCTACCGCGCTTGCCGCAAGTGGCAGACCTGTCCAAGATCGCATCGCTGGACAGCCTGGCCTATCTGCGCGCCGCGCAACAGAGCAAAGATCCCAGCCGCATCGCCGCACAACTGCTGGAACTACCTGTCCGCAGCACCGATACTGGCTACTTTACCGACGAAGCTGGTCCTGGCCCGTTGGGGACGCTGTATCGGCAGCAGCGCTTTCTGCAATTGCAATCCGCCGTGGCCCACCTGCTCGCCGATCCTGACCCCGGCATACGCTGGCGCGCTGCCGACGCGCTCACGCGCCTGGTGGGCACAACAGCACCGACTGCGCGCGCCATCAACCGCGCTGCCGTCTTGATGCGCCGTAGCGCGCATGACAGCGACCCGCATGTGCAAGCCCATGCGGCACGCAATCTGCAAGCGCTGCTTCTGTTTGCCGAACTCAACGACCTGCAGTGCAATCGCCCACATAGCAAGGCCGCATTCCTCGGGTGTGTCGATACCAGTGCGCGCGTGCGCACCCGCCCCCTCGCAGACGAGCCAGGGGAAACCCATCACCATTAGCACAGCCTTGCCTAGGACCGTCATCGCGCAAGGCATGGCCGAGTGACTTCCGCCCAGCCAGCCGTCTTCATTATCAATTGTCAGGAATACCTCATGATCCTATGTCAGCGCATGCTGCGCGCAGCCCTCTGTCTCCCTTTGCTGTGCAGCCCAGCCGTCTGGGCATCGACACCACGCGCCGAAGGCGTCGATGATCTCCTCCAACCGCGCGAGGAAAAATTGCTCAGCGTTGCCATCAGCGTGACCGCCAACACGGGACAAATCCGCGGCTTCGACCAGATATGGGTGAGTCGGATCAGCACGGAAGGCGACACCCCACTGCGCGTGAATTTTGTGCTCGAACAGCTTGCACCAGGCATGGCGCGCGATACCGCCCTGTTTATCGGAAAGGTCCCGCCAGGCACCTATCGAGTGAGCGAATTGAAAGCACGCGCCGCGAAAAAGATCGTGCGCCTTCCGGAAAACGCACACTTGGCGAACTTTGTCGTCGGAACCGAGAAACAGGTCGACCTCGGCCGGCTCATCGTCACGCCCATCGGCACCAATGTGCTGTTTGGCCGCAGCCGCCGTGTCGTCTCCAATCAACATTTAATGGAGCGCTTTGCCCCTGTGCAGGCTGCACTGTTTGCCCGCGGTGCCGATCCTGGCTGGCTGTCGGGCAAGGACGCGCTAGCCGAGGGCGAAGCCGAGGCCGACGCCATGCGCCATCCCGTGGGCGCCGATTGCATGACAGAGCTGACCGATGGGCGCGTCATCGCAGCGAGCCGCATGAACACCGTCCTGGTACGCGACCAGGCAGGACACTGGAGCACGCTGCGCGGCCCCGGGATGGAATCTCTGCTCTGCGTCACGCCTGTCGACGCGGCCGGTACCGATATGCTCGCAGTCGGCGAATTTCTCACCTTGCTGCGCAAACCGACCGGTGTCGACCAACTGGTGCCCGTCGATACCGGCAATCTGCCATTCGGCACACTGCTCTATATCTGTGGCAACGATACCGCTGGCTGGTTCCTTGCCCTGCAACACGACAACGAGCTCACCATCTTCCACTCCACAGCGCTGGAGGCGGGCAACTGGAGCCCTATGCGTACTGAAAACGTTGCCGCTGAATTTTTGAGCGGCACGAGCAAATTCTGGATGTGGCAAACAGCACAGGGGTTCGCCTATACGACCGTCAAGGGGCCATTGAATTACTACAACACGGCCAGCAAGACCTGGACCGCGCGCGCAACGCCGAAAGATGCCCATCTGTTCGGTTTGACCGTCACACCCACAGGATCGTTAGGGGCCTTGACCAGCCCGGCTCTTGGCGTGGGCGGCATTTTTGCCAGCACCTTTGTTTCCTCCGACCAGGCAAGCACGTGGCAGGAAATCCAGGTGCCGTTCAAGTCGAAAGTGGCGCCGCCCGTTCCCGCCAGGGATGGCAAGATCTTCATGCCCGGCGGCATATTGAGCACGCCGGAATTGCAAGTGAGTGCAGATGGCGGCACGACCTGGACCCAGGCTGGCCTGTACACGCTGGGTCGCCGCATCACGCCCTTGTCCTCCGGCGCTCTGCTGGACGCCGACCTGGGTCAGACCGGCATGTTCACCATTCGCGTCTCGCGCGACGAGGGCAAATCGTGGCAAGTGGAGTACCGCAACTGAGCCTGCCGCATGCGCTGCCCCGGCATGTCACACGCTTGCCGCGCCAAATGTGACATTTTAAAAAGCCATGAGACACAATTGTTTTTCACAAGTCATTGATTATCTGATTGTTTTCGCGCTATACTCTCTTTTTTCCAGATTTGGATTTATTTTTAGGAGTGCGCTATGGCACGTGTTTGCGAAGTAACTGGCAAGGGCCCGATGGTTGGTAACAA
>JBJMVX010000006.1:0-3131 GCA_045810445.1 Massilia sp.
CTCTTTATACCGTGCAGGAAAAACGCCGTATGTGCGGCAGCGCTCGTATGCAAATAGTTTGCTGGCTTAGCCGACCATCTGGGCAAATGTTGCCAGGTCCACGTTGCCACCGCTGATCACGACGCCCACCCGTTTGCCCTTGATATCAACGACCCCGTGCAGCGCCGCAGCGGCAGCGAGGCAGCCGGTTGGCTCCACCACCATCTTCATGCGTTCGGCAAAAAACTTCATGGTGGCGATGAGCTGGGCGTCCGACACGGTCACGATGTCGTCCACGCAGCGTTCGATCACGGCAAAATTGTGCTCGCCCAGGTGGGTGACCTTGGCGCCATCGGCAATCGTGTCGGGAACAGCGATGTGGACGATCTGGCCCTTGCGCAGTGACAGCTGGCCGTCGTTGCCGGCTTCCGGTTCTACCCCGATCACCTTGCACTGCGGGCTAAGCGCGCGCGCGGCGATGGCGCTGCCGGCCAGCAGGCCGCCGCCACCGAGGCACACCAGCAGCACGTCAAGTTCACCGCAGGCCTCAAACAGCTCCTTGGCTGCCGTGCCCTGACCGGCGATGACGTCCGGATGATCATATGGTGGAATGAGCGTCATGCCGCGCTCCTTGGCCAGCCGCTGTCCAATCTCTTCGCGGTTTTCCTTGTAGCGGTCATAGACGATCACTTCGCCGCCGTAGCCCTTGGTCGCTGCGACCTTCAAGGCTGGCGCGTCGTGCGGCATGATGATGGCCGAACGAATGCCAATCAAGCTGGCCGAGAGCGCGATGGCCTGCGCGTGGTTACCCGAGGAGTAGGTCAGCACACCCGCCGCGCGCTGGGCGTCGGTGAAGCGCATGACGGCGTTATAAGCGCCGCGAAATTTGAAAGCGCCCATGCGCTGGAAGTTCTCGCACTTGAAAAACAGCTGTGCGCCAGTCTGGGCGTCTGCGGTGCTGGAGGTCAGCACTGGGGTGTGATGGGCCACGCCACGCAGGCGGGCTGCGGCGTCTTCAATTGCGCTGTAGGCGATCATGGGCATTCCAGTCAAAGGGTTTATTCGGCCAGGGGCATGAGCAGGGCAATGCGCAAGCCGCCGCCTTCACGCTCGCCAACCTGCAGTTCGGCGTTGTGGCGGGTGACAACGCGCTGCACGATGGCCAGGCCAAGGCCGGCACCATTGGCCTGGCCGCGTGCCGTGTCCATGCGCGTGAATGGCTTGAGCAGATTTTCCACCATCTCTTCGGGTACGCCAACGCCGTGGTCCTGCAATTCGATGATGGCGCGCCGGCCCTGGCCGCGCAGCCTCACCTTGCAGCTGATGTCCACTTCCGTCAGCTCGCTGCCCGGTGTGCGGCCATAGCGGCGCGCGTTCTCGATGATGTTGTTAAACACACGCAGCAGATCGGTGGCATTGCCCTTTACAAGCACGTTCGGCGCGATGTCGGTGTTGACTTTCACGTTCGGCATGCGCTCGGCTTCACGCGCGCAGTCGATCAGCAGTTCGCTGATATCAACGGGGACGAAGGTCGCTGCCTCGGTCGGCTTGGCGTAGTCCAGGAACTGGCCAATGATGGCGTCCATTTGCCCGATATCGGACTGCATGCCTTCGCGCGCCTCGGTGCTTAACTTCGCCATTTCCAGTTCCAGCTGCATGCGCGCGAGCGGTGTGCGCAAGTCATGCGAAATGCCTGCCAGGATGACCGCACGGTCCGACTCGACCTGCTGCAGGTCGTCGACCATCTGGTTGAAACTGCGGTTCGCTTCCAGGATCTCCTTGGGACCTTTCTCGGGCAGGGGATCTGGGCGCTTGCCCTGGGCGATGGCGCGTGCGGCCACGGTCAGGCGGGCCAGCGGCAGGTTGACCAGGCTGGAAATGAGGCCGGCACCGAGCAGGGAGAGTGCGCCCACTACGCTGGCCCAGCCAATCCACTGCACGCCGGTCAAACCCTCCAGGCGTTCGCGTTCGAGCATCAGCCAGTATTTGTCATCGTCGATGTTAAAGCTGATCCAAAATCCAGCGGCGCCATTGACGCTGCCAGAAAACCGGGTGTCGGTACCCAGGCGTTCCTTGACGATTTTGGCGATATCGTTCATCAAGGGGTTGGCCGGTGGCGGCTCAATGACATCGTCTTTTTCAAGCGGGAAGATGCGGATGCCTTCATTGCTGAATAATTCAAACAGCAGTTCGCTGCGCAGCTCGGGCGCCGAATTGGTCAGGGCGGTCTTGGTGATGGTGACCACCGAGATCACCAGTTCGGCCGTCTGCTGCACCTGGGGCCCGCGCTGGACGGCGCTGATCATGCCGATCCAGGACGCCATGGACACGGCCGTCAAAATCCCCAGCAGCAGGAAGGTGCGCCAGAACAGGCCGCTCCTGAGCCAGGTCAGGCGCGGCACGCGGCTCGTCATCAATTCACGGGAAAACACTAGCGGGGCTGGCCTTCCGGGATGAACACATAGCCCAGGCCCCACACCGTCTGGATGTACAGCGGCGAGGAAGGATCCGGTTCGATCAATTTGCGCAGCCGTGAAATCTGCACGTCCAGGCTGCGGTCGAACACTTCGTATTCACGTCCGCGCGCCAGTTCCATGAGCTTTTCGCGCGAGAGCGGTTGGCGGGCGTGGCGTGCAAACACCTTGAGCACGGAGAATTCGCCGGTCGTCAGGGGCACGGTCTCGCCATTTTTTTTCAGGGTGCGGGTGCCCAGGTCCAGCACGAACTGGCCGAACTCAAACGACTGCGGCGTCTCTGATGGCGCGCCAGGGATTTCATCGGGGCCCTTGCGGCGCAAGACTGCGCCTATGCGCGCCACCAGTTCGCGTGGATTGAACGGCTTGGGCAGATAATCGTCTGCGCCCATTTCCAGGCCAACGATGCGATCGACGTCTTCGCCTTTGGCCGTGAGCATGATGATCGGCGTCTGGTCACCGGCGCCACGCAGGCGGCGGCAAATGGACAGGCCGTCTTCGCCCGGCAGCATCAGGTCCAGCACCAGCAGGTCGTAGCGTTCGCGCAGCCACAGCTTGTTCATCGCCGGAGCGCTTTCTGCCGTCGTGACATTGAAGCCCTGTTCGGTCAGATAGCGCCGCAGCAGGTCGCGCAGACGCACATCGTCGTCGACTACCATGATCTTCGCGGTATGGCCA
>JBJMVX010000007.1:0-9000 GCA_045810445.1 Massilia sp.
AAGGAGCGCAATGCCGCCGCGCCCGAAGCAGTTTGCAGCGGCAAGGTGACGGTAAACCGGCTGCCACCGCCGGCCGCACTCTCGAGGGCGATGGTCCCGCCCATGAGCTCCACCAAATTCTTGGTAATGGTCAGTCCCAGGCCGGTGCCACCGAAGCGCCGCGTCATTGACGCATCGGCCTGGGTGAACGGCGAAAACAGCTTGCGCTGCTGTTCAGCGTCGATGCCAATGCCGGTGTCACTGACGATAAAGCGCAGCGTAAGATGCTCGCCCACGCGGCTTACCTGCTCGGCCAGCAGCGACACTTCGCCGTGGTCGGTAAATTTGACCGCGTTTGAGATCAGGTTGGAGAGCACCTGCTGCAAGCGCAGCGGATCACCCACCAGTTGGCGCGGTAACCGGGCCTGGGCCGACACCACCAGCTCGAGATCCTTGTCGCCAGCGTTGACCGCCATGATCGATGCGCAGGTATTGAGCACCAGGTCCAGGTCGAATGGCTCGGGCGCCAGTTCCATGCGGCCAGCCTCGATTTTCGAGAAGTCCAGCACATCATTGATGATGCCAAGCAGGGAGTGGCCGGCAGTCCTGATCATGTCAAGGTAGTTGCGCTGCTCTGGCGCCAGCTGGGACTTGCCCAGCAAATGCGAGATGCCCAGGACCGCGTTCATTGGGGTGCGAATCTCGTGACTCATATTGGCCACGAATTCGCTCTTGGCGCGGCTGGCAGCTTCGGCCAGCTCCTTGGCGCGCACCAGCGAGGCTTGCAACTCCTGTTGGCGCGCCACATTGTGCGCCACGCCCAAAAACCCCACCGCCGAGCCGTCGGCTGCATGGATGGCGGTCACCACGAGGCTGACCGGAATCAGGCTGCCGTCACGATGCACATACGTCCATTCACGCTGCTCGGCGCGCTCCTCGCGCGCCGCCGCGAGCAAGACGTCCACCCCGCTTAACTGCTTGCCTGTTTCCGCATAAAGCTCGTCAGCGCGCTGCGCCACCTCGGCCGCCACATGAAACAGGGCCAGCGTCTGGTGGCCGATCATGGCCTCCGGTGCATAGCCGAGCATGCGCGCCGCACCCGTGCTGAACACCTGGATGCGCCCTTCCAGGTCAGTGCCGATGATGGCAAACTCCAGCGCCGAATCGACCAGCGACTCGAACTTGCGCTCGGACTGGGCCAGCGCGCTACGCATTTGCTCGGCCCGCGCAGCGGCGTATTCCTCGCGCGCGGCCAGCGCCCGCACCACGCCGAAAAACAACAGACTGATGATGGTGCCGGCGACCAGTACGATCTGCGACTTCTGGCGGTCGATGGAATTTTCAAAGGCCGCCAACGAGGTCACGCGCACATTCCACTGGTGCTGCTGCAACTGCACTGCTGTCACCTTGCGGTAAGGGTTCGGATAATCCTTCTGGTCCTGGTTCGAGCGCAGCGCGCTGGCATGCATGCGCTGCGCCACATCGGTCGAGTCGCCGTCGAAGATCTCGATCCCGACGTCCGCAGCCTGCGCCGCGACGACACCAGCCATCAGGTCATCCATGCGAAACGGCGCGTACACCACGCCCTGCAGCGCGGCGCTGCGTTCGGCCTGCGTTGCCACAGGCGCGCCATTGCGATAGACGGGCACGAACATCAGAAAGCCCGCCTGCGCCTTGTTGCCGGCTTCCTGCACCAGGGTGACCTTGGCAGATACGGTCGGCAAACCGGTGCGTTCGGCCTGCTCGACGGCAGCGCGGCGGGTGGGTTCGGACAGCAGATTGAAGCCGAAGGCGCGCCGGTTGCGTTCATCGAAGGGCTCGAGGTAAATTACGGCCATCGCGCGCGGCCCCGCGATCGGCGGCCAGATCTTGAAGTCCGCAAAACCGTCAGCCTGCACCAGCTTTTCCAGCTCTGCGCGGCTGGTCGGTGTCACCAGTGCGGCAAAACCGATCCCCTGCACGCCCGGAAAATTGCGATCGACGCCCATGCCATCGATAAACGCGTGCCATTCGTCGCGCTCGACCGAAATGGAGGCACTGTAGAGGGCGCGTCCGCTGCGCAGGGCCTGCTCATAGGTGCGCATGCGTTCGACGATACGCTGCTCGATGTTGGCGGCGGCGCTGTCAAAGCGCTCCAGCGCGCGGCGCTCGGTGGCGCCCGACACCAGGTGCCAGACCAGGACCGTCATCCCCAGCCCGACAAACAGCGTGGCCCAGTGCGCGGCCACCCGCTTGCGCAAGGCATCGCCCGGATGGCGACCGCGCATTTCGTGCATGTCGGCGCATAGCACCAGTCCCAGCAAACTGCAAAGGGCCACAAAGGTCTGGATGAAAAAGAGCGCGTCGTTCAGGGTACCGGTGGCAAATGGCCCCAGGCCGCGAATGGTGCCGGCCACCGCACCGGCGGCGACGGCGATGCTGGCGAGCGTGGTGCCGCGCGCGCCGTGGCGAAAGGCGGCCCAACCCAGGCCAGGCACCAGCAGGTAGGCGACCCAACGGTCGCCCCCATCGGCTGCGTATCGGTGTCCAAACACGCCGAACAGGGCCACACACAGCAGCAGAAACGAGACAATGCGTTCCACCGTCAGCGCCCCCCACAACTGTGCCAGGCGAGCGTCGCGCCATGCCAGCAGGGCCGGCGCGATGACCAGCACGCCGACCACGTCACCCACCCACCAGGTGCCAAACACGGTCCAGCCCACAGCCATGGGCACCAGGCCTGCTGCCAGCAATACGCCCGTGCCCACCAGGGCGCTGACGGCGCACGAGAGCGACGTGACGATGGCAAATTTGTAGACGTTCTGGATCTGGCTAAGCAAAGGACCATGGCACCAGCGTCGCATGCACCAGGCGGCGCACAGGGCTTCACTGGCGTTACCCGCGCCAATCACGCAGGACACCACCACGGTCGGCCACACGGGCGCCACGTCATTGGAAAGGAACACCACGATATTGGCCACGGCCGCGCCAACAAAAATACCGGGCCAGAGCCGCAGTGAGCCAACCAGCAGCGCGCCCACGGCAATCCCCGAGGGTGGCCACACCGGACTGGCATTGCTGTCGGCGAAAGCGAGCAGCAAGCCCAGACGCGCCGCGCCGTAGTACACCAGCGCCAGCACGGTGAGCGTCAACAGCCGGCGCGTGATGGTCGGGGCCATCGGTCTCTCAGCTCGGTTCCACCGGCAAGGCGCACACGCGATCGCGTCCGCCAGATTTTGCGCTGTACAAGGCCATGTCGGCCCGCGCCAGCATGTGACGCGCGCCGATGGTGGCGACCGGCACGGCGGCCACCACGCCCACACTGACTGTCACATGCGGGCCGACTGTCGATGCGGGATGCGGCAAAGCCGCGGCGCGTATAGCCTGGCACAGGTTTTCGGCGTAGCTGATGGCGGCCGGCAGGGCTGTGTAGGGCAGAATTACAACAAATTCTTCGCCACCGAAGCGGGCCACCACTTCTCCTGGTCGGTGGGTTGCCGACTCGATCAGACGCGCCACCTTGGCCAGGCAGACGTCACCGTCAAGATGACCGAAATGGTCGTTGTAGCCCTTGAAGCAGTCGATATCGACAAAGGCGAGCGCCATCGGCAGTTGCTGGCGACGGTGGCGCGCGATTTCGCGCTCGATCTGTTCATCGAAGTATCGCCGGTTGAACAAGCCTGTGAGCACGTCGACCCGTGCCAGCTTTTCCAGCGCCCTCAGTGCCGCCTGCAGCTGCAACTGGGTACGCACTCGCGCCTGGACCACGGCCTGATTGAGCGGCTTGGCAATGAAATCGGCCGCACCAGCCTCCAGTGCGGCGATTTCATTGTCACTGTCGGCACTGCCGGTGACGAAGATGACCGAGATATCACGCAGTTCAGGGTCGTTCTTGATTTCACGGCAGACCTGGTAGCCGTCCATGGATTTCATTTGCACGTCGAGCAGAATCAGGTCGGGCCGGCGCTCGCGCGCCAGCGTGATGCCGTCGGCGCCATTGAGGGCGAAAATTGTGCTGGCCTGTTCACGCACCATCCCGCTCAGGAGGCGCACGGCTATCACGGAATCGTCAATGATGAGAATGAGCGCCGGTTCCGCTTCCACGGCGGGACTCAACGCGCTGCCCCGGATCCGGCTGCGCCTTGCGCGCTGCGTTTGCGCTTGAGGTTATTGAGGGCGCGGTTCACGGCATCCTGGATGGTGCCTGCACTGAAGGGCTTGATGATGAAACTGGCCGCCCCGCCCATGATGGACTGTTCTATTGTCAAACGATCATTACTGGCAGTGACCATTAGTACCTCGGTCATGGGCAAGGCATCCTTGATGGCCGGCAGAATCTCCAGGCCACCCATATCGGGCATCAAGATGTCAAGGAAGACAATATCGGGTTTCAGGCGCAGGCAGGCGTCCAGGCCGCTGCGGCCGCTGGCAGCCTCCCCCACTACTTCGATGTCGAACGGCAGCGCCAGTCGCAGCACGCCCCGGGTGACATCATTGTCGTCGATGAGCACCACACGAATACGTTCGACAGGATCCACAGTTTCCCCAATTCAGTGATGAGCGGCGCAGACTTACGTGTGGCCATGCTACCAACAGGCTCAGCGCGTGGCAAACTTTTCTGATACCGAGTATAAACCGTCTGACGCCGCGATGCTCATGTGATACTGTTGTATAACTATCTCGGCAACCGGACTATGGCCCTGCGGCGTCTGCTCAAAACTTCACTCAAGATGCGGATGACGTTGTTGGTCATCCTGCTGGTACTGGGCGCCACGATTTTTGCCACCACCATGGCCTTGACGCTGGTGGAAGAGGACATGAAGTCGGTCATCGGCGACCAGCAGTTTGCGCGCCTGGCCGGCACCGCCCGCACCCTGGACGAGCAATTAAGTGCGCGCCAAGGGCTGCTGCGCTCCCTGTCCGAAGACCTGCCCGACGCCGCCCGCAGCGACCCGCAAGCCCTGCGCGCCTTCATTGTCTCGCGCACCTATTTGCGCAAGGAGTTCTCCAATCTGGGCGCCTTTGACATGAACGGGCGCCTGGTGGCGTCCACCCGTGCCAACGCCAGCGCGCCCACTCAGTCGTTCAGTGGCAGGGCCTATTTTGCCGACACCGTGCGCTTGGGCCATGGCGTCATTTCAGCGCCATTTCGCAGCTCCGTGTCCGGCAATCCGGTGCTGGCCATGACCGAGCCCGTGTTCGACAGCCAGCACAAGATGGTCTACATCCTGGCCGCCTCGCTGGACCTGAACTCCTCCGACCTGTTCAAGGAAGTCTCGGCATCCCACCAAGGCCAGACGGGCTTCATGTTCATCATGACCGGCAAAGGCATCCTGCTCAACCACCCTGAACGCGAACGCCTGCTCGAACACGTGGCCGCCAAACCCAACGTCAACCCCGCCACCTTGCGTGCGCTGGAGGGCTTTGAAGGTTGGGCCGAGTCACCCAATCGCGAGGGCAGCCTTGGGATCTACTCGTACAAGCGCCTCAAGACCACCGACTGGATCGTCGCCTCGCGCTATCCCAGCGATGAAGCGTTCGCGCCCATACACCTGCTGCGCCTACGCGTGCTGTTCGCCTCTGCCTTGTTGGCCGCCTTCGCGGGCCTGGTCGGGTGGCTGGCCACCCGGCGCGCGCTGGCACCACTGGAGCGCCTGCGACGCCAGGCCTTGCTGGTGCGCGAAGGCCGCAACGACATCAGCGGCCTGCAGCTCGATCGCCAGGACGAAATCGGCGAGCTCAGTGGCGCCATCTATGCCCTGGTGGCGCAAAGCGTCGCCGCCCAGGCACGCGTGACCGCCAGCGAGTCGCTCATGCGCAGCATCCTGGAACGAGCGCCGGATGCCTTTGTCAGCTGCGACAGCACGGGCAAGGTCCTGGAGTGGAATGCGCGGGCCGAAGAAACCTTTGGCTGGCCCCGTTCCGAGGCAATCGGGCGCGACATCGCCGACCTCATCATCCCGTCCGACCAGCATGGCGCCCATCATGCCGGCATGGCGGCATTTGCCCTCACCGGCACTGGCCCTATCATCAACACCCGCATCCGGGTCCAGGCCAGGCACCGTGATGGCCACCAGATTCCTGTCGAACTGTCGGTCGGGTCGCTGGTACATGGCGATACCTATATGGCCACGGCCTTCCTGCACGATGTGACCGAACGCATTGCCTTCGAAGACGCCATTGCAGCAGGGGTGAAACGGGCGCGCATGATTGCCGACGCGATGCCGGCGCTGATCGCCTACATCAACCTGAACGAAGAATACGCCTTCACCAATGCGCGCTATCAATCGATGGTGGGACTGGACCCGGCGGCCATGTTGGGACGCACCATCCGTGACGTGCTGCCGCCTGCTACCTACGCCCAGTTGCAAGAGCCGATCGCCCAGGCCCTGGCCGGCCAGCCGGTGCAAAGCGAGGTGCGTACCGAGGGTCCAAATGGTACGGCCTATTTCATGGCCCACTTCATTCCTGACATCGGCACCGATGGGGCGGTGACAGGCTTTTACACGATGGTCATGGATATCAGCGAGCGCAAAAGCGCGGAGCTGCGCCAGGCCGCCAGCGAACGGCGCGCCGACGCGGCCAACCAGGCCAAGACGGAATTTGTCGCCAACATCAGCCACGAGATCCGCACGCCGCTCAATGCGGTGCTGGGCATCACCCACTTGCTCAGCAAAACCGAGCTTCAGCCCGAACAGCGCCACTATCTGGACATGGTGCGCGCCTCGGGCAATGCCCTCCTCACCATCATCAACGACGTGCTCGATTTTTCCAAGATCGAAGCCGGGCGCCTGGAGCTCTCTACCACGACCTTCCATTTGAGCGATGTGCTCGACGCGATCGCCACCATCATGACCGTCAACGCCGGCCAGAAAACCCTGTCCCTGTCGATTGGCGTGCAAGCCGAGGTGCCCGACACCTTGCATGGCGACGCACTGCGGCTGCAACAAGTGCTGATCAACCTGGTCGGTAACGCGATCAAATTTACCCAGCACGGCGCGGTTAGGCTGGTAGTGCAGGTGGTTGAACGCCATGGCGAGCATACGCGACTGCGGTTTTCCGTACACGATACCGGCATAGGCATCAGCGCCGAGCAGCAGGAACAGCTGTTCAAACCGTTCTCGCAGGCCGACGCTTCCACCACACGCCGCTTCGGCGGCACTGGTCTGGGGCTGGCCATCTGCCGCCGCTTGACCGAGCTGATGGGCGGAACACTTGAAGCGTCCAGCACGCCCGGCTCGGGCAGCACGTTTGCCCTGGAACTGCCCCTGCTTGCAGCGCGTATGCCGGAGCCGCCACAGGCCTTGCCGTTCCAGCGCCTACTGGTGGTCGACGCCAGCGCAGACAGTCGCGCTTACGTTTGCTGGCTGGCCGCATCCTGGGGTTGGGAGGCAGATAGCGCGGCAACGCAGGCCGAAGCGCTGTCCTGTATCGCAGCGCGCAAAGAGCCGTACAGCGCCATCCTGTACGACTGGGAGATGGCCAGTCCCGATCCAGTGCAGGCCGTGCGCGCGCTCGATACAGCCAACGGTGCGGGAGTCGCGCGCCTGCTGATGATGATGGGGACACTGGCCCGTGGACGCTATGTGCAGCAAGGAGAGGCAGCGGCCAACAGCGTGGCCCTACTCACACCGGTCAGCGCATCGGGCATCCTGGACGCCTTGGCCGGTACCGCGAGTGCGCCAGTTGCGGCAGGCGACACGGGGGTGGCTTCCGTGCCGACAGCGGCGCCACTGCACCAAACCCACATCCTGCTGGTGGAAGACAATCCGCTGAACCAGTTTGTCGCGCACGGCGTGTTGGAACAGGCTGGCGCCACTGTGGAAACTGCAAGCGACGGTAGCGAAGCACTAAGCTTGCTCGACACAGATCCGGGACGCTTCCACCTGATACTGATGGATGTACAGATGCCTGGCATGGATGGCTACGCGGCTACGCGCGCAATCCGGCGCGAACGTGGTCTGAAGACGCCGATCATCGCCATGAGTGCCGGCGTGCTCTCGTTTGAACGCGCGCGCTGCATCGAGGCGGGTATGGACGATTTCGTCCCCAAACCACTGGACGTGGAGCAGATGCTGGCCTGTCTGGTGCGCTACCTGCCCTCCCGCAGCGCTGGCGGTGCCATTCCGGTGGCTGGTCAGTTCGACATTGCAGCGCTGTTGCAAAATCAGGCGCCCGGCCAGCGCAAGATGCTCATTGACGTGGTCCGCCGCGTGCTGGCCCAGGTGCCCACGGAGCTGGCCGCCATCAAGCATGCGTTGGCCAGCGGGGAAGCCCAGGCTGCGGCGCCGCTGCTGCATCGCCTGCGCGGGTCCATAGGCAGCCTTGGTGCGAGTCGTTTCGTGGAGGTGGCGCTCGCACTGGAGGCACAGATTGCCGAAGGCGCAGTGATCAACGACAGCGTGGCGAAGGTCGAGCGTGAATTGATGGCGACCGTAGACGCAGCTGCATCATGGCTGGACGCCACAGCGGAGCCGGAATCGGATGTGGCCACTGTCAAGGACCCCGTTGAAAAAATAGCGCGCCTGGAACGGCTGCTGGCCGAGAGCGATATCGACGCTTACGAACTGCTTGACGAACTGCGCCCTTACCTGGTGAGCATGCATGGACCGGCGTTTGTGGCCACTTTGGACCAGCATATGGCGGGACTGGATTTTGCAGCGACGCTGCAGCAGCTGAACGCCAACAGTAGGTAAGTTACGCAAGTCGCTACAGTGCTGTCCCAGCACGGCCACCACCCCCACTGTCCTTGCGAAAGCGAGGACCCATACGGCCTGTGCTTAGTGCCACGCCTGCATTGTTCATAGGTGCTATGGGTCCTCGCTTTCGCAAGGACAGTGGGGAATTTGGTGGTTATGGATCGGCGTTTGTGGCCACATTGGACCAGCATATGGCGGGACTGGATTTTGCAGCGACGCTGCAGCAGCTGAGGGCCAACAGTAGGTAAGTTACGCAAGTCGCTACAGTGCTGTCCCAGCACGGCCACCACCCCCACTGTCCTTGCGAAAGCGAGGACCCATACGGCCTGTGCTTAGTGCCACG
>JBJMVX010000008.1:0-3740 GCA_045810445.1 Massilia sp.
GAGTATTCGCATGATCACTTTACAGGTCCCCGACATGAGCTGCAGTCACTGCGCCGGGGTCATTACCAAGGCCATCAAGGCGCTCGATCCGCAGGCAACTGTGGGTTTCGACATGCACCACCACCAGGTGCAAGTGGACACCAGGCACGACAAGGACGCCGTGCTCAAGGCTGTCGCGGCGGCCGGCTACCCGGCCAAGCTGGCCTGATGCAGGGTTTTCGTTCATCGCGACGGGCACTGCTGTCGCTGGCCACCGCGTTCGCGCTGGGCGGCTGCACCAGTTTTTCACCTGATGGTGGCCAGGATGCCGTGCGCCGCATGGTCCAGGAGCGCGGTGGCCCAGCCACGCCGGCCGTTGCGCCAGGCGCGTTGCACGCGCATAACGCTACCCTGCTGGCCAAGCCCTTAAGTGCAGACGATGCCGTGGGCATTGCACTGCTGAACAACCGCCAACTGCAAGCGTCCTACGCCGAGCTGGGCATCGCCGAAGCTGACCTGGCGCAAGCTGGCCGCATCCCCAATCCCGTTCTCAGCTTTGGCCATTTGCGCGGCCCCGATGGCGTGGACATCGAACGCACCTTGATGCTGCCGGTCGTGAGCCTGCTGCTCATGCCCGCCACCGTGCAAGTCGAGCAGCAACGCTATGCAGTTGCCCAGATGCGCGCTGCCGGCGACGTGCTGCGCATTGCCGACGACACCAGGCGCGCCTGGTATGGGGCGGTGGCGGCCACCCAAAGCGCCGACTACATGGAGCAGGTCAAGGAAGCGGCCGAAGCGAGCGCCGAGCTGGCGCGCCGCATGGTCGCTGCCGGCAACTGGAGCACACTGCAGCAGGCGCGCGAGCAAGCCTTCCTGGGCGACGCCATCGCCCAACTGGCGCGTGCGCGCCAACTGCGCACCACTGAGCGCGAACACCTCATCCGCCTGCTGGGCCTAACCAATGGCAGCGAACTCCAACTACCAGAGCGCCTGCCGGATTTGCCCGAGGCGCCACGCGACGGGACCGATGCCGAAAACAAGGCCCTGGCCAACCGGCTCGACATCCTGATGGCGCAAAAGGAGCTGGCAAGTTTGTCCGCATCCCTGGGACTGACTCGCAGCACCCGCTTCATCAACCTGCTGGACCTGGGCTATCGGCGCGACACGGCCGGCAAGGGCTATCAGATCGAACTGCAGATTCCCCTGTTTGACTGGGGCAGCGCGCGCGTGGCCAAGGCAGAAGCGAGCTATATGCAGGCGGCGCAGAAGGCTGCCGGCGCCGCCATCGACGCCCGTTCGCAGGTGCGCGTGGCCTACTCTGGCTACCGCAGCGCCTACGAAGTCGCGCGCCACTACCGTGACGAGATTGTCCCGCTCAAGAAGCGCATCTCGGACGAGCAGCTGCTGCGCTACAACGGCATGCTCATTAGTGTATTTGACTTGCTGGCCGACGCACGCGAGCAGGTTGCCAGTGTCAATGCCTCCATCGAAGCGCAACGCGACTTCTGGCTGGCCGACGCCGCACTGCAGGCAGCCATGACGGGCAGCGCGGCGCCGAATCACTAACAAGGAAGCGAACCATGGTTTCACGCAGAAGTTTTTTCAAGGGCGCCAGTGCCGCCGCCGTGACCAGTGCCATGGCCAGCCGCGCAGGCGCGGCCTCGCTGCCCGAAGCGGTCATCATGGAACACGCCAGCACGCAGCCGCCGCTGGCGCCGCCCAATGGCCGCCCCTACAACCCCGTGGTCACCTTGAATGGATGGACCCTGCCCTGGCGCATGAAGGACGGGGTCAAGGAATTTCACCTGGTGGCCGAAGCCGTGGTGCGTGAAATCGCGCCCGGCATGAAGGCGCGCCTGTGGGGCTACAACGGCCAGTCGCCAGGACCGACCATCGAAGTGGTGGAGGGAGACCGTGTGCGCATCTTCGTCACCAACAAGCTGCCCGAACACACCAGCGTGCACTGGCATGGTCAGCGTCTGCCCAATGGCATGGATGGCGTGACTGGCATCACCCAGCCCGGCATCGCGCCGGGCAAAACCTTCGTCTACGAATTCGTGGCCAGGCGCGCCGGCACCTTCATGTACCACCCGCATGCCGATGAAATGACCCAGATGGCAATGGGCATGATGGGGCTGTGGATCACGCATCCGAAAGAGCGCAACTTCATGGCAGTAGATCGCGATTTCTGCCTGCTGCTCGCGTCGTATGACATTGAGCCAGGCAGCGCCACGCCCAAGGTCAACACCATGCTCGACTTTAATCTGTGGACCTTCAATAGCCGCGCCTTCCCCGGCATCGATCCGATGGTGATCGCACAAGGCGACAAGGTCCGCATCCGGGTCGGCAACCTGACCATGACGAACCATCCGATTCATATGCACGGTCACGAGTTCACCGTCACCGGTACTGATGGCGGCTGGGTGCCACCGTCGGCGCGCTGGCCGGAAGTGACCACTGATATCGCGGTCGGGCAGATGCGCGCGATTGAATTTGTGGCCAACGAACCGGGCGACTGGTCCTTCCATTGTCACAAATCGCACCACACCATGAACGCCATGGGCCACGACGTGCCCACCATGATTGGCGTTGACCAGAGCGACGTGGTGGAGAAGATCAACAAGCTGGTACCCGACTACATGGTCATGGGTGACAAGGGCATGGCCGACATGGGGCAGATGGCCATGCCGCTGCCGGAAAATACCTTGCCGATGATGACCGGTACTGGGCCCTTTGGCGCCATTGGCATGGGCGGCATGTTCACCACCATGAAGGTGCGCAAGGGCCTGGCGCGCAACGACTACAAGGACCCTGGCTGGTACCGCCATCCGCCTGGCACACTGGCCTATGAATGGCAGGGCGCCGATGCGGCCATGCCGCCAGCGGCGCGCGCACCGGACGCCGAGCACATGGCTGCCAAGCCCGGCGAAACGATCCTCCAGGTCACCAAGGGAAAGGGACACCATGAACATTAAATGGCATGGCGCGCTGGGCGCCATCCTGTTGGCGTGGGGCGCCAGCGCCTTCGCGGCCAGCCCAACCGATACGATGGCGGCATTTCACGCAGCGCTCAAGGCGGGCGACCGCAATGGCGTGCTCGCGCTCATGAGCCCCAAGGTGGTGATTTACGAATCGGGCTATGTGGAGCAGTCGCGCGAGGAATACGCAAACCGCCATCTGGACAGCGACATCGCGTTCAGCAAGTCAACCACCAGCACCAGCCTTGGGCAGAGCGAACGGATTACAGGCGACATGGCCAGCGTGCTGGAGCAGAGCGAAATCAAGGGGCAATTCCAGGGCAAGGCTGTTCATGCGCTGGGGCTGGAAACGGCGCTGCTGGAAAAGCAGGGCGAGGCTTGGGTGATCGTGCATCTGCATTGGTCCTCGCGCAAGGTGAAGTAGTATACTTGCGCGATGAACTGCCGCGACCACTGCGGGGCGTGCTGCATCGCCCCCTCCATCACCAGCCCGATTCCCGGCATGCCGAATGGAAAACCTGCGGGCGTGCGCTGTGTACAGCTTGGCGACGACGCGCTGTGCCTCATTTTCGGCAAGCCTGAGCGACCAGCGTTTTGTGGTGGGCTGCAGCCGTCAGAAGAGATGTGCGGAACCAGCCGAGAGCATGCGATTCATTGGCTCACTAGCTTGGAGCGCGCGACCGCGCCGTCAACGGCAAGTGTCACCTAATCACCCGTCGTCCTCGCGCAAGCGGGGACCCATACAGATCTGGAGGTTTCATGGGGCCCCCCGTTCGCGAGGAC
>JBJMVX010000009.1:0-7622 GCA_045810445.1 Massilia sp.
GTGAACTTCGTCGTCAAGGCCTTGAACCAGATGCGGTAAGCCTTGTCGCTGCCGATGCCCGTCATGGCCAGCGGCGCCTTGGTCAGGTACTTGCTGTAGTAAGGCGAAGAGGAGGTCGAATTCGAACCCTTGGCCAGGAAGTAGAACATGCGGTTGTTCGGGCCACTCGAATAGTGCACATCCAGGTTCTTGATCGTCGTGCTCCACGCATCGGCGCTGCGGCCATCCAGGCTGGGCTTGTACATGTAACGCAGCGGCGTGCCGGTTTTCGAAATCTCCTTGCCCATCACCCAGTCGTTGCCGCTCGAAGGAATGGTGGTCCCGGTGCCGCCTGCGCGCGCATAGGCTTCGACCATCTCGCCGCCGATGTCCGAGTTCGATTCGTTCAAACCACCCGATTCGGCGCTGTACTTCAGGTTCGATGTGGCCGCCGTGACGCCGTGCGACATTTCGTGGCCAATCACGTCGATGGAACCTAAGCTCTTGAACGAGCTGCCGTCGCCAATGTACATGCACTTGCAGCCGTCGCTGTAGTAGGCATTGTCATAGGCCGTGTTCACGTGCGCGGCGATGTAGGTCGCGGTGTTGTGACCATCGAGCGACTTCCAGCCCAGGACATTTTTCAGCATGTCGTAGGTGTTCATCAAGCCCCACAGCGCATTGACTGCAGCGGTCTGGCCGTTGGCGTTGGTGGTGCTGCCGCCAGCGATGTACTGCTTGCCGTCGCCCCAGGTGTTGGTGGAGTTGGTGTAGATGGCGCCAGCGCTGGTGGTGTGGTTGGCATTGGTGATGGCCATGGCGCCGAACGTGCCTCCGGTGCCGCGCGTGCCATCCTTCATGCTGTAGGTCGAGCCGGACAGCGTGGTGCTGATGGGGACCGTGCCGTTGTATTGGCTGTTGCCGGTGCCGATCACGGTTTGCAGCATATTCCATTGATCGATGATGGCGCCAGTGTGGGCGTTGACCAGGGTGTCATGGAAGATCGGCTGGTCGCCGTTGGCCTTGCGCGTGCTGACCAGGTAGGCCAGTTCGTAGTGATCAACGACCTGCTCGATGTCCATGGCATTGAGTTCGTCTTCATCTTTGCCGATAGCCGAGGCGACGCGCACGTCCTTCATCACCGGCACCACCAGTAATTCTGCGCGCGGTGGCTCGATATCGCTGCCGCGGGCGACGCTGCCAGCAGCCTTGCCGATGGCCTGTTCGGCCGCCATGCGCGGCGTGACGTTGAGCGCGTGGCCGCGTGCCAGCGAGGAGCGGCGGTCAGCAATCGATTCGCTGACGATCTCGCCGCGCGAGCCACTCACCACCACCGACTCGGAGCCGTATACACGCAGTCCCTTGAAGGTATGGTTCACACGCGATACCGTGGTGCCTTCCACCCCAGGGTGCTGGGCCGCGAGCGCGAAGCCGTGCTCCTCGTCCAGGCCATTGCGACCGCGTTGGGCCATCAGGCTGGCGACGACCGATCCACCGCCCTGGGCGACGGCGACGGCCGGCCCTGACATCATATCGGCGCCATGGGCCGATCCGTTCAACAGCAGCGGCAGGGCAGCAATCGCACTGGCCAGCAAAGTTCTTTGCAGATTCATGTAGCGCTCCAAGAATTGATGATTGTTAGGTCCGTCCGGAAGGCCGGCGGTGCGTCGAAATGCGCAACGAACGAGGCTATGCCTGAGTTCCTGGCGGGTCAACGGTTTACCAAATTGAGTCAGAAAAAATGCGCATGTCCCAATCTGGACAAGGCCCTAAGGCATCACAAGTTTCCGGATGAAAAATGGTTTCATGCAGCACGCATGAGCCCGCTTTGCTTAGTCCATCTTTGCAACCAGACCATGCGTGCGCCTTCATTGGCAGGAACTGCACGAAAACCATTGCGGTTTCATTTTGAAACTAACTACAATGCCTGCATGCCTCTGCCAACACCACCCGCATCGACCACTGAAGCGCGCGCCGTCATCTGCACGGTCGATACAGTGCTGCTGACCTTGACCGATGAGGGCCTGTCGGTGGCCCTGCTGAAACGCGAACGCGAGCCCTACCAAGGAGTCGCTGCTCTACCCGGCGGCTACATCCACGCCGATGAAGACATGAACGGGCATGAGGCAGCGCTGCGCGTGCTGCGCACCAAGACCGGCATCGTCGCGCCCTATCTGGAACAGCTGGCCACATTTTCTGGCGCCGCGCGCGACCCGCGCGGCTGGTCGGTGTCGCTTGCCTACTATGCGCTGGTGCCACACGCCGTCATCACGCAGGCCGGCCATCCCGACGTCAAGCTCGTTAGCGTGGACCGCCTGCATACCCTGCCTTTCGATCACTCGGCCATCGTGGCCTGCGCCGTCGAGCGTCTGCGCAGCAAGAGCCAGTATTCCTCGCTGCCTTGTTTTCTGGTTGGTGAGCTCTTCACCCTGCCGCAGCTGCAGCGCGTGTACGAAACCCTGATGGGCGAGCCGCTCAACAAGGTGAGCTTTCGGCGCAAGATGGCCGAGATGGATGTGCTGGAAACGGCCGAAGGCCAGACTGATGCGACTGGCCCCAGTCGTCCGGCGCAGTTGTACCGCCTCAAGCCCCAGTTCCGCGACCAGCTCAGCCTGCTCAAGCGCGGTCTGTAAGCCCATCATTTTTTTGCATGGCGCAATCGCGCAAGTCCTCTGACGCAAAGTAGCAAGACCGGCGGCACGCCCCTGGCTACCCTGATGTTCGCGTGAGACGCAGGCGCTTGCCACAAGCGCCCTCACGCCTCCCTCCTTCGCAATGCGCAGACGCGTACTCGCGTCAACCGGCAGCCCCGCAATCCCGCGCTGCCGCTGCGCCCTTCACCGCAGCTGATCAACGTCATTATTTCTTACGAAGCTAACTGATGGAGACACGCATGAAACCACAACAATATCTACTGACCCCGCTCGTACTGGCTGCCCTGGCCATCCTTCCCGCACTGCCCGCGCAAGCTGGCAACACCGGCGTCGCTTTCGTCCATGGCACCGGCAAGCAGACCAATGCCGGCAACGATTACTGGACCTGGGACTTCATCAACTCCGTCAAGCAGGGCTTGCCGAACCAGGCCCTGACCTTGGTCGTCAACTGCGACTTTGACCAGTACATGTGGACCTCGGCCGCTGCCGGCTGCCTGGCTGGCCAGCTGTATCCCTTCGTCGTCAACAACAACATCACCGACCTGGTGATTGAGACCCACTCGAATGGTGGCAACGTGATGCGCTGGATTATGTCCAACCCCACCCAGGACAGCCGCTACCCCGTCATCATCAATGCCATCCGCTGGGTCAATGCGCTGGCGCCATCGTCGCTGGGCACACCGCTGGCCGACGCCACCATCAGCGGCAATGTGTTCGAGTCTGCCGTTGGTTGGCTGCTGGGCTACAAGAGCGACGCGGTGCGCATGCAGCAGACCAGTTGGATGGCCAATTACAACGCCACTGTGCTCTATGGCACGGCAGGCCGTCCTGCCCTGCCCAAGCGCTTCTACAACGTGGTTGGCTCCGACGTGGATACCTCGCCGTTTGATTCCGACAGCTATTGCGGCGGCTACGCGCTGAACCTGGGGCTGGAAATCACCCAGGCCTGGTTGAACAGCTGTTCGGATGGCTTCCTCAACTGCAGCAGCCAGTCCGGCGCCGGCACGACCTGGTTTGTCGACAAGACGCGCATGGCGGGCGCCGAGCCGCTGTCGCACAACCAGAGCCGGCGCCAATGCTTCGGCCTGGACACCATTTTGCGCAACGACCTGTAACCGACGAGGACAACGACCATGCACACTACCTTTCAAACGCACATCGTGCGCGCCTTCCTGCTCGCCTCCGCCGCCCTGCTGGCCGACCTTGCCAACGCAGCACCACACTTCCTGCCCAGCCAGCAGGGCGACCTGGTTCCATCAAAAGTCAGCGCACCCGAAGTCGCACTGAAAAGCCCTGGCGCCCCAGCCATGGCGCGCGAAGCGGTCACCATGAGCTGGGCCGCGACCGACGCCGTCAGTACGGCTGTGCAGCCTTTCATTGGCCAGAGCCGCGAATACTATATGGAGGTCAGTGCAGACGACCTGCACGCGGGCGTCGCCATCCACACCACGTCCCCGCGCGCGCTGGTACGCATGCAGCCACTGAATGGGGGCGAGACCGACAGCATGGCGCCGCGCGCGCAACTGGCCATCCATCCGCAGTCACTGGTGATCGTCGACGCTGCGGGACGCGCCTTTGACGCTGGCAACGGCATGGACATGCTGGTCACTGCCGACAAGTTGAACAAGGCAGACATGCCGTTTGCCGAAGGTACCTCGGCCTTCCGCATTCACCCCGACCTGGGGACGGGGCGCTTTACGCTGCGCGCTGCCGACATCGCGGGCAGCGCGCGCTATCTGGTCAACGTGGTGGAACCGGCCAGCCCTTTGGTCATGGCCCTGCGCACCGACGCGCCTACCTATCTGCATGGGCAGACACTGACGGTGCAGTCCGAACTGCAGGAGCAAATCGGTGCACGCATCGTCGACCGCCACGCGCTCAAGTCGATGAGCGGTGTGGTGGTGTCACCGGGTGGGCGCAGCTTCCCCGTCAGCTTCAAGGTCGACAAGGATGGCCAACTGCGCGCTCGCCTGCCGCTGGACGCCAACGAAGCACCGGCGCCAGGTTTGTGGGAGGTGCAGGCGTCCGGCGAAGCCGTGGTCAAAGGGCAAACGGTCAAGCGCAGCCTGCGTGTGGCGTTTGGGGTGGCGCTGCCGGTGGCCCGGTTCGATGGCAATGCGGCCATGGTGAGCGAACCGGGAAGCGTCAGCCTGCGCATCGGCGTGGAAGTTGGTGCGGCCGGGCGCTATGAAACGCGGGCGCTGTTGTTTGGGACGGTGGACGGGGTTCTCAAGCCTTTGGCCGTGGCCCACGCGGCGCAGTGGCTGGAAGCTGGCAGTCAGTCGCTGGTGCTGCGCTATGACGCCGCGCTGCTCAATGGCGCCACCGGTCCTTACGAGCTGCGCGACCTGACCTTGTTGGATCAGGGTCGCATGGGGGTGCTGCAGCGCCAGCAGCGTGGCATTGGTATTGCCGACAGCGATGTGGTGCGCAGTGGTGCACACGCAGCGCTGGCCAAGCCGGCCGAGCGCCCCAAGCTGCCGCCGCAAAATGGCTAGTCACTGACTCCACCCTTTAGCCGCGCCCCACACTGTCCTTGCGAAAGCGAGGACCCATGCTGACGGTGGTACGCACTGCAGCAACTTCTCAACATCCGTATGGGTCCTCGCTTTCGCAAGGACAGTAGGGTGGGCAGGCGGCACGTCGAAAATTTTTGTGATCGAAATTTTATCGCACCCTGCAGCATCCGTGAGCCAAATGACAACAAACCTGAGTTAGCATCGCACGTTGCCCAGCGACATCATTTCTATGAATAAGGCATATCAGCCAGCCGCATCAGATATTTACAAATCGTATGGCTGGCATCACAAATCAAAATTTTCTTTATACCTGCGCTTTCTTTACAATGCTCAGCATCAACACAAATTTCAGCCCAGGACCTCGCCATGACCACCGCCGCCATCCACACCACGCACTCGCTGCGTCACTACTTCGCTGACGTGAGCAACGCAGCCCGCGCTTTCGCGGCTGCCCTGTTCGCAGCGCAGGAGCGTCAGTTTGTGGCCCAGGAAGTGGTGGCCCGTCCGGCGCAATCGGATCGTTCGCGTGCCCGTACCCACATGAAGCTCATCCGCATGGCCAACGATTACCAGGACATGCAGCCTAGCCTGGCCGCCGAACTGCGCCAACTGGCATCGCGGGGTTAAGCATGGAATTTATCGAATACGTTCCTGGCGGCCTGGCAGCAGCATGGATGGTGTTTCGCATGGCCATCTTGTTTCGCAGCGGCCCTGAAGTCGAAGCGCCCGCCGAACCCCTGAAACCGGCCCTGCGCCTGCTGTAAACACGGCGGCGCGCAGACGCCGCTGTACCGTATTTACCCCGCAATTTTTCTCTCCCCCTGCACGTCCGAGGCGAGTCGCCTGCGCTAGAATGCTTTGTTGCAATTTCTAGCCCCGGCTCCGATTCCTTCACGATTCCTCGACGATGCGCCTTTCTGCTCTCCCCCTGCTTGCCGCAATCTGGGCCCTGCCCGCCTTCGCTGTCACCCCCGTCACGCTCGACCAGGCCATGGCCCATCCCGACTGGATTGGCACCCCCGTGGAAACTGCCTGGTGGAGCTGGGACGGCAAACAAGTGTTCTACAAACAGAAGCGCACCGGCTCACAACTGCGCGACACCTTCCAGGCAGTGCCGGGAAAGCCGCGCCTGATCGGCGACACCGAACTGGCGGGCCTGGACAGCGACCGTGTCGTCTACAACCACGACCACACCCGCAGCATCTTGCTGCGCAATGGCGACCTGTTCGAGCGCGATCTCAAGTCCGGTGTCCTGACCCAGATCACGCGCGGCAGCAATGGCCTGGCCGCGCCCCAATACTCGGCCGACGAACGCAGCGTCCAGTTTCGCGTCGCGCATGAGTGGTTAAGCTGGAGCCGCGCCGACCACCTGATTTCGCCGGTGGCCGTGCCGCGCGCCGTCAAGGACCCTGCCGCCGCACCCGATGAAGACGCGATGCGCAGCTCGCAACTGCGCTTGATCTCCACGCTCAAGCGCCAGAAAGATGACCGCGACGCCGCGCGTGACCGCGCCGAAGAACTGCGCCGCGCCGACACCACGCGTGCACCAGCCCCGATCTACCTGGGCGACAAGGTCACCATCGAAGGCAGCGCCCTGTCGCCGGACGCCCACTACCTGCTGGTGGTCACCGCCACCAAGGGCGCGGACAAGGGCCGCATTGGTAAACTGCCGCGCTACGTGACCGAATCGGGCTACGAAGAATTCGACGACCAGCGTCCGCGCGTGGGCCGCAACATGCCCACCGAGCACGCACTCAAGCTGATCGACCTGGTCACGCGCAAGGTAAGTGACCTTTCCTTCGATAAGCTGCCTGGCGTGACCACCGACCCCTTGGCTGCCATGCGCGCCGCGCACAAGCTGCCCGCCCTCAAAGGCAATCGCGGCTTGCGGGTGGACGACGACGGAGAAGCGATCCGCTGGACAGCCAACGGCAGCAAGGCCGCCGTGCTGCTGCGAGCGATCGACAACAAGGATAGCTGGATCGCCAGCGTGGACTTGAAAGCGGCTGCCCTGGTGCCGCTGCATCGCATGAGCGACACAGCCTGGGTCAATTCAGACAACAACGAATTTGGCTGGCTGCCCGATCACAGCACCATGTGGTTCCAGTCTGAAGAAAGTGGCTACGCCCACTTGTACACCATGGTGCCAGGCGCCGCACCGCGCGCGCTGACCCAGGGGAAGTGGGAAGCGAGCCGCATCTCGTGGTCGGCCGATGGCGCCACGGCTTATATGATGTGCAACCCGGACAATCCGGGCACCTATGAAGTGTGCGCCGTGTCGGCACGTGACGCCAAGCTGCGCAAAGTCACCACACTCGAAGGCGTCGAACAGTACACATTGTCGCCGGACGAACGCAAAGTGCTGGTGCACTACTCCAGCAGCTATATGCCAACCCAGTTGGCCACTGTGCCGGTGGCAGGTGGCGCGGCATCCAAGCTGACCGACACCCGCACAGCGACCTTCAAGGAA
>JBJMVX010000010.1:0-7233 GCA_045810445.1 Massilia sp.
CAAAGCATGTCGCGTAAGGGCAACTGCCATGACAACGCATCGATGGAAAGCTTCTTCGCCGTACTCAAGACCGAATATTTCTACCTCAACAAATTCGCAAGCATCGAGGCATTGCAGAGGGGGCTGAAGCAATACATCAAGTATTACAATAACGACCGCATCAAGGAAAAATTGGGCGGCCTGAGTCCTGTACAGTACAGAACTCAGTTCGCCGGGTCCTAGCAATCTATCGTCCGGCTTTTTGGGGTCACTTCATTTCGCGAGGACGACGGAGTTGACATGAGCAACATCAGCGATAAATGTGGCACTTACCCCGTTGTTCTCGCGCGGGGGCAATATTTTTGCAAGGGATTGTTAGGACAAAAAAAATGCCCGGAAACCTGCGTTTCCGGGCACCACTCATGGCAACGCCAATGGTTTAGAAGCTGTAACTGGCGCGCACGTAGTACTTGCGACCGACAGCATCAGCATAACGCGGATCGTAACCAGCCTGGAATACCGTGGTCTGGTAGCTCAGCGGCGGTTCACGATCAGCCAGGTTCTGCACGCCGACAGTGACGCCGAAGCCCTTCTTCATGGTCCACGAACCATACAGGTCCAAAGTCGTGTACGAGGCGACCTTGAAGTCTGCCGTCGGCGCATCGACTGAATCGGTATAACCCGACTTGTAGTGCGCCGTCAGGCCAGCGCCCCACAGGCCCTTACTCCAATTGATGTTGGCAGTGTCCTGCCACTTGAAGATCGGGCCACCGCCACTGAACACGCCAACGTTCTTGATCCATGGCGAGGTTTCAGAATTGCGATACTCATAGTTGTTGACCATGGTGGCGTTCAGCGCGAAGACCACGTTACCAACCGTCGCGTCTTTCCACTTGTAGTTCGCGCCCAGGTCCACGCCGTTGGTGCGCACGCCGCCCAGGTTGAGGGTACGCTGGTCTACGTAGCCGCAGGTGGTTGGATCAGGGCACTCGGAGCCATCGGTCGACAGATTGCCCGCAGGGTTGCGGTGGTAGGCCGATGCAAACTCTGCCGGCTTGCCGAAGATATCATCCTGAGCAATCACGCTGATCGTATTTTTCAGTTTGACCATCCAGAAGTCGGCCGTCAGCGAAAGATTGTTGACTGGCTCGAACACGAAGCCAATGCTGGCGTTGCGCGATTTTTCAGGCGCCAGGTTCAGGTTACCGCCGGTCAGCGCCTGGAATTGCTGTTGGCAATTGGTCGCCGCGGGCTTGCCTGGCAGCGGCGAGCCCCCTGGACAGTTCACTGGATCATCGTACTGCGAGGTATTGGTGTAAGCCTGGGCCGAATTGATTTCGTACAGCGACGGCGCACGGAAGCCGGTCGAGAACGAGCTACGTACGAGAAACTGCTTGCTTGGCTGCCAGCGCGCCGACAGTTTCGGGTTGGTCGAGCTGCCGAAGTCGCTGTATTTGTCGTAACGTAGGGCGGCCGTCAAGTCCAGGCTTTTCAACACAGGGACATTAAGCTCGGCATACGCAGCATAGACGCTGCGCTTGCCTTCGTTGTGCGTATTTGGATCGATACCAGTGCTGGCCACGACCTTCTGCGCGTACTCGGTGTTGGCAGTTTGCAAGAAGTTTTCGCGACGCGCTTCGCCACCGACCGCCAGCGCGGCCGGGCGGCCGGCGCCCATCCAGTCACCAAACTCATGGCTGGCGCGCAGGTCGATGCCGGCAGTCTTGCCGGTGGCCGTCTGAATCGTGCCGTCCAAGGCTGCGCTGGCAATGAGGGCGCTGCCCTCGGCGCTTTGGTCGCCAAACGGGTTGATGATGCCGTTCAGGACGCCGGCGGTGATGATGCCGCCATCGCTGTAGCCGGTCAGGCCTTCGCTTACCTTGTTTTTGTTGTAGCTGAAGGCTGCCTGGTAGTCCCAGCCTGCCGCCGCGCCGTCCAGGGTGGCGACAAAGCGTTGCTGGTCGTTCTTGTTGTGATCGGCGCGCGGGCCGTTCGGCAAATCGCGCCACTTCAGGTTGATATAGCCTGGCTTGATGCCGGCCGCTGCCTGGGCCGGGGTCACCGGATAGGCCGGGTCGAGCGCGATGTTCGGCGCAAACGCGCCCGGATTGCCAGGGTAGTAAGGATTGAGCGAACCGTCAGCACGGGTGCTGTTCATGCGCAGGCCACCGTAAGGCACAGGCGCAATCTGGCTGCTCACTTTGCTTTGGGTAGCCAGGTATTCCAGGCCCAGCTCGTGGGTTTCATTGAGCTTGATGGTGGCCTTGACCAGCGCGCTGTTGCGCTCGCTGTCGGGAATGTAGTCCACGAAGCTCGAGGTCGTCATCTGGCAGCTGGTACCGCCAGCGGCAGGAATCAGGTTCGTCACTGCGCAGTTAGGCGCCGCCGGGTTGCCCGAGTCACCATCCTGATAGTAGTTGGCCGGGCTGGTCGTTGGCGACAGGCCGCCGGCATAACGGGTGTTGAAGGGGCGCTGGGTGCCGCCGATCTTGTCCTGCTTCTGGTGGTCCAGCACGGCAAAGACATTAAAGCCATCCTTGTCCAGCGAGCCGTAGCCAAAGCCGAGGTTGAGCGACTGCTGCTTGCCGCCGTCGTGTTGCGGCTTGTCCGCGCCGACGGTGATGGTGCCGCCGGTGAAGTCTTTCTTGGTGATGAAGTTGATCACGCCGCCCACCGCGTCGCTGCCGTACAGGGACGAGGCGCCGTCGCGCAGCACTTCGACGCGCTCGAGCGCGGCGAAAGGAATCATGTTCAAGTCGGGTGCCGAGCTGTCGAGGGCGTTGTTGGCCAGGCGCCGGCCGTTGAGCAGGATCAGGGTCTTGTTCGAACCGATACCGCGCAGGTCAGCAAACGCGGCGCCGCCGGTGCTGGAACCGACAACCTGGCTGGTCCCTGTGGACGACTGGGAAATGGCGATATTCGACAGGACTTGCTCGATCGTGGTGACGCCCTGCTTTTTCAGCTCCTCCAATTTGATCACGGTGACCGGCACAGCCGTTTCGGCATCGATACGCTTGATCGCGGAACCGGTGATTTCGACGCGCTGCATGGGGGCGGCTTCCTGCGCCACCGCCGATTGTGCCAGCAGGCCCATGCCGGCCATCGCTGCGCTACCTGCAAACATCAGGCGCATCGAGCGCGACAAAATTGTTTCCCTCATCATTAATTTCTCCTAAGTATCGTGTATGTACCGGTAACTTCGTGTATTTACCGTCAATTGAAATTTAACAATTAATTTCAAGAGCGCCATCAGAGCATTCTGGTCGGCGCGGTGTCAATCGAATCAGGGGTGGGCAATTCGTGAAGAAAACAACAGCCGCGCACGCTGTCATAGGGGAAAACAGGCGCGGGAATTTTGTAACGGAATTGTAAATCAGCACAAAAAATGCCAGATGTAAATATATTTCGCTGCGGATGTTGTGTAAAAAAAACATGTCGGTCCTGGCGGCCAAGGCGCGCCATCCGCGCTTGCAACGCGCGCTCGGACCCTGCAACGAGTTTGATCCAGCCCGCATAAGGCCTTGATGCGAGACAAGTGCGCGAGCATTACTCCCATGTAACTTCATCGGAGTCGGCTTCGACGCATCGGAAAATCGGAAGGTAGCCATGTACACCACCTCTTCGCTGATTGTCGCCATACTCTGGATGCTGCTGCTGGGCTGGGGCTTTTTTGCCCTGCTCAGGCGCCATCTGCGGCTTGATGACCTGCTGGCCGACAAGGAAGCCCAGATGACCATCGAGCGCCATGCGCGCAGCGCTGCCGAGCGCACCCTGGCCGCCACGCATCAGGCCTTGTGTCAGCTGGCGCGCCAGCAGGAAGGGGTGCGCGAAAGCGAGCGGCGACGCATCGGCCGCGACATCCACGACGACCTGGGCCAGAACCTGCTGGCGTTGAAGATTGACCTCTCGCTCCTGCATGTCAGCACGACCGGCGCGCACCCGATGATTACGCAAAAAGTGGGCAGCATGATGGAGAACCTGGACCTGACCATCCAGTCGCTGCGCGCCGTCATCAACGATTTGCGACCGCTGGCCCTGGAAGGCGGCTTGCGCCACGCGATCGAATGGCAAATGGCGGAATTTTCACGCGCCCACGCGCTGCGCCACACCCTGATGGTCGACCCGGCAGCGATTGAACTGCCGGCCGACAAGGACCGCGACGCCATGCTCTTTCGCATCCTGCAGGAAGCGCTGTGCAATATCGTGCGCCACGCCCACGCTTCCGATGTCGAGGTGGAACTGCAGCGCGACGGCGACCGTCTGCTCCTGATGGTGCGCGACAACGGCGTCGGCATGCCGGCCGAACTGCCCCGCCACGGCAGCGGCTTGCCCGGCATGCGCGAGCGCGTCGCTGCCATGGGCGGCACCCTTGTCATCGATTGCCCCGCCACGGGCGGCACGAATTTGATCGTGTCCTTTCCCGTCTTGCAAGACTGCGCCCTGCATTGACCATGTCAATGCAAGTTCAATTGCTCTACATCAAACGAAGCGGTCGACACTGGTAGCAGAATCAGGACTTGTCGGCAGTCAATTGTTTGCTGCCAGGCTAGATTTCAACAGGGACGGCACATGACCAGCACACACCACGCCCAGCGTCCGCGCGACTACACCGCCCCCGAGCAGGGCCATGCCTTCGCCAACAAGCTGCTGGAAATGCTGGCCGTGCCGGCCTTCGTCCTGGACATCAACCGACGCGTCATCATCTGGAACCGCGCCTGCGAACGCTTGACCGGCGTGCCGGCGGCAGAAATGCTGGGCACCCAGGACCACTGGCGCAGCTTTTACGACGTACGCCGCCCCACCCTGGCCGACCTGGTGATCGAAAACCGCGTGGACGAAATCGCGCATTTATATACCAGCGCCGCACGCGGCCACGACACAGCCGGCCAATTGTGCGCAGAGAGCTGGTGCGACATGCCGCGCTGCGGTCGCCGTTTGTACCTCGCTGCCGACGCCAGTCCCATTTTCGACGACGATGGCGAGCTCGCCGCCGTGGTGCAGACCCTGCGCGACATGACCGAGGAAAAAGCCGCCCAGATCGCGCTCGAACAGCTGGCCACCCGCGACGGCCTGACGGGCCTTGCCAATCGCCGCTGTTTCGACGACACCCTGCGCGCCGAATGGGCACGCGCCATGCGCCAGCACCAGCCGCTCTCGCTGCTGATGGTCGATGTGGACAACTTCAAGGCCTTCAACGACGCCAATGGCCACCTGGGCGGCGACGAATGCTTGAAGTGCATCGCCAACGCCGTGGCCAAGGAAATGCGCGCCAACGACCTGGTGGCGCGCTATGGGGGCGAGGAGTTTGCCGTCATTCTGCCGAACCAGTCGCTCAAGGGCGCGGCCATCGTCGCTGAACGCATCCGCAGCCGGGTCGAACAACTGGCCCTGCCCCACGGTCGGGGCGACGGCCGCCACGTCACCGTGAGCATAGGCGCGGCGACCGCCATTGCCGCCACCGACGCCGAGCCTAGCCACCTGGTGGCCACCGCCGACGCGGCCCTCTACCGCGCCAAGCACATGGGCCGCAACCGTATCAGCCTGCCGCTGTCGGAACTGGTGACCTAGGGCCCGTCAATACGCTCTGGCGCAGCGTTGTTTTTGCGCGCCGCAGCCGGCATATGTATAAATTTCCCCTGTCATTTCGGCAGCGGATATTCTATCCTCCGAGGCAGCTTTTATACCTTGGAGAGACCGTGTCAAAACTGATCCCGATTACCCTGCTTGCCCTGCCCGCGCTGGCCATGAGCGCCCACGCTGCCACCAGCCCCGCCAAAGCCGATCTGCTGCCCTTTAAAGCCACGGAAAAGACGCTGCCGAACGGCCTGAAAATCATCGTGGTGCCGACCGGCTTTCCCAACCTGGTGTCGGTACAGATCCCGGTGCAGACAGGCTCGCGCAACGAGATCGAGCCGGGCAAATCGGGCTTCGCCCACTTTTTCGAGCACATGATGTTCCGCGGGACGAAAGCCTTCCCGCCCGACCAATACAAGGACATCATCACCAAGGCCGGCGCGCGCCAGAATGCCTACACCAGTGATGACCTGACCAACTACTACACCACCTTTGCCAAGGACGACCTGGAGACCATCCTCAAGGTCGAAGCGGACCGCTTCCAGAACCTCTCGTACAGCGAAAGCGACTTCAAGACCGAGTCGCGCGCCGTGCTGGGCGAATACAACAAGAACAGCGCCAACCCCATGTCCAAGCTGTTTGAAGTGCAGCGCGATGCCGCCTTCAACACCCACACCTACAAACACACCACGATGGGCTTCATCAAGGACATCGAGGACATGCCCAACCAGTACGCCTATTCCAAGGTGTTCTTCGACCGCTGGTATCGCCCCGAACGCACCACCGTGATCATCGCCGGTGACGTGGAGCCGGCCAAGGCCATCGCCATGGTCGAAAAATACTGGAGCAGCTGGAAGAAAGGCACTTACAAGAGCGTGGTGCCGGCCGAACCTGCGCCCCATGGCGCCATCTACAAGCACGTCGCCTGGCCATCGGCCACGCCACCGTTTGTCACCGTCGCCTTCCGCAGCCCGGCATTCTCCGACACCGTCAAGGACCAGGCAGCGCTGCAGATGCTGCTCTCGCTCTCGTTTGGCAAGACATCGCCGCTGTACAAGCGCCTGGTGCAGGACGAGCAGAAGGTCGACCAGTTGTTCGACAATACGCCTGGCCGGGTCGACCCGACCCTGGCCACCATCGGCGCGCGTGTCAAGAAGATCGAGGACACGGTCTACGTGCGTGACCAGATCTTGCAAACGGTGGCCCAGTTGCGCACCACGGCAGTGAGCGACAAGCTGCTCGCCGACGCCAAGTCCGCGCAAAAATACGGCCTGATTCGCTCGCTCGACAACACCGAGCAGATCGCCGGCTCGCTCGCCTCCTACGTGCACTACAACCGTTCCTACGGCACCTTGAACCAGTACGTGCGCCTGATGGACAGCCTGACTCCGGCCGACCTGCTCGCGGCTGCCCGCAAATACCTGGTCGACGATGGCATGATCGTCACCACCCTGTCCAACCAGGCCATGCCCGAGGCGATCAGCAAGCTGCCAACCCTGGCCAGCTTCGACGCGCCAGTCGGTGAAGCCAAGTTCGACGTGCTGGTGCAAAAGTCCGCACTGCCACAAATTCGCTACAAGCTGATGTTCGCCGCCGGCTCTGCCCACGACCCGCAGGGCAAGGAAGGCTTGGCTGCCCTGACCGCGATGATGGTCGCCTCGGCCGGCTCGAGCGAGCGCA
>JBJMVX010000011.1:0-3167 GCA_045810445.1 Massilia sp.
AAGGCATGCCGCCAGCGTTCAATCTGAGCCAGGATCAAACTCTTCAGTTCAATCTCTGTTTAATGTCGTTTCCGACAGTCGCTCACTCAAAATACTGACAGGCCACTTCTTTCGAAGCGCCTATATTTCTTCTTTGTGAACATTTGATAATTTAAGTATTCAACATCGCTTACGCTTTGTTGGCACCTTCATCAAACGCCCACACTTATCGACTGTTAATTTTTAAAGAACTTATTCGGTACTGCTACCTGCGCATTACGAAGCGTTGTGTTCGTTGCAGCAGAGAGGTGAGATTATGCAGCGTTTCGCGATATTCGTCAACTTCTTTTTTCGTGCCGCGCTCTTAAAGCGCTCCCCGATGTATCCTTCGCAACTGCTTGATTTTGCGCGCTTTTCAACGGGAGACGAACTATAGCAAAGGCGGGCGCACTGGGCAAGGCCCTGGCACGATATTTTTACCAAAAGCATCGCCAACAAGTCGGTCCAATCATGCGGGAAGCGTAAAATGGCGTTTTGCCGAAACCTGCTGCCTGTCATGACCATTTTGTTGTCCACCCTAAACGCCCGTTACGCCCACGCATCGCTGGGCTTGCGCTATTTGCTGGCAAACATGGGCGAGTTGCAGGCGCAAACGCAGTTGCAGGAATTTGTCATCGGCGCCAAGACCACCGAGATCGTCGAACGCTTGCTGGCGCATCAGCCGCGCATCATCGGTTTCGGTATCTATATATGGAACGTGGAAGAAACCACCCGCGTCGTCGCCATGCTCAAGCGTGTTGCACCGCAGGTGGTCATCGTGCTGGGCGGTCCGGAAGTGTCCTACGAGCCTGGCGAGCAGACCATTGTCCAACTGGCGGACTACCTGATTACGGGCTGGGGCGACGTCAGCTTCCCCAAACTATGCGGCGAGATTTTGCATGGCCCCAAGCCGCTGATGAAGATCCACGCTGGCGTGCAGCCGCCGATGGCCGAGATCACCCTGCCCTACGCACTGTATACAGACAAGGACATCGCCCACCGCACCTTATATGTGGAAGCCTCGCGTGGCTGCCCTTTCAAATGCGAGTTCTGTCTCTCAGCGCTGGACAAAACTGCGTGGCCGTTTGATCTTGAGCGCTTCCTGGGCGAGCTGGAAACCCTGCATGCGCGCGGCGCCCGCCTGTTCAAGTTTGTCGACCGCACCTTCAACCTGAACATCAAGACCAGCTTGAAGATCATGCAGTTCTTCCTCGATAAGCTTGAGGCGAACCCCGATGACCCGGTCTACGCCCACTTCGAACTGGTCCCCGATCATCTGCCGGACGCGCTCAAGGAAGGCATCAGCAAATTCCCGCCTGGCGCGCTGCAATTCGAGATCGGCATCCAGAGTTTCAACCCGGAGGTGCAAGCCCTGGTCAGCCGCCGTCAGGACAATGCCAAAGCTGCGGACAACATCCGCTGGCTCATGCAGCATTCGCACGCCCACCTGCACGTGGACCTGATTGCCGGCCTGCCCGGCGAAGACGTGGCCAGTTTCGCGCGCGGTTTCGACCAATTGGTGGCACTCAATCCGCATGAAATTCAGTTCGGGATTCTCAAGCGCCTGCGCGGCACGCCCATCATCCGCCACACGGAACCGTACAAACTGGTGTTTGATCCTTTTCCGCCCTACACCATCCTGGCAACGAGCCTGATCGACTTTGCGACCATGCAGCGCCTTGTGCGTTTCGCCCGCTACTGGGACCTGGTCGCCAATTCCGGCCGCTTTGCAGGCACCTTGCAGCACATGCTGGGCGATTCACCGTTCGCGAGCTTCATGGACTTCGCGGACTGGATCTATGCCAAAACTGACGCCACCCACCGCATCGCACTTGATCGCCTGGCTGCGCTGGTGACCGAATGGCTGCAGGTGCGCGGCATGAGCAAACCCGACGCGCTCGCGTTAGTCGGCGGCGATTATGCAGGCAAGGTCGATGCGCCGGCAGCCAAAGTGAAGCCTGTAGCGAGCGTTCCCGCGCGTCAGGCGCGCCATCTCGCAGCCTGAAGGTCGTACCCCGCGCACGAACTTCGGTGGCGGCGTCATCGATTCTCTTTTACACTGGCGCAATGCAGATTGAAAATGCGCCAACATTAACCATCCACCACGCCGATAGCAGCGCGGCCCAGTCGGTCGTCGCCACCGGTATCTGGCAAGTTCACGCGCTCGCACAATGCGGCGCCATCAAGTCGCTCACTGCCACGCTCGCGTCCCTGAAAGACAAGCCCAACGTGGAATGGGACCTGTCGCAACTGGCCAGCCTTGACCACATCGGCGCCCAGATGTTCTGGAATTCCTGGGGCAAGAAGCGACCATCCACGCTCAAACTGGCCGACCGCCAGGAGGAACTGTTCGCGCGCATCGAGGAAGCCGGCAAGCTGCAGGTGGCGCGTCCGCGCAAGAATCGCCTCACCTGGGTCATGGTGCTGGGCTTCGGGATGCTGTCCTTTTTCGAGCACCTGCATGGTTTCGTCAAATTGATCGGGCAGGTAGTACAGGATCTGTGGCGCTTTGCCACCCACCCGCGCACCGGTCCCTGGCGCGAGATCTCGGCCAACATTTATCACTCCGGCTTCCAGGCCCTCGGCATCACGGCGCTGGTCGGCTTTCTGATTGGCGTGGTGCTGTCCTACCTATCGGCGCAGCAGTTACGCAATTTTGGCGGCGACACCTTCATTGTCGATCTGCTGGGCCTGAGCGTGATACGGGAACTGGGACCGCTGCTGGCCGCCATTCTGGTGGCAGGACGCTCCGGCTCCGCCATCACGGCGCAACTGGGCGTCATGCGCGTAACCGAAGAACTTGACGCCATGCTGGTGATGGGGATCTCGCACGGCTACCGCCTGATCATGCCCAAGGTGCTCGCGCTGGCCATTTCCATGCCGCTGCTGGTGGTGTGGACCGATACCATGTCCCTGATCGGCGGGATGGTGTCGGCCAAGATCGAGCTACACCTGTCGATACGCTACTTCATTCAAAAACTGCCGGACGCGGTCCCGCTGGTGAACTACACCATAGGCCTGCTCAAAGGGGCCACCTTCGGCATGTTGATCGCGCTCGTGTCCTGCCACTTTGGACTGCGCATCAAGCCCAATACCGAAAGCCTGGGACGCGGCACCACCACCTCGGTGGTCACCGCCATTACAGTGGT
>JBJMVX010000012.1:0-4060 GCA_045810445.1 Massilia sp.
CAAATATTGATGATGCCTTGTACAGCGCCTACGGCCAGCGTATCGTCTCCACCATCTTCACCGAAACCAATCAGTACCGCGTGATTCTGGAAGCGCAGCGCGAGGCAGAAATGTCGACCGCGTCGCTGGCCCAGCTCCCCATGCGCACTGGATCGGGCAAGACCACGCCACTGTCGGCCTTAGCCAGCGTGACGGAGCAACCGGCGCCCTTGCAGGTAACCCACGTGGCCCAATACCCCGCCACCACCATCGGCTTTGACACGGCGGACGGCGTCTCGCTGGGCCAGGCGGTCGATGCCATCAAGGCGGCAGCCAAGGATATCAATTTCCCGGCCTCGGTGAGCATGACCTTCCTAGGCGCTGCCGGCGCCTACCAGGCCTCGCTGTCGAACCAGCTGTGGCTCATTCTCGCTGCAGTGGTGTGCGTGTACATCGTGCTTGGTGTGCTGTACGAAAGCTATATCCATCCGCTGACCATTCTCTCCACCTTGCCGTCGGCTGGCGTTGGCGCCTTGCTGGCGCTCCTGATCACGGGCCAGGACCTGGGTGTCATCGGCATTATCGGTATCATTCTCTTGATCGGTATCGTCAAGAAGAACGCTATCATGATGATCGACTTCGCCATCGAGGCCGAGCGAGAGCAGGGCATGGGACCGCGCGAGGCGATCCAGCAGGCGGCCCTGTTGCGCTTCCGCCCCATCTTGATGACGACCTTGGCCGCGCTGTTTGCCGCCGTGCCGCTGATGCTGGGCTGGGGCGAGGGCGCCGAGTTGCGCCGTCCACTGGGTCTGGCAATTTTCGGTGGCCTGATCGTCAGTCAGTTGCTCACGCTGTTCACGACGCCCGTCATTTACCTGGGCTTTGACCGCCTGGCGCGCCGCTGGTCGGGCACCAAGGCCACACCCGAGGTGGCAACGTGAACCTGTCCGCACCCTTCGTCAAGCGGCCCATCGCGACGGTGCTGCTGACACTGGGCCTGGCCTTAGCCGGCATTGGCGCGTTCTTCGTGCTGCCGGTCTCGCCGCTGCCGCAGGTGGACTACCCGACCATTTCGGTCAGTGCGTCGCTGCCTGGCGCCAGTCCGGACACGATGTCTTCCAGCGTGGCCACACCGCTGGAGCGGCGTTTGGGCGTGATTGCGGGCGTCAACGAAATGACGTCAAGCAGCGGCAGTGGATCGACCCGCGTGACGCTGCAGTTCGACCTCAATCGGAAGATCGATTCGGCCGCGCGCGAAGTGCAGGCTGCGATCAGCGCCTCGCGTGCCGACTTGCCGGCCACCTTGAAAAGTAATCCGACTTACCGCAAGGCCAACCCGTCGGATGCGCCCATCGTCATTCTGGCATTGACCTCGCCGACCAAGACGCCGGGCCAGATTTTTGATGCCGTGTCCAACCTGGTGCAGCAGAAGCTGGCCCAAGTCCAGGGTGTGGGCGACGTGGAAATTGGCGGCGGCTCGCTACCCGCCGTACGCGTCGAGCTGCTGCCGTATGCACTCAATCGCTATGGCGTCTCGACCGAGGACGTGCGCGCCGCCATCCAGGCCACCAATGCCAACCGACCGAAAGGCGAAGTGGAAGGCAATGGCCTGCGCATGCAGATTTATTCCAAGGCCAACACGCCCGGCAATGGCCGCAGCGCGGTTGATTATCGCGGTCTAGTCGTCGCCTGGCGCAATGGCGCGGCCGTGCGCCTGGACGATGTGGCCGAAGTAGTCGACGGCGTTGAAAACATCAACACGCTGGGGCTATTTAACGGCAAGCCGGCAGTGGTGGTGCTGCTGACACGCCAGCCGGGTGCCAATGTCATCGAAACTGTGGACGGTGTGCGCGCCTTGCTCCCTACGCTGCAGGCGCAACTCCCCAAGGACATCAAGCTGGAAATCGCGTCTGACAGCACCAATTCGATCCGCTCGTCGCTGCATGAAATTGAAGTGACCTTGATCATTTCCATCCTGCTGGTGGTGCTGGTGGTCAGCGCATTTTTGCGCAGCGTGCGCGCCACCATCATTCCAGCGGTCGCCACCATCGTGTCGCTGCTCGGTACTTTCGGCGTCATGTACATGCTGGGCTTCAGTCTGAATAATCTCAGCCTGATGGCCTTGACCGTGGCGACCGGCTTCGTGGTCGACGACGCGATCGTGGTGCTGGAAAACACCAGTCGCCATATCGAGGAGGGCATGGACCGCATGAAGGCAGCCCTGCTGGGCGCGCGCGAGGTCGGTTTCACGGTGCTGTCGATTAGCCTATCGCTGGTGGCGGTGTTTATTCCCCTGCTGTTCATGGGCGGGCAAGTCGGGCGCTTGTTCCGTGAATTTGCCGTCACCCTGTCGGCGGCAGTGATGATTTCCCTGGTCATTTCGCTGACCACGACGCCGATGATGTGCGCCTGGCTGCTCAAGCCTGGCGCCATCGAGCGCAAACCGGGGCGCCTGGCACGTTGGTCCGAACGCGGGTTCGACCGTATCCATGCCGCCTATCGCGTCTCCTTGGACTGGGCGCTCGACAGCAAGGCCCTGGTCATGCTCATTTTCGTCTTCGTGATTGGCTTGAACATCTACCTGTTTGCGGCGGCACCCAAGGGCTTTTTCCCGCAGCAGGACACGGGCCAGATCAATGGCGGCGTCCGGGCCGACCAGAGCATCTCCTTCCAGGCGATGCAGGAAAAACTCAAGCAACTGGTGGACATCATTCGTGCCGACCCTGCGGTGGCGACCGTGGTTGGTTTCACCGGCGGTTCGCGCGCTGGGGGCGGCTTCATGTTCATCAACCTGAAGCCGGTGTCCGAGCGCAGCGACGGCGGCCAGGCCGTGATCGCGCGCCTGCGTCCGCAACTGGCGCAGGTGACCGGGGTATCGCTGTTCCTCAACACCGTGCAGGATTTGCGCATGGGCGGGCGCCAGTCCAACTCCACCTACCAGTACACCCTTAAAAGCGACAACCGCGCCGACCTGAAGAAATGGGCCACCAAACTGGCCGATTCGATGAAGCAGCAAGAGGCGCTGGTGGACGTGGACACCGACCAGGCAGAAAACGGCGTCGAGAAGTTCGTCACCATCGACAAGGCCAGCGCATCGCGCCTGGGCATCACGCCGCGCGATGTTGACAATGCGCTCTACGATGCGTTTGGCCAGCGCCAGGTCGCCACTATCTACGATGACCTGAACCAGTACAGCATCATCATGGAAGTGGCCAAGCGCTATTCGCAAACCCCCGAAGCGCTGACCGACGTCTACGTGCCTTCGCGCGCGTCCGGCGCCACGCCGTCGGCCAACCTGACGGCTGCACGCGACCCGGCCAGCGGCCAGGCCGTGAGCGGCGCCGCCAATCCCATGGTGCCGCTGTCGGCCATTGCCAGCTTCGGTGAAGGCGCGACGGCCACCTCGGTCAACCATCAGGACGGCGAACTGGCCACCACCATTTCGTACAACCTGGCCGAAGGCAGCAATATGGCACAGGGCGAAGCGGCCGTGCGCCAGGCGGAAGCCGATATCGCCATGCCGACCAATGTACGCGGCAGCTTCCAGGGCACAGCCAAGGCGGCCCAGGATTCGAACAAGGAGCAGCCGCTTCTGATCCTGGCAGCAGTGGTGGTCATTTACATCGTGCTGGGCATCCTGTACGAAAGCCTGGTCCACCCTGTGACGGTGCTCTCGACCTTGCCCTCGGCAGGCGTGGGCGCGGTACTGGCGCTGCTGATGTTTGACATGGACTTTTCCATCATCGCGCTCATTGGCGTGTTCCTCCTGATCGGCATCGTCAAGAAAAACGCGATCCTGATCATCGACTTTGCGCTGGAAGCCGAACGTTCGCGTGGCTTGTCGCCACTCGAAGCCGTGCGCGAAGCCTGCCTGCTGCGCTTTCGGCCCATCCTGATGACGACCCTGGCCGCAGCACTTGGCGCCTTGCCGCTGGCGATAGGCTTTGGCGAAGGCTCGGAATTGCGCCGTCCCCTGGGCGTGGCCATCATCGGTGGCCTCCTGGCCAGCCAGTTGCTCACGCTGTTGACGACCCCGGTCGTGTATGTCGTGATGGACAAGCTGCGCCGTCGCAGCCCCGCC
>JBJMVX010000013.1:0-4584 GCA_045810445.1 Massilia sp.
GACGGGCTGCTGCTGGAGGCGGCCCACTTCCAGCAACTGTGCCAGCGCCAGGAGCAATTGCTGACCTACCACCTGCGCAGCGCCATGCCCTATGCCTGGGGTGTGCGCCAGATGCAAATCGCCGACAAATACCTGAGCAACAATCTGTTTTCCATCGTTAGCCTGGAAGCCATCATGCCCGACGGGCTGGTGGTGTCGCATCAGGATGGCGCCGACAAGCTGGAGTTCACTTTGACGGCGGACCTGCACGCCCAGCTTGCTGCCTCGCGTCAGAGTGCCACCATCTGTCTGGCGGTGCCGGTCAACGATACCATCGCTGACGATGATGACAGCGCACGTTACGTTCCGGTTGCCACCGACAGCGGCGCCAGCGGTGTGGCCCATGTGCGGCCGCGCCTGCGCCTGGCCTTGGCCAGTGACCTTGAAAAACAGGCCAATGATGCGGTCTTGCCGCTGGCACGCGTCAGTGTGCGCCTCGGCAAATTCGAACTGGTGCACTTTCTGCCGCCGCTGCTGGACATTGACGTGGCACCAAGCTGGGTCGACGGCAGCTCCCTGTACGAGCAAAGCATGGAGCTGGTCAACCGCATGCAGCGCGCGGCCAATTACCTGGGCGAGGCCAGCCGCAAACGGCCAGTTGGCATTGAAGATCAGTTGCGCCGCATTGAATTGCACCAGCGCCTGGCCTGCGTGGGCAATGGCATTCCCGTGCTGCGCGGCGTGTTAAGCCTGCCCGGCGTGTCGCCACTGGCGCTCTATCTAGCCTGGTGCGGCGCACTCGGTTCGCTCAGCGCCCTCGACGACAGCGGCGAACTGGCGCACAGCAGTTTTCCAGGCTATCGCCACGACGAATTGTCCGCGTGCTTTACTCTCTTGTTCGCGCGCGTGCAAATGCTGCTGGCCATGGCTGACCGGCCTTTCGTGGAGCTGCCGTTCGAGCGCCCCAGTCCTCAGCAGTTTGCCCACGCCTTCAAGCAGGGGCAACGCTACGGCTGGCCCACGTTCGACCTCGACGCAGGTGCCGATGCCACGGCGCTCGGAGCGGTGCTCTTGATCGGCATACGCGGCCTGAGCGAAGAGAAAGCAGCGCAATGGCTAAGCGGCGCCGTGATCGCGGCCGCCGACCACCAGGAAACTTGCCGCAAGGAGCGCCGCATGGGCGCCCCGCGCAGCCTGGTCCAGCCCAACGGCCGTTTGTCTCTGCTCGAAGGCAAGGCCACCGGGCAGGAGCGCAAGGTGGATGTGCGCGGCATGGCCACGCCCGACATCGTGCTCTTTGCCATTGACACCGATCCGCGTACCGGCCACATGCCCGACATCGTGCTGCAGAACAGTGCCAGCGAGGGGCCCAGTGAAGTGGTGCTGTTCGTGCACAAGGCAACTGCATGAGCGAGCGCACTGCCGGCGATGGCGCGCCTATCGACCAGTTCAAGGCATTTCATGCCTGGCTGGACCGGTACGCGCGCGCGCTGGCCTTGCCACCGGCAGAAGGCGCAAGCACGCCCGACCCGGAGGCCGTGCGCACGGAGTTATGCACCACCATCGGCAGCCTGACACGGGGCGCGGGTGGGCGCGGCGGCGACGAGAATCTGCTTGCCACGCGCTACCTGATGGCGGCCTATGCCGATGAACTGCTCATTGCCACCACCTGGGAACACCAGGCGCGCTGGATCGATTTTTTGGTCGAGGAAAAACTGTTTGGCACGCGCCACGCCGGCGACAAGGTGCTGGACCGCATCGACGAGTTGCTACGCAATGCCGATCCCGAGCGGCGCGAAATGGCCTTGCCGTATATGTTTGCGCTGGCACTGGGTTTTCGTGGCCGCGCCCAGGACGACACCCACGGCGTGCAATTGTTGGCCGGTCTGCGCAGCGACCTGTTCCAGCTCGCGCGCGCACGCGATCCCGATCCGGCCTTTGGAGAAAAGGCCGATCCGCTGGACGGCAACCAGGCCAGGCGTGTGCTGTATCGCGCCTACCAGTATGTCGCCACGACCAGGCCGGTGCTGCTGCCCAACCCGCGCCTGTGGGTGGCATGGTTTGCCGGCACAGCCGGGCTGCTGCTGCTCGCTTCTTACCTGGTGTGGACGATACGCACCCAGGATTTACGCGAGCATTTTGAAGGCCGCACGCCGCTCGCTTCCACGGTCCAGGCCGGCAACGCAAAGCCAGGGAGCGCCAAATGAGCTTGCGTATGGTGCTGCTGCTGGTCGGACTGGTCTTTGCCTTGATCGCCTTGCTGCTAGTGCTGCGGGCCGCGCGCGGGCGTGCCCAGCGTACCCAGGCGCCGGCGGCCAGCCGGCGTGCCAGTGGCGCCCACCGTGACAACGCGGCACGCCGCCTGGACCGCATCGCCCAGGAAGCTTTCTCGACCATCACGGCCTTTTTGCCCGATACGCTGCAGCGCTACGATGTGCCGCTGGTGATGCTGGCCGGCGACGCGGGCTCGGGCAAGTCCAGCATGCTGGAAAACAGCGGACTGTCGGCAGTGGCCACGCGCGAGCAGGGCACGGCTGGCGAACTGCGCTGGCACCATTTTGACCAGGGCGTGGTACTGGAAGTGGGCGCCAGTTACCTGGGCATCGACAGTCTGCCGGGCCAACAAGTGCCGGCCTGGAATGGCCTGGGCAGCGCCATGCAGCGCTACCGGCCACGCCGGCCGGTCGATGCCATTGTGCTGACCGTGGGCGCCGATGCGCTGGCCGGCTCGCTGGAAGACCTGGAACTCGATGCCGAACAGCTGCAGCGGCGCCTGTCCGAAATGCAGGTCCAGTTTGGCTTGCGCCTGCCGGTCTACCTGGTCGTCACCAAGGCCGATCTGCTGGACGACTTTGCACCCATGGTCGCAGCGCTACCGGCCAGCCTGCGCAATGGCATGCTGGGCTGGTCCAGCCCGTACGGCACGGCCATGAGCTATGACCCGTCCTGGGTGGGCGAAGCGTTTGATGCCATTGACGACACGGTCGCTGAACTTAGTTGCGAAATCATGGCCGGCGCCCGTCCGCCCGCTGGCAAGCCCGGCATGCTGGGCGCCGCCCAATCCATCGCTGCGCTGCAGGTGCCGCTGCGCGCCTACCTGAGCCGGCTCATGAGCGCGCAGTCGCATACCCAGCCGTTACTGCTGCGCGGTATTTATCTGTGCAGCAGCGCTGCGAACCAGCCTGCGTTTGTACGTGACCTGATGGCGTGCAAGGTGTTTGCCGAACGCGGTATGGCCCAGCCGCTGCCTGGCCAGGTCTGGTCGCGTGACCGCCGCGTGTCGCGCTGGCGTTGGGCCACAGCCATCCTGATTTTGTTGTGGCTGCCCATGTTGTGCATGGCCGACTGGCGCTTGCGGCGCGTGGCGCCCGATTTGCTGGCGACCCTGGTGCAAGTGAAAAACGATGTCGGCGAAGTGCGCCGCATTCGGGCGCAGGGCGGCTATGTGCCGACGGCATTCATCCGCAATGCCTCGGACGGCATCGTCAAGGCCATGCTCAATCGTGCCGAGAGCCTGGGCTCGTACTCAATTCCTTTCTCCTGGCACTTATGGAATCAGAGCACGCTGGACGACAAGGTCGAGGAGCGCTTTCGCGACGGTATTTCGGAAATTGTGCTGCCGGCGCTGGGCAAATCATTTAACGAGCAGGTGCACGATCTGACCGGAGCACGACTCGATCCCATCTCCACCAGAGTGGTGCAAGGCCAGGGTTGTCCTCCCGCGAGCAAGGAAGCGCCTGCCAGCCTGGCGCTCGACAGCGGCATCGATGCCTCAGGCAGCTTCGTGGCACTGAGCGACTATGTCGATCAATTGGCCTTGCTCGAACACCATTTGCGGGAATTCGACGAGCTGCAGCAGCATAATTCGGGCACGATCGACGAGTTCGCGGAACTGGGCAAGTACACAAAGACCTTCCGCATTTCCGACGCCGAGCGGCGCGCCAACCCGCGCTATTTCAAGCAGGCCTTGAACAAGGTGCAGGTCGATAGCGGAGCGCTGCCCTCGAAGGCCGACTACCTGGTGGTGCTGCAGTGCGGCCTACAGCAACGCCATGATGCCTTGATGGCGACCCTGCTCGAGCGTCATCCGCTGCTGCTCTACGCCGATGCGGTGGACGCGCGCATGCATGGCGCCTTGCCGGCGCATGAGTATGACGAACTCAAGAGCGACCTGAACGACCTGAAACTGTGGTTGGGCGCGCCCTCCAGCAACTGGCTGCATGCGCGCCGGCTGGACTTTGGCAAGCCCTACGTTGATCTGCTGGCGAAGGTCGATGCCCTGGGCCTGTTCGAGCCCAAGCGCGGTCCCGCCCTGCGGGCTCAGGCCGAACAGAAACTGCGCAATATGGACGGCAAGCTGCTCGCTGCGCGCGTTTCGTCCAGCCCCGTCCTGCAACGCAGCGCCGACGGCGCGCGCCTGCAAATGAGTCCGCCAGTGGCGCACCTGGAGTCCCTGCTGACGGTCTTGATGGAGCAGCCCTTCATGGCGCCCATCGGCCAGCGTCCCCACCATACATCAGGCGGGCGCGCCACCTTGTGGGACCTGGGAGAGCTGAACGCCATGCTGGTGCAGGTGGAGGAGCAGAATCGCTATCTGCAGCAAAA
>JBJMVX010000014.1:0-7599 GCA_045810445.1 Massilia sp.
CCTGCGCCAGTACGCGCACGGCGGCGTCGTGCATGGCGCTGTAGATGGTGCCGGGATGGATCACCGCCAGGGCTGCCGTCTGTGCTGCCAGCACTAGCTCGTAGAGCGTACGCTGGGGCGCCGTGAAGCGGCCGTTGACCGGATAGGTGCGGGTGATGTCGGAAGCGTAGCTATCGAGCTCGCAGCCGGCGTCGATCAGGATCAGGTCCCCGTCACGGCTTTGTGCATTGTTGGCGTTGTAGTGCAGGACGCAGGCATTGGCGCCGGCAGCGACAATGGACGTGTAGGCTGGCGCCTGCGCTCCGTTGCGCCGAAATTCATGCAGCAGTTCCGCTTCGATTTCGTATTCGAACATGCCAGGCCGGGAGGCACGCATGGCGCGCGCATGGGCGTTGCCCGATATGGTGGCAGCGCGCAGCATGGTCGCCTGCTCGCCATCGTCCTTGAACAGACGCATTTCGTCGAGCAGGGCAAACAGGTCGTGGGCGGCAGTGGGCGCCGTTACGCCAGTGCGCGCCTGGCGGCGCACGTTCTGCAGCCAGGTTTTCATTTGCAGGTCGAGCGTGGCGCTGTGGCCCAGGGCATACCAGGCCGCCGGCGCATCGGCCAGCAGGCGCGCCATTTCGCCGTCCAGGTCTTCGATGGGAAAGGCGGCGTCAAATCCGAAGGCCGCACGCGCGCCTTCGGGGCCATGGCGAAAGCCGTCCCAGATTTCGCGCTCCACGTTTTTCTGACGGCAGAACAGGATGGCCTGCGCCGGCGCGTTCCCTTTGGCGGCAACGAGTACCAGCACGCTATCGGGCTCGGTAAAGCCTGTCAGGTAGTAGAAATAGCTGTCGTGCCGGTAGGGGTAGTCGGTGTCGCTGTTGCGCATCGCCTCCGGTGCGGTCGGCAAAATCGCCACGGCGCCGGGCTGCATCTGGGCGCACAGGCGTGCGCGGCGCGCGGCGTAGGCGTTCATGATGCGCTCTTCGCTTTGCCCGCCAGCGGGGCGTTGAGTTCATCGAGCTGCTGCACGGTGCCCACGTTGACCCATGGGCCTTCATACAGCTCGCCGCCGACACGCCCCAGGTCCGCATATTCGCGCAGCAGCAGGCCCAGTTTGGCGCTATCGCCTGGCGTGATGGCCTTGAACATCTCGGGCCGGTAGACCCCGATGTTTGAAAAATTCCACAGCGGCGTGCCCGTATTCGAGACGGCGAACAGGTTCAGCGCGAAGTCGCCCTTCAGGTTGTGGAAGGGGTTGGGTGTCAGGTACAACCAGCAGGCGTCGCGTTTGTCGGGCGGCAGGGGAATGCCAATGGCGTCCTTGTCCGGCAGGACGTCAGTGACCTGGCTGAAGTCGAAGTAGGGGCAGTAGATGTCACCCGAGAGCACCAGGAAGGGCTCGTCGCCCAGCAGATGCAGGGCCTTGGCGATGCCGCCTGCGGTCTCCAGTGCCTTCTCTTCGCGCGAGTAGACGATGGTGGCGCCAAACTGGCTGCCGTCGCCCAGCGCTTCTTCGATCATGTGGCCCAGGTGGGCGTGATTGATCACGATCTCGGTAATCCCGGCGCGCACCAGGTTGAGGATGTGCCAGACGATCAGCGGACGTCCGCGCACTTTGAGCAGCGGCTTGGGGCAGGTGTCGGTCAGGGGACGCATCCGCTCTCCACGGCCGGCGGCCAATATCATAGCTTTCATGGATGTCCTGGAATCAGAAGGTGTAGCCAACCTGCGGCGCCTTGTCCTCGAACGCGTCGAGCAGGCGCGCCAGCGGTTTGAGGACGATGTAGCGGTTGGCGGTCTTGCGCACGTAGTCGATCACGGTGGGCAGATCGGCCAGGTAGTTGGCCTTGCCATCGCGGTAGTTCAGGCGGCAGAAGATGCCAAGGATTTTCAGGTGCCGTTGCAAGGCCATGAACTCGAAGTCCTGGTAGAAGGCGTCGATATCCGGATTGACCGGCAGGCCCAATTGCTTGGCGCGCTGCCAGTAGCGCACTGCCCAATCGAGCACCACTTCCTCGTCCCACTGCACATAGGCGTCGCGCAGCAGCGAAGCGAGATCGTAGGTGACGGGGCCGAAGACGGCGTCCTGGAAGTCCAGCACGCCCGGGTTACCCTGCTCCAGGAACATCAGGTTGCGCGAATGGAAGTCGCGGTGCATGAACACTTGCTGCTGCGCCAGGCAATTGGCGATGATCGCTTCAAACACCTTGTCCAGCTGCGCCTGCTGGGCCGCCGTCATGGTGATGCCCAGGTGTTTGCCGATAAACCATTCCGGGAACAGATTCAGTTCGCGCAGGATGAAGGCGCGGTCGTATTCGGGCAGCACGCCGGGCTGGCTATGCAGCTGGAACTTGATCAGGGCGTCGACCGCGTCCGAGTACATGAAGGCGGCGTTGTCGATCGACAGGCGCTGCAGATAGGTGGTCGTGCCCAGGTCGGACAGCAAGAGATAACCATTTTCCACATCCTGGGCCACGATGGCCGGCACTGTCACGCCAGACTCGAGCAGCAGGCCCTGTACGTGCAGGAAGGCAGGCACGTTTTCGCGCTCGGGCGGGGCATCCATGGCCACCAGGGTGTCGCCCAGCTTGGGGCGCAGGGCAGGCAGCACGTCGAAGCGGAAATAGCGGCGGAAACTGGCGTCGGCCGAGGCTGGGCGGCGCGAAGCCACGTCCACCAGGTCCAGGCTGGCCAACCAGGTGGTCAGGGCGGCCAAGCGTTGGTCGGGCGTGGTGCTGGGGGAATTTGTTGACATAGATGACATGAAGCGACCGTGGAATCCGGTGAAAGGTGAAGATTCCCATATAATAAGGGATTCAACTCAAAAAATCGCCTGCCATGGTGTTTGTCCCCCTCTTTTCATGAGCTGGTTTTCGGCTACTCCTCCCTCGCAGCGCTGGGCCTATGCCCTGACCGCGCTGGTCACCGCCTCCGCGGTGCCCGCGCTCGCCCAGGTCCCGCAGAAAAAACTGCGGATTGATGATCCCAATGCACCGGTGGTGGTGCAGGCCGAAGATATCGGCGGGCGTCCCGACCGTGAAGTCACGCTCGAACGCAACGTCGAAGTGGTCAAGGGCGCGACCCGCATCACGGCCGATACCGCCTGCTTCAAGCAGGTGGAAAACGAAGTGACCGCCAAGGACAACGTCAAGATGTGGCGCTTTGGTGACCGCTACAAGGGCGACGAGCTGAAACTGAATCTGTCGACCGGCAAAGGCTATGTGGTCCATCCCGAGTACCACATGGAGCTCAATAATGCCCAGGGCCGCGCCGAGCGCCTGGACTTCATCAACGATGAAGAGGCCATTGTCACCAACGGCACCTACAGCACCTGCGAAGGACCGAACCCGGACTGGTATCTGGAATCGAGCACCCTGCGCCTGGACGCGGGGCGCGATGTGGGCGTGGCCGGCAAGACGATCGTCTATTTCAAGGACATGCCGATCATCGGCGCGCCTGGCATGTCGTTCTCGCTGTCGGGCGCGCGTCGCTCGGGCTGGCTGCCGGTGGTGCCGGGCTTGAGCGCCCAGCGCCGTTTCGAGATCCTGTTCCCGTATTACTTCAATATCGCGCCCAACCGCGACCTCACCCTGTACCCGCGCTTCATGATCGACCGCGGCCTGCAGGTGGGCGCCACGGGCCGCTATATTGGCGACACCGACGCTGGCACCTATCAGGGCCAGACCCACGCCGAGGTGCTGATCAACGACAAGAAGACCCATACTGACCGCTGGCTGGTCAAATCGGTGCACAGCCAGGACGTGGCACGTGACTGGTCCTTCGGCTGGAACGTCAATGCCGCCTCGGACGACGATTATCCAAGCGATTTTTCCAAGTCGATTGCCACCAGCGCCGAGCGCCAGCTGGTACGCGAGCTGCGCACCGATTTGCACGGCACTTACTGGAACCTCGCTGCGCGGGTACAGAACTACCAGGTGCTGCAAGATCCCGCTGCCGTCAACGACCCGACCCTGAAAGTGGCGCGTCCCTACGACCGCCTGCCGGAAGTGCTGTACCACTACGGCCGCTACGATGTGCACGGTTTTGACTATGCACTGGACGCCCAGATCACGCGCTTCTCGCACCCGGATCTGCCCAATGGCAATCGCGAAGTGCTGGTCCCGCAGATCAGTTTTCCGATTGTCAAACCCGGCTACTTCCTCACGCCGAAGCTGATGCTCAATGCCAGCGCCTACCAGCTCGATACGGTGCAGGTGGGCAAACCGACCTCGCTCACGCGCACCTTGCCGACCTTTTCGGTTGATAGTGGGCTGGTGTACGAGCGCAAGTCCAGCCTGCTGGGTCCCGACATGACGCAGACCCTGGAGCCGCGCGTGTTCTACGTCTACACGCCGTACAAGGACCAGAACGCGTTTCCGAATTTCGACGCGGCCGAGCCGAGCTTCAACTTTGCCCAGATTTTCAATGAAAACCGCTTCATCGGTTCGGACCGCATTGCCGATGCCAATCAGGTGACGGTGGCCGTGGTGTCGCGCTTCCTCCAGGCCAATGGCGCCGAGCGTTTGCGCGTGTCCCTGGGCCAGCGTTTTTACCTGTCCGACCAGCGCGTGCAACTGACTGCCACCACCCCGTCCAACGAAAGCCGTTCGGATGCGCTGGCAGCCGCTTCGGGACGGATTTCCGAGAACTGGGCCTTCGATAGCGCGATACAATACAATGCGCGTACCAGCAGCGTGGTCACCTCCAATTACGGGGTGCAATGGCAGCCCGGCGACCTGAAAGTCGTCAATGCCCAGTACCGCTATGTGCGCGACAGCTTCAAGAATGTCGAACTGTCATCGCAGTGGCCCCTGACGCAGCGCCTGTATGGACTGGGGCGCGTCAGTTACTCGCTGATGGACAGCAAAATCCTGGAAAGCCTGATTGGCCTGGAATACAAGGCCGACTGCTGGGTGTTCCGGATGGGGGCGCAGCGCTTCGTGACCACGGCGCGGCGTGCCTCGACCCCGATTTTCTTCGAGCTCGAATTGAACGGCCTGTCGCACCTGGGCACGGGCAATCCGCTGGAATCGTTTTACAAGAGTATTCCCGGCTACACGCGCTTGAATCGCGCGGGCGGCCGTTAAGTAGGACTTTGGATTTTTTATTCACCTGAATAAGTGCTTCCCAGATTATGCGTAAAGTCAGTCTGCACCACCTCCCACTTGCTGTGGTCCTGCTGGGCGCCGTCGCCGCCGGCCCGGTGCTGGCCCAGGCCAAGGCACCGGCCAAGCCGGCTGCGGCCCCGGTGGCAACTGCCACCGCCACGCCCGCTGCCACTGCCACGCCGGCTGCCACGCCAGCCGCACCGGCAAGCAAAGGTTTCATTCCGCCTGTGGTCAAGGGCGCCGGTAACGTCATCGATTCGATCGCCGTGGTGGTCAACGATGAAGTCATCACCCGCAACGAATTGGCCAAACGCGTGGCCACCATTGAACAGCGCATGAAAAGCCAGAACGTGGCCATGCCCGACGCAGCCGACCTGCAGCGCCAGGTGCTCGAAGCGATGATTGTCGAGCGCGCCCAGTTTCAGCTGGCCAAGGAAATGGGCGTGCGTCCCATCGATGATGCCCAGCTCGACCGCGCCATTTCGCGCATCGCCGAGCAGCAGAAAATGTCGGTACAGGACATGCGCAACGCCATGGAAAAAGATGGCACGCCGTTCGCCGCCTTCCGTGAAGAAATTCGCAACGAAATCATGATGCAGCGACTGCGCGAGCATGAAGTCGACAACAAGGTCCAGGTCTCCGACGCCGAGATTGATACCTACCTCGCGGCCGAATCGGCTGCCGCTGCCGACAAGGTTGAAGTGAACATCGCCCAGATCCTGGTGCGCATTCCCGAAAATTCCTCGCCCGAGCAGATTGCAGCCCGCCAGGCCCGCGCCGACGACGTGGCGCGCCAGATCCGCATCGGTGGCGACTTCGCCAAGATTGCAGCGACCTTCTCGGACTCCAGCGACGCGCTCGCTGGCGGCGCCATCGGCTGGCGTGACCCGGACCGCCTGCCACCGCTGTTTGCCACGGCCCTGGCCAAATTGAAGCCAGGCCAGAGCACGCCCGTGATTCGCAGTACCGCTGGCTTCCACATCATCAAGCTGGTCGATCGCCGCAACCTGACCGACCCGGCCGAAAAGAACATCGTGCAGCAGACCCATGCCCGTCACATCCTCCTCAAGGTCACCCCGACCATGACTGCCGATCTGGCCAAGCGCAAGCTGACCGAACTAAAAGAGCGCCTGGACAACAAGGCTGCCAAGTTTGAAGAACTGGCACGTCTGTTCTCGAACGATGGTTCGGCCAGCAAGGGCGGCGACCTCGGTTGGCTGTATCCAGGCGACACCGTGCCGGAATTTGAGAACGCCATGAACACCCTGAAACCGGGAGAAGTGAGCGGCGTCGTGGAATCGCCTTACGGCTTTCACCTGATCGAAGTGCTCGAGCGCAAGAGCGACGACCAGTCCAAGGAAAAGAAACGCAATGCGGCCCGCCTGGTCATCCATGACCGCAAATTGGCAGAAGCGACCGAAGACTGGTCGCGTCAGGTCCGTGACCGTGCCTACGTCGAGTACCGCGACGAGAAGTAATGCGTTCCGATCCCGCACGGCCAGCCATCGCCGTTACTGTCGGCGAACCGGCCGGGATCGGTCCCGAAATTGCCATCCGGGCCGCCTGGGCCCTGCGTGACGAGGCCAACTGCGTGCTGGTGGGCGACGCCGCCTTCCTGGCCCTCACCGCCAGCCTGATCGACCCGGCCATCCAGCTGGTGGCGCTCTCTACGCAAGCCCTGCGCAACAATGGCCTGCCGCATTTCGGACGCGATCGCGTGGCCGTGGTGGACGTGCCACTGGCCGCCCACGTGGTGCCCGGCCAGCTCAATCCGGCCAACGGGCGCGCCGTGCTGGCCACCCTGGACCTGGCCATTGCCGGCATCGACGCCGGCTGGTTTGACGCAGTCGTCACCGCGCCCCTGCAAAAAAGCACCATCAACGACGCTGGCGTGCCGTTCTCGGGCCACACCGAATACTTCGCCGACAAGACGGCCACCCCGCAGGTGGTCATGATGCTCGCTGGCAGTCCCGGCGCCGGCGCACCGCCATTACGGGTGGCGCTGGCCACTACCCATCTGCCGCTCAAGGACGTGTCCGCTGCCATCACCGAAGACGGCCTGGCGCGTGTGCTCGACATTATCGATGCCGACCTGCGCGGCAAATTTGGCATTGCCGCGCCGCGCATCCTGGTCACCGGCCTGAACCCGCACGCGGGCGAAAACGGCTACCTGGGACGCGAGGAAATCGATACCATCATCCCGGCCATTGCCGCAGCCCAGGCGCGCGGCATCGCTGCGCGCGGCCCGTACCCGGCCGACACCTTGTTCCAGCCCAAATACCTGGCGCAGGCTGACTGCGTGCTGGCCATGTACCACGACCAGGGCTTGCCAGTGCTTAAGTACGCGACCTTCGGCAGCGGCGTCAACATCACCCTGGGCCTGCCCTTGATCCGCACCTCGGTCGACCATGGCACGGCGCTGGACCTGGCCGCGCAAGGCCTGGGCCTGGCCGATTGCGCCAGCATGGAACAGGCCATCCGCAGCGCGCTTGGCATGGTCCTC
>JBJMVX010000015.1:0-41480 GCA_045810445.1 Massilia sp.
CCTGCACCAGAAAACTGTCGTGGCGCGCGTCGCTATGGACCGTTGAGGGGCCATGGGTCTGCGGTACATACAGGCTCACAGCCAGTTGGTCCAGCGGCGCGACGGCAAAATTGACAACGTCGCTGAGCGCGTCGCCGCCTTTGGGAATGGTGACCTTGGCCTGGCCGTTGAATAGCACGACGTGGTCGGTAAGCCCTTCTGCGGTGGCGCCACCGCTGCTGCGCGCCACATGGACCGGTCCGATGACCAGCGGTCCCTTACCGTAGGCGTTGGACAGGCGCAGCCGCAGTTGGTCGCCACCGACGCTAATGCGCAGCACCTGGCGCACCGTCTGGCGCTGCAGTGCAGGGCCGTCCGAATCGGGCGCCGCGCCCCAGGTGGCGATCCAGCGTGCATTCTCGCCGGCGGCGGGGGCAGCCCCGCTGCCGGCGGTGGCGCACAGGGCCGCCAGGGCAAGCACCAGCGGGAGGCGCTTGATGACGTTTTTCTGCATTCACCTCTCCTAATCGAAGCTGACTTCCTTGCGGTTGTCGCTGGAAACCCGGTCGATCATCTTGTTGTACGGGTCAACGCCCACTTCATACGGTTTTTCCGCGACCGTGATGGTGACACTGGGCTCCGCGCCTTGCAAGGTCCGTTTTCCCTGGTAGAGCACCCGCTCGTCCTTCTCCTTGGCGCCCGGCGCGCGCGCAAACACGGCCAGTTCCACCGGTTCGTCGTACACGCGAGGCTTGTCGACACCCTTGCCATCGGCTTCCAGCTTGGCCAGGTGGAGTTTGAACGTCACATCCCAGCGGCCATCCTTGCGTTTGACTGCCTTGGCCTCGGTGACGCGGTTATCGTAGAACACGATTTTTTCAAACAGGTCGGTGATCAAGTCCTGTTTGTCGGCAGGTGCTTCGGCGCGGATGTATTTGAGCAGTTCGGCCGAGGTGGTGAACGGCGCCTCCTGGTAAGCCTTGTCCTGCAAGAAGCGCTTGAGCGCACGGTTCAAGGCATCCTCGCCAATTTCATCGCGCAGGCGGTAGAACACCAGGCTGCCTTTGCGGTAGTGGATGTATTGCTGGTTCTCGACCCGGAACAGCGGCTGTTCCTCGATCAGTTCCGCGCTGCGGTCACGCAGGTAGCGGTCCAGCTCATAGCGCAGGTAGCGGCGCAGCTTTTCGCGCCCGTACTGCTTCTCCATCACCATCATGGCCGAATACTGGGCCAATGATTCGACCAGCATGGTGCCGCCCTGGACTTTGGCGCCCACCACCTGGTGGCCCCACCACTGGTGCGCCATTTCGTGGGCCGTCACGTAGAACACGTAGTCGATGTCGTCCTGCTTGCGCAGGTCGGCAATGAAGCCGATGCCTTCCGAATAGGGGATGGTGTTGGCAAACGATTGTGCAAAGTTGGCATAGGCCGGGAATTCCAGGATGCGTACCTGCTTGTGCTGGTAAGGCGTAAACGCGGTAGTGAAGTAATCGAGCGACTTTTGGGTCGCGCTGATCATTCGGTCCACATTGTAGGCATGCTTCTGATCGTAGTAGACCTCGATCGGGATGCCCTTCCAGTCGGCTTTCTTCACTTCCCACTTGGCAGACAGATAGGCGAAAAAGAGCCCCATCTTGCGGTCCATCTTGTAGTGGAAGTAGCGCCGTCCATCCTGCTCCCAACGCTTTTGCAGGTAGCCAGGGGCAATGGCAATCTGGTCTGCGCTGGTCGAGACGGTGGTGTCGAAATTGACCCAGTCGCCTTCACCGCCCAACTGGGTGTTCCCGCGCGCCGACTCGTCCTCCAGCTTGGCCATGCGCACCGGTTCACCCAGGCCACGCTTGCGCCGCTCATTGCGGTCGCGCAGCTCAAGACCATCCTGATAGCCGAGGTGCGGGAACAGTTCCTGGTTGTTGAAGAAGGTCCCATTCAGATTGATGGTGTCGGCCTTGCCACTGTTGGTAAAGCCGGGGCGGCGCACATCGACAGTGAAGTCGAGCGTGAGCTGTTCGCCGGGCGCCAAGGGCTTGGCCAGCTTGATCATGCTAAAACCAGTGAGCTTGTCGTCCAGGACCGTCTGGTGCGCAGGAAGATTGCGCCAGGTGGTCACGTTCTTCGGATCGAGGGTAAAGGACAGGGTGTCCATCGGCTTGTCGGTCTTGTTTTGCACGACGTAGCTGGCCTTGATGAAAACGCGGCGCTGCTCGGGGAAGATATCGACCGCAGCGGTGACGTCGGTCACCTTCGGATGCGGCAGATTCAGGTACTGGCGGTACTGCTTTTCGTAGCGCGCCTGGATATCCATCGTCACGTCTTGCGCTTCGTAGTGATTCAAGGTGTTGGTATTGTAGAAGATACAGGCGCCGCATCCGGCAAACGCCACCAGGAACAGCGCCAGTGCGAAGCCTGCGCCGCCTTTCAGATTGTGCAGTGCCTGCTGCACGCGTGCGCCCCAGGCGGGCGCCATGCCACGCACGATGAAGGCCTTGGCCACGACCAGCAGCGCCAGCGTGAAGCAGCTCCAGTACGCGGCAAACCATGCCCACCCCGTGAGGAAGTGGCCATAGCCATTCATGTCCGAGTATTGAATGGCCGGCAGGCCCGCGAAGTTGTACAGATTGTGCTCGAAATGCAGCGGCGGCAGCACGAACAGCTGGAACACCGTCACGACGATCATCACCAGGTAGCCGATGAACTTGTTGTTGACCAGGACCTGGACCGCGACCGAGCACAAGCCCATCAGCACGAAGGGCAGGGCTGCCAGCAGCGTGCCTTTCACATACAGCAGGGCTTCAATGGGCGCACCGCCTTTGACCAGCTGGATGATCATGGCGGTGACGGCACCGGCTCCCAGGAAGCCGAGGATCACCCCCACCAATGCCAGGCTCTTTGCCAGCAGCGGTGCCCAATCCTTGACCGGCATGGCATCATGCACATCACCGATCTTGACCTGGCGTTCCTTGAAAATCAGTTCGCCCGAATAGAACACCAGAACGATCAGGAGCAGGAAATTGAAGCTGCCGCTGATCAGGTCCAGCATCAGGTAGGTGCGTGGATAGACGGTGGTGCCAAACATGGAGCGTACTTCGACCGAGCCGGCAATGAGCAGGGCGAGCGAAATGAGCAGCATGATGAGGAAGGGGACACTCTTGAAGACGCCCGCCGCATCAAAACACAGAATATGCCAGCTTTGGGTCCAGGAGGTGGACTTGGAAAAACGCGGCACGGTGCGCGTCAGTTCCTTGCCCAATGCCGAAGGTGCTTCCGATGAAAGTGCCTTCGCCTTGCCGAACAAGCGTTTGCCGGTGCCGGCCCGCTGCGGCTTGAACAGCGCCAGCGTGGCGCCGAACATCAGCAGGGCGACGCCAGACCAGAGGGCGCGATTGGCCAGGATGAAGCCGGAGAAGGGTGGCAAGATGGTGTTCGTTTCAGCCGACGAGAAATAGCGCGTCATGCGCCCCAGCGCGCGAGCGCCTAAGGGGTCGACCAGCACCGTGAACCATTCATTGTTGATGTCGCGGGCGAACACGCCAGCGGCGACCCAGAGAACGAAGAAGGCGACGACGCCGACGTAGACGCTCATGATGGAGCGCGTGGTGGCGGCGAGCAGCATCAGCAAGGCGCCGATGAACAGCAGGTTGGGCAGAACAATGACGGCCATGCCCCACAGGTAGGCGCGGCCGGGAAAGGGACCCACATGCTGGGCGTCGACCCAGGGCATGACGGGACCGAGCATCATGCCGAGGGCGACCAGGAAAAAGATCAGCAGGCAGGCGACCAGGCCGGCGCCGAAACGGCCGACCAGGTAGTCGCGCTTGCGCATGGGCGTGGCAAACAACATGTCCGACATGCCCAGTTCATTGTCACGCAAGAGGGAGCCGGCGATGAAAATGGCGACGAAGAACATGGAGATCAGGCTGAATATGCCAAACATCATGGTCACCACGCCGGGCGCATTGCGGTTGATATTGCCGATCGAGCCACCCACGACAATGGCGTCGCTGGTGGTGGCGCCAAACGCCAGGCCGGCCATCAGCAAGGCGCAGGCCCACAACAACGGCTGGCGCAGCTGGAATTCGAGTTCGAACTTGAAAAATTCCTTCAACATGGTCCGCTCCTTACACAGCGGCCGCGCGCGAGGCGTTGCGCAGGTGGAGGAAGTAGACGTCTTCCAGGCCCGGCGCGACGGCCACGAAGCCCTCGTCCGGTTTGGTCTCGGAATAGACATTGATTTGCGGTTTGCCGGCCACCAGACGCGTGGCCAGGACCTGGAAATTGGCCTGGTAGCCCGCCAGCGCTTCCGGGCTGACGCTGCGCCGCCACACGCGCTCGTTGAGGGTGGCAATGGCAGCCTGCGGCTCGCCCTGGATCAGCACCTGGCCCTTGACGATCATGGCCATGCGCGGGCACAGGTCGGTCACGTCTTCCACGATGTGGGTCGAGAGGATGACCACCACCTGCTCGCCGATCTTGGCCAGCAGGTTGAGGAAGCGATTGCGTTCATCCGGGTCCAGGCCGGCGGTGGGCTCGTCGACGATGACGAGCTTGGGCGCGCCCAGCAAGGCTTGGGCGATTCCGAAACGCTGGCGCATGCCGCCAGAAAAACCGCCCAGGGCGCGCTTGCGGGCCTCCCACAGATTGGTCTGGTGCAGCAGCGCTTCCACGGCTTCCTTGCGCTCGCCCTTGGCGGTCAAGCCCTTGAGGACGGCAAAGTGGTTGAGAAGGCGCTCGGCGCTGACCTTGGGATAGACGCCGAAGTCCTGGGGCAGATAGCCCAACTGGCGGCGCAAGCCTTCCTTGTCGGCCAGCACGTCCACACCGTTGAAGTGAATGCTGCCGCTATCGGGATCCTGCAAGGTGGCAATGGTGCGCATCAACGAGGACTTGCCGGCGCCATTCGGGCCGAGCAGGCCGAACATCCCGTTCGGGATCTCCAGGCTCACGTTGTTGATGGCTTTGACGCCATTGGCATAAGTCTTGTTCAGGTTCTTGATCGATAGCATGGGGCAGTTCTCCGTGGGCGATTGGGTAGGTATAAGCGCAGCAAAGCCAGACTGAAGCTGTGCTGCAGTCTAGCGTTGCCTTAACGGAAATAATGCCAATTTGTGACAGAATGCAAAATCCGGGGAGTGAATGACACTATCCCGGGTATGCGTGCCACAGTCGATACAGGGGCGGGCTGGGGAACTATTGCAGTTTGGCGATGGAGACGTCGGTGGCTTTGATGAGGGCGATCACTTCGCTGCCCACTTTCAGCTCCAGGTCCTGGATCGAGCGCGTGGTGATGACGGAAGTGACGATGCCGTTGGCAGTCTGGACGTCGACTTCCGAGACCACCGGCCCCAGGATGATTTCTTTGACGACGCCACGGAATTGGTTGCGGACGTTGATTTCTGCGATGGTCATGGGACTCCTTGTGGGTCAGTAGCTGATGGGAAGGGGGCGGCTGGCCAGAGGCCGGTGTTCACAGGGTGCGCCGCCAATAAATAGTTTCAGTTCGCCCGGTGCAAACCGCTGCCACGGTTCGCCGCTGGTGAGCGGCTGGGTGGCGATGACGGCCATGCGGTCGTCCAGGTGGTTGTGCTGGCTGAAGTTGATCTGCAGGTCGCAGTCGAGCAGGCGGGCGCTGCGAAATGGATAGGCCCGCACCAGGTAGTGCAAATCGGTGGAACAGTGGGCCAGCAGCAGGTCGCCATTGGAGAGGATGAAGTTGAAGCTGCCGTGGCGCGCGATCTGGGCCGCCACCTCGCCAACCGCGTCGTACAAGGCTGCGCGGTCCGGGGCGGCGTCGCCAAAGCGCTCGGCCAGCTGCGCCAGCAAGTGGCAGAAGGCGCGCTCGCTGTCGGTTTCGCCCTGGGGTTGGTAGGCGGCGCTGGCGGGCGGGTAAAAGTCGACCAGATTGCCGTTGTGCGCGAACGACCAGGTCCGTCCCCACAGCACGCGGGTGAAGGGGTGGGTGTTTTCCGGTGCCGTCCTGCCCTGGGTCGCTTTGCGAATGTGGGCGACGACGTTGCGCGCGCGGCGGCTGCTTTCTTTCAGGGCCGCGGCGCGTTCGGAGTCGATCGAGGCTTGCTGTTCCACGATCAAATGGCAGCCCTGGGCGTCGTGAAAGGCGATGCCCCAGCCGTCGCGATGCTCGCCGGTGCGTCCGCCGCGTTCGGCAAAGCCGGCGAAACTGAAGCCCAGCGCTGCCGGCTTGTTGCTGTTCATTGCCAAGAGTTCGCACATACCCGTTCCTTTTGTTCTGGAAACGAGCATAGCGGCACTGGCTGTGCGTGCGAACGAATGTTTTCGCGCTTGCTTACTTGCTTTGTGTGCGACGCGCGCGGCAGGCCGGATGATGGCCTATTTGTTGACCACCAGAGAAAAACGCCGCCCGCTCGACGGCGGGACAGTACCTTCGGCGCGAACGCGGTTGCGCCCGCTCGTCTTGGCCAGGTACAGTGCGCGGTCGGCAGCGTCCACCAGCTCCTGCGGCAGCATGCCTTCGATGGGCACCACGGCGTGCACGCCGCAGCTCACGGTCACGGAATGGGGAAATCCCTCGATGTGGGTCAGGCGGTGGGCGGCGACGTTGCGGCGTATCGTTTCGGCCACGGCAATGGCGCCGCGCAAGCCCGTGTTGGGCAGCAGGATGGCGAATTCTTCCCCGCCCATGCGCGCTGCCAGGTCCTGGCTGCGGCGCCGTCCGCCATTGACGGCATTGGCAATAAAGCGCAGGCATTCGTCGCCTGCGGGGTGGCCATGCTGGTCGTTGTATTTCTTGAAGTAATCAACGTCCAGGATGACCAGGGCCAGGGAGTTGCCTTCCACAATGGCGCGGTTAAATTCGCGCACCAGGCGGGTATCGAGCTGGCGGCGGTTGGCAATCCCGGTCAAGGCATCCTTGAGCGCTTGATAGCGCAGGGAGCGCGATTTGCGTACCAGCAGCTTTTGCAGGATGCGGCGGTCTTTTTCCAGTTGGTCGCGCAGGGCGATCTGGCTGTACAGGCGAATTCCCAGCCACAGCTGCAGCAACAAAAGCACGGCGGCGCCTGCCGTTGAGAAGTAGGCGCTTTCCGACCAACTGGCCAGCACGTCCTCGTTGCTGCGGCTGATCGTCACCAGCAAGGGGAAGTCGTGCACCCTGCGATAGCTGAACAGGGTGCCATTGCGTTTGTCGGTGCCGGCCGAGCCGGTTGGCACCTGCCACAGCGGCAGGGAAGGGTGGCGCCGGGCGTCCTTGCCGATGGCGTTCTCGGCCAGCGGGCGCGCCATCAGCAAGGTGCCCGTTTCCAGCGCGACGGCCAGCGAGCCGTGGGCGCCAATGTCGAAATCGGCAGCAAAGCCTTGCAGCACGGCCATGCGCATGCTGGTGAGCACCATGCCGCCAAAACTGCCGTCCGGTTTGTTCAGGCGGCGCGTGACGGGCAAGAGCCATTGTTTGCCGCTGGCGTCCTTGTAGGGTTGGCCGATGTAGAGCGCACTGCCGGCGTCGCCAGCGTGGAAGATGGCATGCGCAGCGAGGGCGTGGGCCGGCACGGCACTGCCGGAACTGAAGGCCAGTGTGCCGAACTCGTCAAATACCGACAATTCGGCCAGCAGGGGGCTGCGCTGCAGGCGCTGGGCCAGGCTTTTGGGCAGTTTTTGACCGTCCCCACTTTCGCTGGCGCTCTCGACGCGGTCGGCCAGGTCGGCCAGCACCGTGTCGGCAATGCCGAAGGCGTTGCCCACGTGGTCAGCCAAGGAGCGTGTCATGTCCGCGGTGGCCACTTCGGCGGCAGAGAGCTGGTCAACCCTGGCCTGGTGCACGCTCCAGCCCTGCACCCCGGCCAGCGACAGGCACACCAGGGAAAAGAAGGCCACGGCCACGAGGGTCACGGGTCTTTTCTGGTGGGCCAGTTGGGACAGGGAGGCGAGGATCTGGTCGGGCTTCATGCACCGCTTTGCATTAAATGATGTTGCGAGGAAACCGTTATTTTATATGAAAGCTTGATCAAACCTCTTTTTTGCTGATTCATGGGCCAGGCGCCAAGCCGTATTTCTTCAAAATCTTCGCGTAACTGCCGTCGTCCTGCATGGCTTGCATGGCCTTTTGAAACTGCGCGACCTCGGCCTGGCCCAGGTCAAGCGAGCCGCCCAGCCAGGTGGTGGTGGTCCATACCGGTTCGCTCATACGTAGGGCCTGGTCGCCGTGATCGCGCAGGACGTGGCGAAAAATGCTGCGATCTCCCACCACGGCGTCGACGATGCCGCGATTTAAAAAACGCAAGCCTTCTTCCACCGAAGTCGCCTCCACCAGGTTGTGGTAACCCTGGTCCTTCAGGAAGCGGGCGATGAGCGAACCGCGCAATACGCCGACGCGCATGGCCTTGCTGCGTTCGGGATGTTTGCTGTCAACGGGGCCGCCTGGTTCGCTTAGAAATACAAAATGTTCATGGTAGAGCCGGGCCAGCCAGCGGTAGCGCTGTTCGCGTTCAGGCGAACGGGTCAAGGGGAAGACGGCGCTGCGGCTCTGGTGACTGGTGAGGTACACTGCCCGGCTCCAGGGCATGAAGCTGATGGTGCCGGGTATGCCGGTGCGCCGCAGCAGTTCGGCCACCATGTCATTGAGCGCGCCCGGCGCTTGCGGCTGGCCTTCCATGGAAAAGGGAGGCAAGTCGCTGGTATGGATGAGGAGCGGCGCTTGGCCCGCAGCCGGCAGGGCGGCCAGCAGCGCTGCCGTGCAGCAAAGTCGGCACAGCGCGCGCCATCTGTGCTTCGCGTTCATCAAGCTGGCAGCCCGCCTTATTTGTAGACGCCGCTGCCAAGGATGACATCGTCCACCTTTTCGATATAGGTGGACTTCGCCTCGATCGCCTTGGACACGGGGTTGGGCCATTTGTAGTCGACCCAGCCCTTGCCCTTGGTCGTGGCAGTCTCGATGAAGGCCTTGACGATCTGGGTGCCGTCCGCATCCTTCAGTTCCAGCAGGTTCTTGCCGATCATCTTGGGATTGGCGCCATGGGCCACGTTGATCCCGTTCATGTCGTACACCATGATGTATAGGTCGCGGTCGACGAACATGCCTTTGGGGTTGTTAAATTCCGCGTAGGCCTTGTCCTTGCCGTTGGCCTTCAGATAGGCGGCCGCTTTCTTGACCATGGCAGTCGCTTCGGCCGGGGTGCCACGCTCGCCCGCCCAGGCAGGTGCGTGGATGGCTGTCGCCAGGGTGAGCACAGCGATGGCTTGACAGGCGAAATTCATGATGGCGTCTCCCTCTGGGGTTGGGTGTAGTGGTCCAGCATAGTCCTGATGCGCTGCCGCGTCGCGGCTTCTCGTTACGGCTGTTTCATCGCTGCAACACGCCTGGCGGCCGGGTGGTCGGCAGCTGCGCTTGGCTCGCGTAGAATTGCTGAATCAATAAGGAAAAAAACCATGGATCAGCAATATGAAGATGGCCTGAACATGCGCAAGCAGGTCATGGGCGAGGCCTTTGTCGAGGCGGCCTTTGCCAAGGCCGATGCGTTCACGCTGCCGCTGCAGGAGTTCGTGACCCGCAATGCCTGGGGCACCGTCTGGTGCCGCGACGGTCTGGATCTGAAAAGCCGCAGCTTTGTCACGCTGGCCGTGTTGACGGCCTTGGGCCGCAGTGAAGAGATCAAGGGCCATGTGCGCGGTGCGCTCAACAATGGCGCCACGGAGCAGGAAATCCAGGAAGTGCTGCTGCACGCGAGCGCCTATTGCGGCGTGCCGCTGGCCGTGGACGCGTTTCGCTCGGCGCATCAGGTGGTGCGCCCGCCCACGCCCGAGGCATAAGGTGCGCGAACGGCTGCTGCGCTTTGGCGCGTACTTGCTGGCAGCGAGCGTGCTGGCCGGCTGCGCGGCCCTGCCAGCGCTTGACGCACGCGTGGCGTCCACCGCCCTGCAAGGCAGTGACGATTCGCGCATCGGCAAGGCGGTGCTGCCGCTGGCCGCCGCCCACCCGGGCCTGTCGGGCGTACATGTGCTCACCGACGGGCGCGACGCCTTTGGTGCGCGCCTGTTGATGGCCGATACCGCCGAGCGCAGCCTGGATGTGCAGTACTACATCTGGCGCAATGACACGACCGGCGTACTGCTGTTCAAGGCGCTCGAAGCGGCTGCCGCGCGCGGGGTGCGCGTGCGCCTGCTACTGGACGATAACAATACCGGCGGCATGGACGAGCTGCTGGCGCTGCTGGCCGCCCAGCCGCATGTCGAGGTGCGCCTGTTCAATCCCTTTGCCGTACGCAGCGCGCGCGTGCTCGGCTTCATCGGTGACTTCAAGCGCCTGAACCGGCGCATGCACAACAAGTCCTTCACGGTCGATGGCCAGGCCACCATCGTGGGCGGACGCAACGTAGGCGACGAGTATTTCGATGCCACGGGTGAGGTGCTCTTTGCCGACCTCGATATTCTGGCAGTCGGTCCCGTGGTGGCCGCCGTGGAGCAGGATTTTGACCGCTACTGGAACAGTGCTTCGGCCTATCCCTTGCAGCTCTTGGTCGACGCGCCAGGCCAGGCCGCCGCGGCAGCGGTGCGACGTCGCAGCGAGGCGCTGGCGGCTGCGCCAGCCGCGTTGGCCTACCTGGACGCGGTGCGCGGCTCGGATTTTTCAAACCAGTTGAGCGAGCAGCGCTTGCCCCTGGAATGGGCGCCCGTGCGCCTGGTCAGCGATGATCCGGCCAAGGTGCTGGGCCGGGATGCGCCCGAGGCCAGCCTGGTCAAGCGCTTGCCGGCGCTGCTGGGCGAACCGGTGCGCCAGGTGGATCTGGTGTCCCCGTATTTTGTGCCAGGGCCGAACTGGAGCGGGCGCTTCGCTGCCGCTGCCGCCAGCGGCATCAAGGTGCGCATCCTGACCAATTCGCTGGAGGCGACCGATGTGACGGCGGTCCATGCCGGCTACGCCAAATGGCGCCCGGCGCTGCTCAAGGCCGGCGTCACGCTGCTTGAACTCAAACGCAGTTGGACGCGGGAGAATGAACCGACGCGGCGCGGCATGACGGGCAGTTCGGCTTCCAGCCTGCATGCAAAGACCTTTGAAGTGGACCAGGCGCGCGTCTTCGTAGGGTCCTTCAACCTCGATCCGCGCTCGGTGGACTTGAATACCGAGATGGGCTTTGTCATTGACAGCCCCACACTGGCGCGTCGCATGTCGGACGTGCTCGATGGCAGAGTGGGGGAGCGCGCCTACGAAGTCCAGCTCACGCCTGCGGGCAGCCTGGTATGGATCGAGCACACGCCAGATGGCGTGGTGCGCCATGACAGCGAGCCAGGGTCGAGCTGGTGGCAGCGTGGGGCGGTCGAATTCATGTCGCTACTGCCAATAGACTGGTTACTCTAAAGCTGGGGTATGTGGGCTTACGTACAGACCAGGCAAGCGCGGCAGTGCACACTGGCAGCATTGAAACTGACCGGCCCAGCCCATGAAGACCCTCCTGACCAAATCCCTCGTTGTCACTGTTGTGGCCTTAGCCACCTTGCGCAGCTACCTGCTGCTGGCCCGGCACACGGGCTTGCGCGCCCGCCAGCTCGCCTGACGATCATGAGCACAGCCACCGACTCCGACAAGGCCGAGCGCATCGCCCGGGAAATCGCCCGCGAGCGCGAACAGCGCCACCGCCATGACGAGACCAAGACTGACGGCTTCAGTGACGACGATTTGCGCCTGAAGGATGCCCGTCAAAGTGGCAATTCAGGGCGTTTCGAGCGTCATCGCCCTAGCTGACAAGCAGGCTTGGGTCCTGCTGTCTGCCATATCATCGCCTACTTAGTTGCAAAAGTATCTTAAGTGGATTATGCTGGCAGTACGGTATTCCAAAGGACCAGTCATGAAGCGCCACCTGCACCTGCTTGTCATCGACCCGCAAAACGATTTTTGCGATCTGCCTTCCTCCCATCTCCCACAAGACCAGGCCGCACCAGCGTTGCCCGTGCCAGGCGCCCACGCCGACATGCTGCGCGTGGCGTCCATCATCGACGCCGGTGGATCGGGCCTCAGTGCGATGAGCATCACGCTCGACTCCCATCACCGTATCGATGTCGCCCACCCGGCCTTCTGGATGGATGGGCAGCGTGCACCTGTGTCGCCTTTCACGCAAATTACCCTCGCCGACGTGGAGCAGGGGCGCTATCTGCCGCGTGACGCTGGCGCCATGCCCCGCGTGCTGGCCTATCTGCGCGCGCTGGAACAAGCTGGCCGCTACACCTTGATGGTGTGGCCTACCCACTGCGAAATCGGCTCCTGGGGCCACAATGTGCATGCCGAGGTGCGTGCCGCCTACAACCGCTGGGAAGAGCGCAGCTTGCGCAGCGTGACCAAGGTGGTCAAGGGCACCAACCCCTGGACCGAGCACTATTCCGCCATCGAAGCCGAAGTGCCGGACGAGGATGACGCATCGACCCAGTTGAATGGCGACTTCCTGCGCACGCTGAAAGCGGCCGACAAGGTCTACATCACGGGCGAAGCGGGCAGCCACTGCGTGAAGGCCACGACCGAGCATATTGTCGCCAACTGGGACCCGGCGCACCTGGACCAACTGGTGCTGGTGACCGATTGCATGAGCCCTGTTGCAGGTTTCGAGGCACAATACGAGAGCTTCATTGCGGCCATGCGCGAGCGCGGCGTGCAGATTGCCCAGGCCAGTGACGTCACCGCCGACCTGATTGCCAACGCCTAGTCTCTTATCCATGACCACTGACCTCCAACCCGTTGTCCGCAGCCTGCTTGAAACCGACCTGTATAAATTCACCATGTGGCAGGCGCTCTTGCATGGTCACCCCTCGGCCCAGGCGGAGTACGCCTTCGTGTGCCGCAACCAGAGCGCCTATCCCCTGTCGGAACTGAAGGCGGACCTGGAACGCGAGCTCGATCACCTGTGCAGCCTGTCCTTCAAGCCCGAGGAAATCGCCTACCTGCGCGCTCTGCGCTTCATCAAGAGCGATTTTGCGGACCTGCTGACCGTGTTTCGCTTCCAGCGCAATTTCATCGAGGTCGGCACTGATGGCGACACCCTGCTCATTCGCGCGGTGGGGCCGCAGGTGCATGTCATGGGATTTGAAATCTATGTGCTGTATATCGTCAATGAGCTGTATTTCCGGCGTTTCGACCAGGCAGCCGCGCTGACCGAGGGCCGCAAGCGCCTGGCCGCCAAGATTGAGCAGCTGCGCGCGTTTGCGCACGAGCCTGCACGCCAGCACCCGTTCGAGTTTTTTGATTTCGGTGTGCGCCGCCGCTTTTCAGGCGCGTGGCATGAGGAAGTGGTCGCCACGCTGGCGCGCGAGGTGCCGCAGTTCTTCAAAGGGACCTCCAATGTGTACCTGGCCATGAAGTACAAGCTGGTACCGATAGGGACGATGGCCCACGAATACCTGCAAAGCTTCCAGTCCTTTGGCGTGCGCCTGCGCGACTTTCAAAAGGCGGCATTGGAAGAATGGGTGCAGGAATACCGGGGCGACCTGGGTACGGCTCTGACCGACGTGGTGGGCATGGACGCCTTCCTCAACGACTTCGACCTGTATTTCGCCAAACTGTTCGATGGATTGCGCCACGATTCGGGTGACCCGGTCGTGTGGGGCGAAAAGGCACTGGCGCACTATGCCAAGCTGCGCATCGACGCCCATACGCGGCGCCTGGTGTTTTCCGATGGCCTGGACCTTGCCACTGCGTTTTCGCTGTATCGCCACTTTGCCGACCGCACCATGACGGGCTTTGGTATCGGCACCAATCTGTCCAATGACATGGGCCTCAAGCCGCTCAATATCGTCATGAAGCTCATGTCCTGCAATGGCCAGCCGGTGGCCAAGCTGTCCGACTCGTCCGGCAAGACCCTGTGCAAGGACGAGACCTTTCTGGCCTATCTGCGTCAGGTTTTCCATCATCCTTCCATTGAAGGCAACAGCCAGTCCTGAAAGCGGGTCTCTCCATGGATGTAGCAGTATTGATTGGTCGGTTCCAACCCTTCCACAACGGTCATGCAGAATTGCTGGCAACCGCCCTTGAGACAGCGCCCAGGGTGGTCGTGGTCCTGGGGTCGTCGTTCCACGCGCGCAGCGCCAAGAATCCTTTCACCTGGCAGGAGCGGGCCGCCATGATAGGCGCGACGCTCAGTGAGAGCTTGCGTGCGCGGGTGAGCTTTGTCCCCGTGCGCGATTTTTACGACGATGCGCAGTGGGCCGAGGAAGTGGTCAAGGCCGTGGCGGCAGAAACCGGCACGCCGGCCCAGGTGGCCCTGGTAGGATTTTTCAAGGATGCCTCGAGCTACTACCTCAATCACTTCCCGCAGTGGACCATGGTCGCTGCGCAAGTCGCTAATGCGAATGAGGCATCGGACATTCGCCGTATCTATTTTGAAGCGGAGGATATCGACATTTCCATGAGCGTGCTGGCAGACGCGGTTCCTGCCGCCGTGCGCCAGTATATGAAGGCCTGGGCCTTGCTGCCGCACTATGCAGGGCTGGTCGAAGAGCACCGCTTCGTCAACAAGTACAAGGCTGCGTGGAAGAGCGCACCGTACGCGCCGATCTTTTCCACCGTGGACGCGGTTGTCACCTGCGCGGACCACGTGCTGTTGATTCAGCGTGGTGGATTCCCAGGAAAAGGGCAGTGGGCTGCGCCGGGTGGTTTTGTAGAGCAGCGCGAGCGCCTGGTGCAGTCGGCCATTCGCGAGCTGGAAGAGGAGACAAAGCTGGGCGTGCTGGCGTCGTCGCTGGAAGGGGCGCTGGTCGAAGTGAAGGTGTTCGACCATCCGGACCGCAGCCAGCGCGGTCGTACCATCACCCACGCCCACCACTTTGCACTCACCTCCGACGCGCTGCCAAGCGTGGAAGCGGCCGACGACGCGGCACTGGTGGCCTGGGTGCCTATCGCCGACCTGAAAAGCATGGAAGAGGCATTCTACGAAGACCATTTCCATATCCTCGATTATTTTCTGCACGTGAGCGGGACTGCGCAATGAGCACCATGTGTGAGCGCTACCGTGGCGCCTTGCTGGGGCTGGCCTGCGGCGACGCGATAGGCACGAGCGTGGAGTTTTCACCGCGCGGCAGCTTTGTCGAGCTGACCGATATGGTCGGCGGCGGCCCTTTCAATTTGAAAGCGGGGCAGTGGACCGACGATACATCGATGGCGCTGTGCCTGGCCGAGAGTTTGCTGACAAAAGACGGGTTCGATGCGTCCGACCAGATGAACCGCTATCGCAACTGGCTGGAGTGGGGCTATCTGAGTTCGACGGGAAGCTGCTTCGATATTGGGATGACGGTGCGCGACGCCTTGCAGCGTTTTGGCATGACTGGCGAGCCCTATAGCGGCTCCGCCGATCCCCGCAGCGCGGGGAACGGCTCGCTGATGCGGCTCGCGCCGGTCGTCTTGTTCGCCCACCCCGACTGGGACAAGGTGCAGCGCCTGGCTGCAGATAGCTCGCGCACCACGCATGGCGCTGCGGAAGCGGTCGAAGCCTGCCAGTTGTTCGCGGAGATTCTCAGCCTGGCGTTGGATGGTGTTGCCAAGGAGAGTTTGTTGGGGAGCCTGCGCTTTGTCGCACACCAGGGAAAAATCGCCGACATCGCGTCCGGACATTTTATCGAGAAGGCGAAAAGCGATATTCATGGGACGGGATATTGCGTCGCCTCGCTGGAAGCGTCACTCTGGTCCTTTTTCAATACCGCGTCGTTCGAGGCGGCAGTGCTGTGCGCCGCCAATCTTGGGGATGACGCCGACACAACCGCGGCCATCACCGGGCAGATTGCGGGTGCCTACTACGGAGTGCAGGCAATCCGGTCGGACTGGCTGGCAAAACTCACCATGCGCGAGGAAATCGACACGATGGCGCAGCAGCTGTACCAGCGGTTTAACCCCAACGGCGACGCATTCGCAAAACTGGACCGGTAAATATGGCATTCTTCGATTTGTACAAACGCGTCTCGCGCGCGCCGACCAATCCCAAGGCTGCGCCCAAGGCGCGCCAGTTCGACGTCGCTGATTTGTACCAGGGACCTTTGCAGTCCGAGGCCCCGGCGCCGCAAGATGCAATACCCCTGGACGAAAAACTGCGCCAGGCTTACTTTTGGATCGTCAATCACGCGATCATCAGTCCGCACTACGACATCGAGTATAACGACGGTCCACCGCAACACTTTTCGGTGGGCGACAGCCGTCGCTTGTTGACATTGCCGTCCGCGCAAAGCTACTCCAGTTTCATCCTGCTGCCCTTGCTGACCTTTGCCACCCGTGGAAAATGCTTGTTCGTGGGCGGACCGGGACGCGGCAAGACCGCCAGCGCCATCTTGATGGGGGTGCTGTCCGGCGCGTCCGTGCGCGACGTCAAGCGCAGCATGCAGCACGGCCATCCGCAACTGACCATTGCCGACTTGCTGGGCAACCCTTTGCCGGCCGATTTGATCAACGCCCAAAGCATGGACGACATCCGGATCGCCTGGCGCTCCTGGCTCGGCATGCGGGTCAAGATCATCGACGAATACAACCGCATTCCCACGCGTACCCAGAGCGCACTGCTGACGGTAATGGGAGATAACTACGCCGAGGTGCTCAATCATATCTACGAGTGCCCCGAGTCGGCCTGGTTCCTGACCGCCAACGACGATCAGGGTGGCGGCACCTACCAGGTGATCGAAGCGCTGCGTGACCGCATTGACGTCATTGTGCAGGCGCTCTCGTTCAATCCGCGTTTTCTCGGCGAGCTGCTGGCGCGCATAGAGGAGGGGATCCGTCCTGAGGAACTGGTCCCGGCAGACATCATCTTCACCGAGCAGGAAATCGACCGCATGGGACTTGAGATCCGTCAGGTCGAGGTGCCCGAACCCGTGCGCCGACGGCTGGAATTTTTTGCCAGCCAGTTTGAATTGTCGGAGGCGGCGGGTGGCCAGTTCGAGTACATGACCAAGGATACGGCGCGTCTGTCCGGCGTCGAGTGGAGCGAGGTCACAGCCGCCGACAGCGGACGCGATCGCCTCAAGGATCTTGGCTGCCAGACCAAGAACGGGGTCTCGGTCCGCAACTTGATGACCCTGCTGATGTATGCGAAGGCACTGGCCTATTTCCGTGGCAATGCGGCGGTAGACCTCGATGATGTGCGCCAGATCCTGCCCTTTGTTTTGCATGACAAGCTGCAGCCCGATCCGGATGCGCCATTTTTCGGTTTGCCGGAAAATGCCGCCTATCGCACCGACAGGCTTAGCTGGCTGCGTCGCATGTTTGATCTCTCGAATGATGAATTCAACCGCCTGGACCGTGATCGCGATGATCCGGTTGGCGAATTGGCCAGAGAGTTTGCCCTGGGCTTAGATGGCGTGAGCATGCGCACCACGCTGGCGCGGTTGACGCGGATCGAGAAACTGATTGGAGAGCAGGTCAAGGGCCGCAAACTGTATGGTCACTTGTATGACGACCTGCTCAAGCTGAAGTACCTGCATCAGCGCTACACCAATTATCTGCAGTGGTTGCGGTCGCAATAAGATGGTATCCGCATCGTTTGCCCGCATTCTCGCCGCCGGGCGTCACCAGTTCAACCAGCGCATGGTCGAGGCCAGGCGCCGTCATCTTGCGCTCGACGTCGAAAGCTTTACCCAGTTCCTGCAGACTGGCGTCGATCCCGTGCTTGAAGCGGTGCTCGCGCTCGAGCCGGGCAAACCACCTGCGGCGTTGGCGCTGGCTGCCTACGACATGGCGTTGGAGTTGACAGGGCTGGCGCTGGTCGGCAAGGGGGCGCGCAGCAAATACGTGGAACAGGGTTGGCGCGATCTGGCGCCGAAGCTGGCCCACCTGGTGGTGCTGCGGCCGGCGGAGGTGCTCGGTTCCCTGTCGAATGCGATCCTGTATCTGGAATCGGTGGCGCACGCGCGACCTGCGCAATGGCTGGACGAAATGGCAGCCCTGGCGCCACGACTGCAAAGCATCGCGCACCTGCATGGTGCCGGCCAAATTGTGGCGTGGCGGGCCGGTGTTGCCCACTTTCGCAAGGGCGCCATCGATGCTGGCGACACCTTAGCTCCGGCGCTGGCCCTGGCAGCCTTTGCGCTTCCTGGTGGCGAAACATGGCCCACGGCGCGCGCGCAGATGCTGGCCGATCCCTGGTGGATTGCCGGCGGCAGGTTTGAGGCGCGCAATGAGGTCGGCGCCTTCACCGGCTTTGGCGGCGAGTTCGCGGCGCCGCCGCAGGTGCGCCCGCATCCCGACGGCTTTCTGGTCAAAAGCGGCGAGCGCTATCAGCTCTTGATTGCCGACGCCTGTGGCGCTGTCCTGCATGGCGCATCGGCCGAGGAATTTGAGCAGGCCATTGACGCTCACCTAGAACACGTTTCGCTGCGCGGCGCCACCTTGCGCATAGGGGCGCGCCTGGTTGACCTGGATTTGCCCGAAGATGGCCTGAGCGTCTGCAGCAATGGCTACACGGCTGCGGTGACTTCGCCCTACACCCACGCCATTCGCCTGTTCCCCGTCGCATGAACCAGCCCGCTCTCGCTCCGGATGCCATGGACGCCTTGCTCGAACGCTGGCGCGCAGCATGGCCGCAGGCGCTGGCAGTGTGGAGCAAGTTCACGCGGCTGACCGATGCGCGTCTGTGCGCCAGCCGCATTGAAGCCGAGCGCGAAGGGCTCAGTGGGAGTTTCGCCGCCATCTTCCTGCACGATCAGCGCGTCGTGATCGACATGCACGCCATTGTGCATCTGGACTTGCAGGATTATGCGGTCGAAATCCTTGCTCATGAAATCGGCCACCATGTGCTGGCGCCGGGCAGTGGCATCGACCAGATCCGGCTGATGGCGCGTATCCGGCCGGCCCTGCCGACCATTGAGCGTTTTGCCCCCATGGTGGCCAATCTGTACACCGATTTGATCATCAATGACCGCCTGCAGCGCCAGAGCGCACTGCGCATGGATCATATCTATCGCCAAATGGCGCGCACCTCCGCCGCCAAGACCCAAGCGAGCAATGTGTGGCTGCTGTATTTGCGCATCTATGAAAACCTGTGGCGTCTGGATAAAGGCGCGCTGGGCAGCGAGGGCGGCAAAGAGGGTACCGATTCGGACGCCTGGCTGGGCGCACGCCTGATACGCGTCTACGCCAAGGACTGGATGGCAGGCGCGGGACGTTTTGCCACCCTGTTGTTGCCCTACCTGGTGGATGACGTGGGCATGGGCCGTGCGATGGAGTATTTCTTCGACACGCGAGACGCGGCCCAAGGCTGCGACCCTTCGGGCGTACTGGAAGCGGAGCCCGACGAAACAGAAGGCATCGTCCACCCGGTTGACGACGCGCGCATCACAGGCCTGGAAACGGATGGCGAAGTCGATACGAGCGAGGAGCGAGCGCCCAGGTCAGGCGGCGGGCAAACGCGTGAGCCGTTTCAGCTCGGCGAGATACTCGCGGCGGCAGGGCTGAAGCTCTCGCTCCACGACATGGCAGTGCGCTATTATCGCGAGCGCGCCTTGCCGCATCTGGTGAAGTTCCCGGTCAAGACCAAGCCGCAGTCGCCAGAGCCGCAACTTGAAGCGCTCGAGCCATGGGCCTTGGGCGATCCGCTGGACGAGATCGACTGGCTGCAAAGCGTGCTGCATTGCCCGCGCCCGATTCCCGGCATGACAACGCTGCGCCGCACCTACGGCACCGAGCCGGCGCGCGACGCGGAAAAGGCGCCGGTGGACCTGGACATGTACGTAGACAGTTCGGGCTCCATGCCCAACCCGCAGGAGCGCATCTCTTACCTGGCGCTCGCTGGCGCCATCATTGCGCTGTCGGCGCTACGTGCCGGGTCGAGGGTGCAGGTAACGCTTTGGAGTGGCAAGAACCAGCTCAAGCACACGGACGGATTTGTGCGTGACAGTGATGCGATCCTGCGTGTATTGACCGGCTTTTTTGGCGGTGGGACCTGCTTTCCCATCCATCAACTGAGGCAAACCTTCTGTGGCCCTACGGTGCGCACCCGGCCAGCCCACATACTGCATATATCGGACGATGGCATTACAACGATGTTTGCTCAGGACGAATTGGGTAACAGTGGCCGCGACATCGCAGCGAGGGCCTTGGCCGCTGGCGGCGCTGGCGGCACCATGGCGCTGAACCTGCCCGCCAACTGGGACAGTGGCACCGGAAGGCACTGGGGGAATGTGACGGAAGACTTGCGCTTCGCGCGCAAGCAGGGCTGGGACATTCACGCCATCGAGGACATGGCAGGCCTGGTCGAATTTGCCCGCAGTTTCAGCCGCCGCCACTATACTTCGGGCTAACCATGGAAAACCCCGGACCCTTCCTCGAAATCCTGACCCATCGCCTGACCGATACACCGTCGGAGTTTCTGGCCGAGCCACGCATAGGCGACGGCGGCGAGGTGCATGTGGCAGCGCTGGTCAATGATGTCTTGATGCGCCTGGGCGCGCGCGCGCCGGCTGCCTTCCTGCAGCAATTGAAGGGCAGGGATGCGAAGCGGGACCGCAACCGTCTGGCGCTGTGCATGATTGCGGCCTGGCTGCTGGCCGACGCCTGGTTCGTCACGCACGTTCCCGAGCAGACCGAGGTGCTGGCCCTGTTCACTGATGCGCTGGCCGAGCTGGCGAAGGTGACCCCGGCCCACAAATTCGTCAATGACCCGGACCGGCGCGAGGAACTGGCGCGCATTGTGCTGGCACGCCTGGGATACCGTCCAGCAGGCGAGACGCCGGCCCAGGCGAGCGACCGGCTATCGAGCATCAGCGGCACCGAGCGGCGCCATCTGCTGGAGCTCAGTCGTGCAGCCGAAGCGCGGGCGCGCGACATTCGGGCGGCGCTGGCGCAAAAGGCTGCCGAGGAATCGGCCGACAAATGGACGCGCGAATGAACAGCGAACGGGATAATTTCCCGACGCTGAGCGACGCGGGGCGGCGCACGCTGCAGATGATGCGCGAACACCCCAGCGCCCCCATCTTTCGCAACACCAGCGGAAACAAGCTGCTTGCCCACGAGGTGGAAGCGCTGCGTGCGTTCGAGCGGAGCGTCATGGACGCGGACATTGGCTGGACGTCCGGTACGGTGCCCGATTGGGTCATGCCCTTTGTCGCCAAGGCTTACGAAGACGTGCCGCATTACCGCGCTCACGGTTCGCCCCCGCGCCAGTTTGCCGACCTGGCGCCAGTCACCCGCGCCAACCTGGCAGCCGATATCGCCCAGTTTGTGCCCGACTCTGTGTCCACCGAACGCATGATCAATTTTCGCACCACCGGGACCACGGGACAGCCGCTGCTGATCGCCTCGCACCCAATGGTGGCTGGCAGCTACCTTGCCTTCCACAAGCGTGCTTTGCAGCGTGTGGGTGTCACGCCTGGGCATGGCAAAGGGCAGGTGGGGGTCATGCTGCTGGGGCACCAGCGCCGCTGCTTTACCTATGTATCGGTCACGCCGACGATGGATGAATCGGGGCTGGCCAAAATCAATCTGCATCCGAACGACTGGCGCGACATTGAAGACCGCGCGCGCTACCTCGATGCCATGGCACCGGAAATTCTCGCCGGTGACCCGATCTCGTTTGCAGAACTGCTTGCGCTGCCGGTGACGCTGCGCCCGCGCGCGCTGCTGTCCGTCTCCATGATGCTGCTGCCCGGGATGCGGCAGCGCCTGGAACAGCGCTTTGCCTGCCCCGTGCTCGATATTTATTCGCTCAATGAAGTCGGCCCGGTGGCCGTATTTGACGCGCAACTGGGCGGCCACCTGCTCTTGCAGCCGCAGTTATTCGTCGAGATACTCGATGCCAGTGGCCAAAGCGTGCCCGATGGCGAACGCGGTGAAATTACCCTGACCGGCGGCTTCAATTTCTGCCTGCCGCTGCTGCGCTATCGTACCGGCGATTACGGGGCATTGCGCCACACGCCACACGGACCGGTGATCATGGACCTCTCAGGGCGCAGCCCCGTGCGGTTTTTGACCGCTGGCGGCGAGTGGGTCAATAATGTCGATGTCACGCATGCGCTGCACCCGCTGGCCATTGCCCATTACAGCGTCCATCAAGCTGCGGACGGCTCCCTGGTGCTGCGCCTGTGCGCTGCTGCCATGGCATTGGCCGATGATGCCACGCGGGCGCTGGCGGGCCTGTTTGGCAGCCAGGCCGTGAGCGTGCAGGCGCTGGAAGCGGACGATAAGACCCTACAATACACATCGGATCTGGCAGGAGCACAAGCATGATAGGACCACTTGAGATCAGCGCGAACGTCGTCACGGCAGTCGCGATTTTTCTCGCAGGGCGCAACAATATCCACACCTGGTGGACTGGCATCCTCGGTTGCAGCCTGTTCGGAGTGCTGTTCTATCAGTCCAATTTGTACGCGGACGTGTTGCTGCAGCTGTTTTTTGTCGTCTCCAGCGCTGTCGGATGGTGGCAATGGCTACGCGGCGCCAAGGGTGAGGCACTGCCGATTTCTCACGCCAGGTTTTCCACCTTGCTGATGATCGTCCCGGCAGGTGCTGCTGCAACGGCAGCCTACGGCGCGCTGCTGCATTACTACACCAACGCCTATGCACCATTCCTCGATTCCACGGTGCTGGTCTTTAGCGTTGTGGCGCAGTTCCTGCTGATGCAGCGCCGCGTCGACAATTGGCCGGTCTGGGTCCTGGTCAATAGCATCGCCGTGCCGCTGTATTTTAGCCGCGGCTTGTATCTGACTTCCTTCCTGTATGCCTGCTACTTCATCAACGCGGTCGTCTCCTGGGTCGTGTGGCGGCGGCTTGCCCGCGCAGACAGCGTCGTGCCAGCGGCAGCATGATGCGTTATCGGCGCGGCCTGGTGGTTGGCAAATTCTGTCCCCTGCATCGCGGGCACATGCTGGTGATCGATACGGCGCTTGCCGCCTGCGATGAAGTGGTGGTCATCAGTTACACCAATCCCGCGTTTGATGGCTGCGTAAAAACCGTGCGGGAAGGCTGGTTACAGCAGCTTTATCCCCAGGTGCGCAGCCTTGTCCTCGACGGCAGCGAAGGGATCGTTGTCCCCCACAACGACGCTCCCGACGCCGAGCACCGGGACTTTTGCGGCTGGATTTGCCTGCAGATGTTGGGCGGCGCAGTGGACGCGGTGTTCACGAGCGAGGATTACGGTGACGGCTTCGCGCAAGCCTTGACCCGATATTTTGCGCTGCCTGGCCTCGAGGTGGCCCATGTGTGCGTCGACAAGGCGCGCCTGCGCCTGCCCATCTCGGGCACCCGTCTGCGGGCCGACCCCTTTGCCCATCGTGCTTTCCTGGATCCGCGTGTGTATGCCAGTTTCGTGCAGCGTGTCTGCATTCTGGGTGCGGAATCGAGCGGCAAGACGACGCTGGCAGACGCCCTGGCAGCGCAGCTCGACACCGCCTGGGTGCCGGAGTTTGGCCGCGAGCTGTGGGTGGAAAAGTCCGGTGCGCTCAGCTTCGACGACCTTGGCCACATAGCGCAGGTGCAGGTGGCGCGTGAGGAGGCGCTGGTGCAGAGCGCGAATCGCTGGCTTATTTGCGATACCTCGCCCTTGACGACACTGTGCTACAGCGAAGCGATGTTTGGCGCGGCCCACCCGGCGCTGGCGGCCCTGGCGGTGCGTCCTTACGATGTTGTGTTCCTGTGTGATCTGGACATTCCCTTCGTCCAGGATGGCACGCGACGTGATACAGATTTTCGCAACATACAGCAAAAATGGTATCGTGATCGACTCGATGAAATGCAGATCGCCTATACTGTGCTTGCTGGCCCGCTCGCCGAACGCCTGCGCCAGGCAACAACCATCTTACTCACTTCCCTAGAAACGCCATGACCATCTTTGCCGCATCCGTATTCGACGCCACTGTCATTTTTGAAGGTAAGGAATTATTCAAGGGCCAGGGTTCGGCCAGCATGTGGGCCGAGAAACTGGCCGCCGAATTGGGCACGCCGGTCAGCGTGCAGAAAATTGGCACCGGATGGGCTTTGTGCGGCACGTCCGACGGCGTGGACTGCCAGTGGGGCATACACGGCCAGCGCCTCAAGCGTCTGGACTAGACGCTGTTCTGCCGTGAAGCCCGAGCGATCCGAAAGCCTGTCCTAGCGGCCCGTGTTGGGTGCGATCTGCATCCGTGGATACACTTCATCCCTGGGCAGATCGGGTGTGGGACCGTCAAACACAGCGCCGATATGCTTGGTGCAGAACTGTTCCGCTGCCGCCCATTCGCTTTGCTTGACGGGACGGTAGAGGACTTTCTCGTCGGGATAGTTGTAGAAAACCGCATCAAGCGCCGCGTAGCGTACTGATTGCTCGCTCACATCCGGTACATAGGACTTGAGGGGTGAGCGCAAATACGAGCAAGCGGCCAGCAGGCTGCGTCGTGTGCCCACGTAACCGAGAACGGCAAGGTGGCTCGCCAGCTCCGTGCCATCTTTGGCTGCACCGACGTTGTAGAAGCGGTTCGGCGGTGCCGGTGGCGCATTCTTTTCTGCTTCCCGCGCACGCTCAATAAAACTGTCCTCGACCACCGTGTCGCCCAATGCTGCCAATGCGATTTTGACGATCTGCATATCCTGTTCGCTTTCCTGCCACTCGGGCAGGGCAGCCAATTTCTGGACATAGGGCAGGGCACGGGTCACTTTGGCCTTGGCGCTTAGCGTCAGGTAATCGCCGTTCTGACGTGCGAGCGACGCGAGGTAGATGTCACCGAAGGCTGCCAGATCGCTAGGCATGCAGTGTTGACGCAGCACGCTCACCGCAGCATCGGCGCCGACATCATCTTTGGCCAAGCCTTCCACCAGCAAGGCCTTGATAATGGCGTGGTCGCGGATGACCCGGAACTTGTCCGGCACAGGCGTATCGAGTTCGAGACCGACTTTTTCCAGCAGCCTGACGATGTTTTCACGCACTTGGGGCCCGCCTGTGGCCAATTCCCTGGACAAGGTCGACAAGCCCGCCTTGTCGATACGATGGCTGCTGACCAGGGTCGTGACCGGTGCATTGGGATTGAATGCGACTCCGCGTCGGAATTCGGCAATATAGTCTTGGGCAGTTTTGTGCACGTCTTTGCCTCCATGAGTTGCGCCCGACGCGGGCAATACGAATACTATTCCAATCAGGAACGTGGTGGCAGCAATGGCGAGTCGATTTCTCATCGCGCGCGGGTGGCCGGTCTGGGAACCGCCGGACGAGGGATTTTGTCCCATTGGTTTTCCTTTACCCCTGGCTTGTACTTGCTAACGCGCGGACAAAAACGCAAGCGATAATCGGTATTGGCCTGGCTGAAATGCATGAAGTCCTTGGTGTCCACAATGTCCATCAGTTCCAGCGCCCGATGGCCCACTTCATGAAGGATAGTCCATTTCGTCACGTCCAAGGTGGCGCTGCCTTCGGCAATCATGATCGGGTCATTGCCCCAACCCGCTGCAGGAAACTCGACCTTGGTGCCAACCGGGTGGGCAAAGGCGAGCGGCGCCGACAAGGTGCCCACATTGCCAGTGTTGCCAGTTACTGTCACGGTTTCCTTGTTCGCGCCGCTATCGAGTACCATCGGTGCCTGGAATACGTTGGCCCCCCGCACAGTAATCGTGGTATCGCCCACCGCCGCTGCAACGGACAGGTAATAGTAGGACTTCATTTCCTTGATGATCACGACCCGGAATTGGCCGGCCACGGTGCTTGTCACGGCAGCTTTGATCAAATTGAATTCTGCCCCGCCCCCGTTATTGATGTCGTAGCTTAATGCGCCACTGGCGTCCGTGTCGAAGGCGACATTGGTCACATTGTTGGCCGCGTCAAAATTGGTGATTTCATATTTGACGACCGCCTCCTTGAGTTTGTCGTTTGCCGGCGCCTGGTGGGCTGCATAATCGGCTGTGGCATAGGTCAGGGTGGTGCCTGCGGAAGCGCTATCGGCCACCTTGGCAACGAGGACCTTGACGACCTTTTCCGTGTAGACGTGGACCGTGATTTTTGCGAACACCGCAGCGGACGGGCATTTGACTTTCGCTTGCAGGACGGACGCCTTCTTTTGCCAGGTCTTGGCGTGGACAGTCAGATCGAAGGTGGCCGTTCCCGGTGCAGGATCGCAGGTGCACACAGTAGGATCGACGGCCACGAAATTGAAGTCGCTACCGAGTGCGCCGCCTTCAATCTTGACATTGACCAGCGTGTCCCCAGAAGACTTGACCGAGAGGTGATCGTCGTCCAATACCAGTGGGGTGTCGAAGTCGTCATACCCATATTTTTGCGTCGCTGCAGGCGAAAACGTCACTTTCGCCACCGTCAAGCTGACTGTTTTGACCTTGGTCGATCCGTCGGGGGCGGTGCGTGTGACGGTAATGGTTTCGGCGTCGCGGGCAGCGCTTGGTGCGGCAAGCGCTTTGACGACCAAGGTGCCGCCGGTGGTATTGACCAGCTGGATTTTGGTGCTGGGCGAACTCCAGGTGTAGGTGCCGCCTGACTCACCCGGCAAGTCGGCAGCCGTCATGCTGATGCGGGCACCGACATTGACGATGAGGCAAGGGGTGGTCAGCACGAAGTCGACTGAGGGAGTCCCTGGCAATACCACCTGATGGCGCGCCGTATTGTCGACGGTGGTTTTGGTCGAGCGGCCCAACAGGACCGGTTTTGTGGCCATTACATGTCACCCCGTGAAACATAGAGCTCAAGTTCATCGGGATCAGCGCCGCTGACCAGATGCGTTTGGCCCAATTCATTCGTCGTTCCTGCCTGAATCGATCCATCCGGCAGCTTGATATGGTAAGGAAGTCCGGCAACCGGCCGCCCGTCTGCATCCTTGACGATAAACGCTTCGTCGTACAGCTTCAGGCGCGAGTCCGGCAAGGCGGTCATGGTCGCCGCCTGCGAACTGCCACTGTCGAACAGGTGCTGCCCGCCCTTGACCGTAAAATTGCCGGGGCAGGCAAAGGTGATGTCGCCGCCTTCCAGCGTGATCGACGATTGGCCAGCCTGCAGCACGATCTTTTCCTTGGCGTTGATCGTGATGCTGTCGTTGACCGAAATGACCGTGATCGCCTTGTCCGCGACAATCTCCAATTGGTCCGTGTGCGCCTGCAGCGACACTGGCCCATTGCCGGCGATGGCCTGTATGCCCCCCGCGTGCGTGAAGAAGCTGGCCGCATTGGCCGCCACCGACGACACCGTGTGCGCAGCCGTCATGTGCAGGTCGGACTGCGTGGTCCACTGCAGATGCTGACCGGCGAAAATGACGGTTGACGCGGGCGTGGCCCAGTTGATGTTGGCTGGTGCGTCCATCAGCACGATGGGTGCTCCGAATTTTTCCACAGGCTTGGCCGCATCGAGTTCGCGTGCGCCCGATTGTGCCTTGAGCGCATCCTGCCCATTGACCTGGCCTGGGTATTTGCCCTTGGCCTTGGGGTCAATCAGCGCGATGAAGTCTGACTGCGCCTTGGCCGCGTCCTTGCTGTGCAAGGCGTTTTGGTGGCTGGCCGCGTCGCCCAGTACCTTGCCCAAATCATCGGCGCCCTTCAACAGGGCCAGCGCTTCGGCCGCGTCAAGCTGGGTCGATGCGACGCCGCTGCCGGTCTGGCTGCGCGCCGTGGTCGACAAGAGTACGCCTTCGCCGCCACGCACCACGCCCCAGGCATCGGTGCGCAATTCAAAGCCGCTGCCGCGGTAGGCGCCGCGCTGCGCCGACGATGGCGCCTGCGCGATCAGATAGCCCAGATTGAGCTGGGTGGCCGCAGTGCTGGTGGCCAGTCGCGTGCGCACCTGGCCTGGCGTATCGTCCAACTGCCATTGATTGAAGCCGTCACCGTCGAAGTTGTGACTGTGGATGCCCGAGAGGACGCCAGCGTGATTGACGCCCGAGTCTTCGCCTGCCGCAAAGGGCGGCGCGTCAGACCCGGTGTAGAGCTGGGCCACCACCAGCGGGCGATCCATGTCGCCTTCGATAAAGTCGATCAGCACTTCGGTGCCGATACGGGGCGTGAACTGGCTGCCCCAGTTCGGGCCCGCCAGCGCTTCGGCCACGCGCACCCAGGTGCCCGAGGTGTCGTCGCCTGGCGCATTGCCTTCGCTGTCGGTGTCGTGCGCGATGCCGCCGGCGTTGGTGGCCAGACCGCGCTGCCAGGCAAACTGCACTTTCACCTGGTGGTCGCGCGTGGTGGTGGACACAGCGTCTGGGAGACCCACCACCATTGCCGTTTGCGGCCCCATGGCGGTGCTGGCGGTCGGTGCGGCCATCCGGGCAGGCACCACGGCCACGGTGTCGCGCACGCAGGAGAAGGTATTGCGGTAGGTGCCAGCTTCAATGCCAGTGCGCTGCACGCCCTTGATCTGAGGCTGGAAGTTGTTGCGCGCCGCGTGATCGACCGACAGGACCGTGAAGTGGCCGTCGCCTCCTTCATAGCGTTCGTGCTGGGTCAGCGCGAAAGCGTGGCCGGCGGCCAGGCGGCGCACCGCGCCGGCGCCTTCGAAAATCTTGTTCTCCATTTCCAGCGCCTGCAACATCAACTGGCTGTGCGGATCGGCCGCGCCGCTGTCGGTGACGATACGCTCGCCGCTGCCGTCGTAAATGGCCATCGCCGGCAGCTCGCCGGCATCGAGGTTCGATTGCTGTTCGGCCGCTGGCGCCAGCAATTGCTGCGGGTCCCAGCTGCTGATGCTTACTGCGTTCACCTGCACCTGGCGGCGCGCGGCAAATTCATCGATCGCGTCGTCGCTGTCGGTGGCACGCATGCCGTGGAAACGGATGGTGTCACCGCCCGGGGTGGCCGGGGCCACTGCCTTGCTGTCGAAGATGACGAGCTTGTGCTTGGCCTGGCCATCGCCGGCGTTCTCATTGTGGCCCGCCTGATCATGCTCAAAACGCCAGCTCAGGCCTTCCGAGGCCAGCAAGCGCGTGAAAAACGCCAGATCGCTTTCGCGGTACTGGGTGCAGATGGGGCGCTGCGCCAGCTCCTGGGTGCTGTCAAATTCGAAGCGCACCTGCGGATAGTCGGCCAGCAGCTCGGTGACGATGTCCAGCGCATGCTTGTCCTGAAAAATATAGCTGTCGCGCCGTCGTTCGAGGAGCGCCAGCGCCGGTTCCAGGCGCAGGCGGTAGCGCGCAGCCCCGCCATCGGCGCCTTGCCAGGCAGCCTGGGTGCAGATGCCGTGCCAGGCGCGCTTGCTGCCATCAGGCTGCAACAGGCCGATGGTCAGTTCTTCGCCTATGAAGATCGACAGGTCCAGATCGGTCGAGACGCTGAGCGCATCGATGTCGAAGACAAACAGTTCGTTGACCGCTTCGTGGCCTGTGAACTGTTCTGCCATCAGCGATTCGGGCAGGGCGCGCTCCTGCGCGCTGGCCAGCGTAATGAGGCGGGCATGCTGGCTTAGCCCCGTGCCAAACAGGCCCAGGGCTTCGAGTGCGGCGAGAGCGTCCATCAGGGCAGGGTGATCGTCAGGTTGGCCGATTTGGGTGCGAGCTTGACCACGTCGTTGTAGGCGTTCATGCGCTCGGCGCTGGTTTTGTCGAGCGAGGCGCGCAGGCCGATGTAGCCAAGCACGCAGATGAGGCCAAACACGGAGCACAGCACCCACAGTGGCAGGTCGCTGCGCAGCTTGTGGATGATGGCGTCGGGTCGTTCCGCGTGCGGCGCGAAGCCGCCCCGTTTGCCTTTCATGTTGGCGATTTCGTCGCCCAGGCGCGCGGTCAGGTAGTTCAGTTTTTCCGAGCCTTCCATGATGTACTTGCCCTGGAAGCCGAGCAGCAGGCACATATGGAAAACCTCGAGCGCCTGCAGGTGGGCACTGCCGCGCGCGCGCAGCGCTTCGAGGCGGTTGTAGAAGTTTTCTCCGGCCAGTTGGTCACCAAAGAGCAGCAGTTGCAGCGGGCGGCGCGACCAGTCTTCGCGAATGCTGAAGGACGAGCGCAGGATGATTTCATCGACCGCGGCGCAGAAGGCGTATTTGGCGGCGTCGATGTCGTCGGCCGAAGCGCCTTGCTTCTTGGCGCCGCGCCCGAATTCATCGAGAAACTGCGCCATCCGCTGCGCGAAGTCGACATTGTCTTGCGGGCCGCTGCCGTTCTTGAGCATGAACAGGGCGTAGAAGCCGTCGTACATCAGGTCAAGCAGGGTTTGCGGCGCGGCGCTGGCCGACGGAGCGGAGGCGCCGGCGCCGATCAGGGAAGGGGCGGTCATGGTATTCATTCGGTTCCTTCGATTCAGGAGGTCACGGCGATCAGTTCGAGCTGCAGTTCATGCATGCCGGACGGGACGTAGATCGAGATCGACTGGGCCTGCAGCATGCGCTCGTACATCTGGCCTTTCGCTTCAATCGTGAAGTAGCAGGTATCGGGTCGCACCGGCACGGCAGCGGGCACTTGCGGCGCGTGCTGCAATCGCACGCCGGGCATGGCCGAGAGGACGAATTTTTCAACGTCGTCGGGCGCGCCGATCTTGAAGCGCAGCGGCACCACGTCCACGATTTCCGCTGCCGGCATGGCCGCCGACACGGCCACATAGAAGGTGGTCTTGTCGTCGATCTTACCGGAGTCGAGCATGCCGATGTAGTAGGACGGCCTGACTTGCGTCAAGGCAATTGCGAAGTATTTGGACGATATTACGGTGTCCAGCAACTCGCGAATGATCAGGTGCAGCTTGGCGAAAGCCGGTCCCGGATCGTTGTGGACGTACGCTGGCAGATCGGCCAGGGTCCAGCTTTTCGAGAACGTCATCAGGCCGCCGGCGACACCCAGCAACTGCTCGTACAGGCGCTCCGGATGCAGGGCAGGATTGTGGAAGTAGTGGGTCAATGCGGCGTAGGCCGAACTGGCCGTATGCAGCAGCCAGAAGGACGACATGTCGCCCGAACGGAATTCAATCACGTTCTTGCTAGGCTCGCGGTGGTGGCCATACAGGGCGCCCACTTTCGCTTGCAGCGCGTCGATCAGGCGGCGCAATTGCAGGAACAGGATGGGTGCACCGCGCACGGACAGGCTAGGCGGCACAAACGAGGGATCCAGTTCGAAGCCGCCGGTAGCCACGCGGCGCAAACGCAATATCGGGAAATGCACATAGGAGTCGCGCGGTTCGAATTCGGACACCAGGCGCACGGTTTTTTTCAGGAAGGCCAATTGGGCCTGGGCCGCCTGGGTGTACAGGTCCGGCGTGTCCTGGTTGGCCTGCACGAAGCGGGCCGCGTTGATGGCCTGGCCGGAGGGGCCGAAATTGCCGCCGTAGGGTTTGAACGCGGGCAGGGCGGCGTAGTAGGTCACGCTTTGCTGCGACTGCAGCAGTTCACTCAGGTCGATGGGGTCGGGCAGGGCATCGGCGCCCGGCGCGTCCACCAGTTCACCGTCCTGAAAGCGCAGCGACAGTTCGAGGATGCGCAGCGAATTGTTCGACAGCGCGTCGCGATCGACCTGGATCTGATTGACGCCCCAGGCATACGGATGCACCGCTTTCACACTCTCGTGCAGACGATGTTCGTGGTACTGGTCCTGCTGCTGGAAATGCTGGGGACGCAGGAACAATCCTTCCCCCCAAAGTACTTTGCTGCTCATGGCGCTGATATCCTGTTCTTGTGCTTCTGACAATTGTGCAAGTTCATAATTACTGAAACAATAACATTTCCACGAGAATTTAGCACTGAATCATTTTTCAAACGTGCTGTTTGCAATTGCTTACAACTAGATTGTGCGATTGAAATATCAATAATTTTGATTTTGTGATAACGTGTCGCTTGAGTAAATCTTTCAAATAAGTTATTGTTTTTTCGCCACTGCTTCTGAGGACCCGTATGACCACCGTCACCACCCTGTTTCGCACCGTTGCTCTAATCGCCTTCGCGGCCACCCTTTCTGCATGCTCGAGCTTCTCGGCGCCGAAACCGCCGCCGCCCACGCTGCAGGACCTGCTCTCGCAAGCGAGCCAGGCGTCGGCCGCTGGCCAGAAAGAAAAAGCCTTGACCCTGTGGCAGGAAACGGCAACCGCATTCCCGGCTGACAAAACGCCGTGGGTGAACATTGCCCAGACCCGTTACGACGCTACCCAATACGGCGAAGCGATTGTGGCCGCCCAGGAAATCCTGGTGCGTGACCCCAACGACAAGCTGGCCAACAGCATCATTGCCATCAGCGGCCTGCGCCTGTCCACGCGCGCCCTGGGCGACCTGTCCCGTCAAAATAATTTGACGGGCAACCTGCGTACCGAATCGCAAGAGCTGGCCAAGCTGCTGCGTGAAAATCTGGGCGAAACCGTGTTGTTCCCGCCTGCGGCCACACCGACCAAACCGGCAGTGGCCGAACGTGAGCGTCCAAGGACGCCAATCGCGAAAAAAGTGGTCAAGGCAGTCAGCGAAACTGACACCAAGGCCGATCCATTTAGCGCGCTCAAATAAGCCGATCCACGATTCCATCACCCAGAGGAAAAAACCATGTCCAAATCAGAAAGTGTCCAGAAGCGCCTCCAGAAAGTTCGCCCGCCTCGCGTGCAGATGACGTACGACGTCGAGATCGGCGACGCCATCGCGAGCAAGGAGCTGCCCTTCGTGATGGGTGTCGTTGGTGATTTCGGTGGCAATTCCGAAGTCGAGCAGAAGCGCCTGAAAGACCGCAGCTTCGTGGCCATCGACCGCGACAATTTTGACGAAGTGATGAAAGGCGTTGAGCCGCGCGCCGCCTACCAGGTGCCCAACACCCTGTCGGAAGACGGTGGCCGTTTCGCCGTTGACCTGAAATTCAGTTCGCTGGGCGACTTCCGTCCAGAGGCGGTGGTTGAACAGGTCGAGCCGCTGCGCAAACTGCTCGAAGCGCGCACTAAGCTGGCCGACCTGCGCAACAAGCTCGCTGGTAACGACAAGCTCGAAGACATCCTCAATGATGTCTTGAGCAGCACTGAAAAACTGGCGCAAATCGGCCAGGCCAACGTCAAGAAGGAAGACTGATCATGTCCGCACAATTGAATGCCGCTTCGGGCGCCACCCACACCAGCGAAATGGCACTGCTGGACCAGATCGTCGAGCAAAGCAAGGTCGCCAAGTCGAGCGTGGAACATGCACGCGCCAAGGACCTGATCACCGAATTGGTCAGCCAGGTCATGCAGGGCACCGTGGTCGTTTCCGACAACCTGGCCGCGACCATCGACGCCCGCGTGGCCGAACTTGATCGCATGATTTCGGCACAGCTCTCGGCCGTCATGCACGCGCCTGAATTCCAGAAGCTCGAATCGAGCTGGACTGGCCTGAACTACCTGGTCAAGAACAGCGCCACTGGCCAGAACTTGAAGATCAAGATGCTCAACGCGACCAAGAAGGAATTGGTCAAGGACTTCCAGAGCGCGCTCGAATTCGACCAGAGCACGATGTTCAAGAAAGTCTACGAAGAAGAATTCGGCACCTTCGGCGGCGCACCGTTTGGCGCGCTGCTGGGCGACTTCGAAGTGACACGCCAGCCGGAAGACATGTACTTCATCGAACAGATGTCGCACGTGGCTGCCGCTGCCCACGCGCCCTTCATTTCGGCCGCATCGCCCGAGCTCTTCGGTCTGGAAACCTACAGCGACCTTGGCAAGCCACGTGACCTGTCGAAGGTGTTCGACACCGTCGAATACGCCAAGTGGAAGTCCTTCCGCGAATCGGAAGACTCGCGCTACGTTGGCCTGACGCTGCCACGCTTCCTCGGTCGCCTGCCATTCAATCCAGCCGATGGTGCCGTCACCGAAGGCTTCAATTTCGTGGAAGACGTGGACGGTACCGACCACCAGAAGTACTTGTGGTGTAACGCGGCCTACGCCTTCGGCACCAAGTTGACTGGCGCCTTTGAAGACTTTGGCTGGTGCGCAGCGATTCGCGGCGTGGAAGGCGGCGGCCTGGTGGAAGACCTGCCGACCCACACCTTCAAGACCGATGAAGGCGAAGTCGCGCTCAAGTGCCCGACCGAGATCGCGATCACCGATCGTCGTGAAAAAGAATTGTCGGACCTGGGCTTCATCTCCCTGGTTCACTGCAAGAACACCGACTACGCGGCCTTCTTTGGCGCGCAATCGGCACAGAAGGCGAAGAAGTACCAGTCCGACGCGGCCAACGCCAACGCGGTGCTCTCTTCGCAGCTGCAATATATCTTCGCTGTTTCGCGCATCGCTCACTACATGAAGGCGATGATGCGCGACAAAATCGGCAGCTTTGCCGCCGCTTCTGGCGTTGAAGACTTCCTGAACCGCTGGTTGACCCAGTATGTGCTGCTGGACGATAACGCCAGCCAGGAACAGAAGGCCCAATTCCCGCTGCGTGAAGCGTCGGTGCAGGTGTCCGAAGTGCCGGGTCGTCCTGGTGTGTATCGCGCAGTATCTTTCCTGCGTCCGCACTTCCAGCTCGACGAACTCTCCGTTTCACTCCGACTGGTCGCGGAGCTACCAGCATCGACCAAATCGTAATACTCTTAAACCACTGAAAGGAACACAATGGCAATCGACGTCTATCTCCAAATCGACGGCATCAAAGGTGAGTCCACCGATTCGACCCATAAAGATTGGATCGAGTGCAAATCCGTTGAATGGCAGGTGCTGCAGCCGAAATCGGCAACGGCATCGACCGGCGGTGGCCACACCGCAGAGCGTACCGAGCACAAAGACATCGTGATCGCGAAGCTGGCCGACCTGGCGACCCCTCTGCTGCTGCAGAACTGCTCGTCCGGTAAAACCATCCCGAAAGCAAAGCTGGAATTCCTGCGCGCTGACGGCAAGGGCGAGCGTATCAAGTACTTCGAAATCGAACTGGAAAACGTGCTGATCTCGAGCGTTGCACCAACCGTGCAAGCGGGCGACATCCTGCATGAAGAACTGGCACTGAAGTATTCGAAAGTGAAATGGAAGTACACCCAACAAAAAGTTGGCGGCGGTTCGGGCGGTAACACCTCCGGCGGCTGGGATCTGGCAGCAAACAAGACGGCGTAAGTGTAAGTTGATGAAGGGGCGCCAATGAAGGGTTTTACACCTGGATTATTTGACCGGTTGCTGGATGTGCCGGTCAAGGGCGCCACCAGCGCCACCGTTTCGCGCATGTCGGTCGAGGACTTGAAGGACTCGGTCGCACGTGATCTGGAGGCGCTGCTCAATACCCGTACGGTCATCCCCGAGGAGCTGTTAAAGCGCTATCCGGAATGCAGCCGTTCGATTGTCACCTATGGCCTCAATGATTTTGCCGGCCGTTCGCTCTCCAGTCATGATGACCGGGCCTATATCTGCCTGTGTCTTGAAAAAGCCATCGCGCGCCACGAACCACGGCTGCGCAATGTGAAGGCGTCGCTCGAAGTGCGCGAGGACGCGATCAATCGCTTGAATTTTGCCATTACCGCACTGATGGTCGTCAGTTCTTCGCAGGAGCCAGTCAACTTCGACGCCGTCCTGCAACCATCGAGTCTGCATTACACCATCAGCAAGGCGCGCCGCGCGGCCTCTGCGGGAGCCTGAGTTTGGAACAGTTATTACCGTATTACGAAAGGGAGCTTGGATTCCTGCGCCGCTATTCGCGCGAATTCTCCGAGCGCTACCCGAAGATTGCCGGTCGCCTTTTGATCGGCGGCGAGGTCTGCGAAGACCCGCACATTGAACGCATGATCGAGTCGTTTGCGCTGCTCAATTCGCGCATCTCCAAGCGGCTCGACGACGATTATCCCGAATTTACCGAAGCGCTGTTCGAGGTGCTGTATCCGCATTATCTGCGCCCGTTTCCCTCGTGCTCAATCGCGCGCATGGATTTTTCGGGCGCCGCAGCGCAGTTGACGACGGCTTCCGTCATCGCCCGCGGCACCCAGCTGACAACGCGTCCGGTGCGTGGCGCAGCCTGCACCTTCCGCACGGCTTATCCGGTCACGGTGGCGCCCATCGCGCTGACCGAGGCCTCGTTTGCCGCCATCATCGATACGCCAGAAGCGGTGCGCCCACCCGTTGGCGCCACCTCCAGCGTCAGCCTGACGATCGCCAGCACGGCCGAGCAGGTGCCCCTGGCCCAGTTGAACCTCGAGCGCGTGCGCGTGTTCATTGACGGCGAACCATCCTTCTGTGCGGCCTTGCGTGACGCGCTATTCATGCGCACCGTGGCAGCGTATGTGGAAGCGGACGACAATGGCCGCTGGATTGCGCTCAACACCATTCCGGTAACTGCCGCCGGCTTCGAAGAAGACGAATCGCTGATTGATTTTTCTGCCCGTTCCCACGCGGCCTACCGCCTGCTGACCGAGTATTTCTGCTTCCCCGAGAAATTCAATTTCTTCGACATCGACCTCAAAGCCCTGGGCGCGGTGCTGCCTTTCGGTACGCGCAGCATCACGCTGCACCTGGCCTTGTCGGGCATGCGCACCGACTCGAACACTGCGCGCATGCTGGGCACCCTGTCGACCAACAACGTCCTGCTTGGCTGCACGCCCGTGGTCAACCTGTTTCGCCAGCGTGGCGAGCCGATACGCCTGACCCATGCCACGGCCAGTTATCCTGTGCTCGCGGACGCCCGGCGCGCCTACGCATTCGAGGTCCAGTCCATCGATTCGGTCAAGCTGGTACGCCAGACGCCGCAAGGCGAGTCGGTGGTGCAGTTTCGCCCCTTCTATTCGCTCAAGCATGGCCAGACGCCCGAGAAGAGTGGGCATTACTGGGTCATGCGCCGCAACGAAGAACTGGCTGACAAGAGCCCGGGCTTTGAAACCCAGATCTCGATTGTCGATATCGATTTTGACCCGGCCGCCGTGGAAACGGACACCCTCAGCCTGGAGCTGACCTGCACCAACCGCGACCTGCCTGCCTCGCTGGCGTATGGGCTGCGCGGGGGCGACCTGTTCCTGGAGGGCGGATCGAGCGTGAAGTCCATCAGCTTCCTGCGCAAGCCGACGTCCTCGCACCGCTTTGAGCGTGGCCGTGGCGCGCACTGGCGCTTGATTTCGCACCTCTCGCTCAATCACCTGTCCCTGTCCGACGGTGGGCTCGATGCCTTCCGCGAAATGCTGGCCCTGTACGACCTGCCGCGTTCACCGTCCTCGCAGCGCCAGATTGGCGGGATCTCGGACATCGTCCACAAGCCGGCCAACGCCTGGCTGCCGGGGAACCCCTTCGCCTGCCTGGTGCGCGGCGTGGAAGTGCGCCTGACGATTGATGAAGAAGCGTTTGTGGGTAGCGGCATTCACGCGTTCGCCCACATCATCGAACGATTCCTCGGCCTGTATGTGCATGCCAACAGCTTCACCCAGCTGGTGATGGTATCGAATAAAACTGGAGAAGAGCTATTGAAATGCACGCCACGAAGCGGCGATTTGAGCCTGCTGTAATCGAGCGGCTGTTCGCAGAACCGTACCGCTTCGAGTACTTCCAGGCGGTGCGCATGCTCGAACTGTGGCTCAAGCGGCACGGCAATGCCCAGCAGGGCGTGGTCGCCAATTTTCTGCGCTTTCAGAATTCGACCTCGCTCAATTTCCCGGCCAGCCAGCTCGAATCCATGCAGACCGAGCCGCGCGAACTGGCGCATGACGCGCGTGCCCTCGGCGCTGCGTTGCAATCGGCCTCGCTCAAATATATCCGCATCACGCCGACCTTCATGGGACTGTTGGGTGGGAATGGCGCGCTGCCGGCGCATTACACCGAACGTATCGCCGCCCACGTGCTGTACGAGAAGGACGAGGGGCCGCGCGCGTTTCTTGATACCTTTTCGAATCGCTCGCTGGCCCTGTTTTACGAAGCCTGGCGCAAATATCGGCTGGAGCTCAAATACGAGGCCGATGGCAAGGACGCCTTCCTGCCGCTGTTGCTGTCACTGGCCGGTTTGGGCAACGAGTCGCTGCGCAAGCGCCTGACGGACGAGGAGGGCGGTGGCGTACTCGATGAATCGATCGGCTACTTCGCTGCAGCCATGCGTCACCGTCCCGCCTCGGCCGGGCAGATTTCGCGCGTATTGGGCGAGTATTTTGGCCAGCCGATCAAGGCCATCCAGTTCATCGGTTGCTGGTATGACGTGCCACCGACCCAGCAGACCATGCTCGGTGGGGCCAACGCGGTGCTGGGCGCCGGTGCCATGTCCGGTTCCCGCGTGTGGCAGCGCGATTTGCGCATGCGGCTGGAAATCGGCCCGCTCGATCGCCGCAGTTTTGACGGCTTTCTGCCTGGGGGCAAAGCCGCGCGCGCGCTCAAGAGCATGCTGACCATGTTCACTGGCGTGTCGCTCGAATATGAAGTGCAGCTGGTGCTCGCAGCGGCGGACGTGCAGGCAGCAGCGCTGTCGGACGAAGGCGGCGGGGCGCGCCTGGGATGGGACACCTTCCTGGTCAGCGAAGCGCAAACGGAAGACCGCAGGGACGTTCGTTACGAAATACATGCGTTGTAAAAAATACCAATTAGAGGAATCAACATGAGCATCAACCTGAAAACGCTGATCAGCAAACTCAATGAAACAAGCCGCACGGCGGCCACGCGCGCAGCGAGCATCTGCGTTTCGCTGGGCCAGTTCGAAGTCGACCTGGAACACCTGTTCCTGGCGCTGCTGGAGCAGCAAAAGAGCGACTTCGTGATCATTGCGCGCCAAAGCGGCATCAGCGTGAGCATGCTCGAAGCCGATTTGCAGACTGAGGTGCATCGCCTGAAGGCTGGCAATTCGCGCACTCCCGTGTTTTCGCCGCGCCTTCCCAAGCTGTTCGAAAACGCATGGCTCATTGCCTCCCTCGACATCCAGGCCGGACGCCAGGCTGAAATTCGCAGCGCGCACCTGCTGCAAGCCCTGTTGACCGATCCGGAACTGGCACAACTGGCTTACCGCAGCTCGAAACTGTTCGACAAATTTGACGTCGAGCTGATCAAGCACAAGCTGGACAAGATCGCGGCCGGCTCGCAGGAAGCCGTGAGCCACCAGGATGGCGCCGTGACCCAGGAAGGCGCCGATCCGGTGGGCGAGATGACTGCGCAAGGCGCCACGCGCACGCCGGCGCTGGACCAGTTCACCACCAATCTGACGCAGCGCGCACGCGATGGCAAGGTCGACCCGGTCATTGGACGCGACACCGAAATTCGTCAGGCCGTCGACATCCTGATGCGCCGCCGCCAGAACAATCCTATCCTGACCGGGGAAGCCGGTGTCGGCAAGACCGCGGTTGTGGAAGGCCTGGCGCTGCGCATTGCCACCAATGACGTGCCGGATGTGCTCAAGGGCGTAGAGATCCACACCCTGGATATGGGCCTGTTGCAGGCCGGCGCCAGCGTCAAGGGCGAATTTGAAAACCGCCTCAAGAACGTCATCGATGAAGTCAAAAAGAGTCCGCACGCGATCATCCTGTTCATCGATGAAGCGCACACCATGATTGGCGCGGGCGGTGCGGCTGGCCAAAACGACGCCGCCAACCTGCTCAAGCCTGCACTGGCACGTGGCGAACTGCGTACCATCGCTGCCACCACCTGGGGCGAATACAAGAAGTACTTTGAAAAGGACGCTGCATTGGCGCGCCGCTTCCAGGTCATCAAGGTGGAAGAGCCTAGCGAGGAACTGGCCTGCGCCATGCTGCGCGGGATGGCGCCGCTGATGGAAAAACACTTCGGCGTGCGTGTGTTCGACGAAGCGATCACGGAGGCGGTGCGCCTGTCGCACCGTTACATCATGGGCCGCCAACTGCCGGACAAGGCCATCAGCGTACTCGATACTGCCTGCGCCAAGGTCGCATTGGGCCAGAACGCCACACCGGCCCTGATCGACAATCTGGTGCGCAAGCTCGAACGCATCGATGCCGAAGCCGCCTCGCTGGAACGCGAGCAGGCTTCTGGCGGCGCCCACGCTGCGCGCCTGAAGGACCTGAAGGCCGAACGTCAGGCCGCCGCCGAGCAGCACACCACATTGGCCGCGCGCTGGGAGCAGGAAAAGACCTTGAGCGCCCAAATCATGGAAGGGCGCCGCACGCTCGAAGCTGGCGAGACAGCTGACACCAGCCAGGGCAAGGATATCAAGGGTCTGATGGCCGAACTGCGTGCCTTGCAGGGCGAAACTCCCATGGTGCCGGTGCAGGTTGACGGACACGTGGTGGCGGAGATCGTCGCTGGCTGGACCGGCATCCCGCTGGGGAAAATGGTCAAGGATGAAATCAAGACCGTGCTCAAGCTGAAGGACCTGCTGGAGGAGCGCGTGCTGGGCCAGTCCTATGCCATTGAAGCTGTCGCCCAGCGCGTGCGCACTTCGCGCGCCAACCTGGATGACCCGAACAAGCCGAAAGGCGTATTCCTGTTTGTTGGCCCTTCCGGTATCGGCAAGACCGAAACCGCGCTGGCCCTGGCCGATGTGCTGTACGGCGGCGAACGCAAGCTCATTACCATCAACATGAGCGAGTACCAGGAAGCGCACAGCGTCTCGGGCTTGAAAGGCTCGCCACCAGGTTATGTGGGCTACGGCGAAGGCGGCGTACTGACCGAAGCCGTGCGCCGCAACCCCTACAGCGTGGTGCTGCTCGATGAAGTTGAAAAGGCCCACCCGGATGTCATGGAACTGTTCTTCCAGGTGTTCGACAAGGGCGTGATGGACGATGCTGAAGGGCGCGAAATCGACTTCAAGAACACCATCATCATCCTGACCTCGAACGTGGCGTCGAGCGCCATGATGAACGCTTGCCTGAACAAGACTGGGACCGATTTGCCGGCGCCGGCAGCGCTGGAAGAACTGATCCGCCCGCACCTGATGAAGCAGTTCAAGCCCGCCTTCCTGGGTCGTTTGAAGGTCATCCCTTACTACCCGATTGCGGACGATGTGCTGGTCAAGATCATCGAACTCAAACTGGGCAAGATCGCGCAACGCATCGCTGCCAATCACAAGGCCGATTTTGCCTACGACGAGGCGCTGGTGGAGGCGGTGCTGGCACGCTGCACGGAAGTCGATTCGGGCGCGCGCAATGTGGACAACATCTTGAATGGCACGCTGCTGCCGGAGATCGCCGAATCAGTGCTGGCCAAGATGGCTGAAGGCGCTGTGATTGCCAAGATCAAGGTCAGCGCCAACAAGCAGGGACAGTTCAAGTACACCATCAAGTAAGAGACTGTCAGCCGCGCATTAGGGCCGCTAATCAGCGGCCCTTTTTCATTAGAGCTGCTAATGCGATAGCGTCGTCGAGCCGGTCATTTCCCCAGAATAGCTCGTCCCCCACGAGAAAACTCGGTGCGCCGAATAGGCCACGCGCATTCGCATCTGCAGACTGTTGATGCAGGGCCGCTTTTGCAGCCTCGCCCCGTGCATCGTTGATCAGGCCGTCGGCATCGAGTCCGAGTTCCGTCAGGATGGCGCTCACCAGAAGCGGGTCATCGACCTCCTGGTCGTGCACGAAATTGGCTTGCATGATGCGCTTGCAGAAGTCCCACACCCAAGACTGGTCACATGCCAGCAGGGCGATGCGGGTCGGTAGCAGGGCGCGGCGGGGGAAGCTTGTTGGCTTGGTCCAGGCCAGGCCATATTTGGCACACTGGCGCTCCATGTCGCGCCAGGTGTAGGTGCCTTTGCGTTGCTGGAGCACGAAGGGCGAGGTGTCCCAACCAAGGGATTTGAAGATGGGACCGAGCAGAAATGGCTTGAGCTGTACCGCCACGCCGTGTTCGCGCGCGAGCGCTTCGATCCGCATCA
>JBJMVX010000016.1:0-14605 GCA_045810445.1 Massilia sp.
ACAAAATTTACCTAAAACACAAACATCACATCTCCTTAGCCGGTGACAGCGCCCTTGCTGGCACTCGATGCCAGGATGGCAAATTTGGCCAGCACGCCCCGCGTGTAGCGCGGCGCAGGTTTCACCCAGGCCGCGCGCCGACGCTCAATTTCTTCGTCAGCGACATTTAGCTGTATCAATTGCTGGTGCGCGTCGATGGTGACCGAGTCGCCTTCCTGCACCAGCCCGATGGTGCCGCCCTCGTAGGCTTCCGGCGACACGTGCCCGACCACCATGCCCCAGGTGCCGCCCGAGAAGCGCCCGTCCGTGATCAACCCCACTGACTCGCCCAGCCCCTTGCCGATCAGCGCAGCCGTGGGCGCCAGCATTTCCGGCATGCCCGGCCCGCCTTTCGGCCCCAGGTAACGCATCACGAGCACGTCGCCCGGTTTGATGGCGTCGGCAAGGATTGCATCCATGGCCGTGTATTCGTCGTCAAACACGCGCGCAGGACCAGTGATGACCGGGTTCTTCAGACCGGTGATCTTGGCCACGCAGCCTTCCGGCGACAGATTGCCTTTCAAGATGGCCAGGTGACCTTGCGCGTACAGCGCCTTGTCGATGCTGCGGATCACGTCCTGGCCCGCGCGCGGCACCGATGGCACTTCGGCCAGTTCCTCGGCCATGGTGCGGCCCGTGATGGTGATGCAGTCGCCATGCAGCAGACCCGCGTCCAGCAGCAGCTTGAGCACTTGCGGAATGCCACCAGCCTTGTGCAGGTCGGTCGCCACGTACTGGCCCGAAGGTTTCAAATTGCAGATGACCGGCACGCGCTGGCGCACGCGTTCGAAGTCGTCAATGGTCCATTCCACTTCAGCCGCGTGAGCAATGGCAAGGTAATGCAGCACCGCATTGGTGGAGCCGCCCGTGGCCATGATCAGCGACACGGCATTCTCAATCGATTTGCGGGTGATGATGTCGCGTGGCTTCAGGTCGCGCTTGACCGCTTCGACCAGCACGCGCGCCGATTCGGCGGCAGAGCCAACTTTTTCATCGTCCGGATTGGCCATGGTCGACGAATACAGCAGTCCCATGCCAAGCGCCTCGAAGGACGAGGACATGGTGTTGGCCGTGTACATGCCGCCGCAGGAACCGGCCGACGGGCAGGCGTTGCGCTCGATGCCGTCGAAGTCTTCTTTCGACATGCGCCCAGCGGTAAATTCGCCGACCGCTTCGAAGGCCGACACGATGGTCAGGTCCTTGCCCTTCCAGTTGCCCGGCTTGATGGTGCCGCCATACACGTAAATGCCCGGTACATTGGTACGCGCAAGGGCAATCATCCCGCCAGGCATATTCTTGTCGCAGCCGCCGATGACCACCACGCCATCCATCCATTGGCCGTTGACGGCGGTTTCGATGCAGTCGGCAATGACTTCGCGCGAAATCAGCGAGTACTTCATGCCTTCGGTGCCCATCGACATGCCGTCCGAAATGGTCGGGGTGCCGAAGACTTGGGGGTTGCCGCCGGCAGCCTTGACGGTGGTGATGGCGATGTCGGCCAGTTTCTGCAAGCCCGAGTTGCATGGCGTGATGGTCGAATGGCCGTTGGCGATGCCGATCATCGGCTTGCTGAAATCTTCTTCCTGGTAACCCATCGCGTAATACATCGAGCGGTTCGGGCTGCGCGAAACGCCTTCGGTGATGTTGCGGGAACGACGGTTGTAGCGCGGCTGGTCGGCCATGGTGAACTCCTGTTGGTAGATAGGGCAAGCATGCCGCGCCGACCACACCAAGTCAAATATCCATTTTCCGCATCTGTGATACGAATCGGATATCATGGCTCATAATTTACATCGAAACGCATATCAATGAACTTGGAACTGCGTCAGCTGCGCTATTTCATCGCCGTGGCTGAAGAACTCCACTTCGGCAAGGCTGCCGCGCGCTTGCACATGACCCAGCCTCCCCTCTCGCAAGCCATCCAGGGCCTGGAAGAGTTGCTGGGCACGTCCTTATTCGAACGCAACCGCCGCACCGTGGCCCTGACCCCGGCTGGCAGCGCCTTGTTGCCGGAAGCGCGGCGCATGCTGGTCCAGGCCAGCGAGCTGCCCGAACTGGTGCGCGCTGCGGCCGCTGGCGAAGCGGGCCGCCTGTCGCTGGACTTTGTCTCCTCGGCCGACTACAGCGTGCTGCCGCCCTTCCTGCGCGACTACCGTGAACAGTATCCGCAAGTGCATATCACGCTGCAGGAAGCCACCTCGGACCTGCAGATCGACGATCTGCTGCATGCACGTATCGATGCGGGCCTCTTGATCCCGCCGCTGCCGGAAAAGGCGCTCGCCGAGCTCGACTACCTGAAAGTGCTGAGCGAGCCGCTGATCCTGGCTGCGCCAAGCGGCCTGCTCGGTGGCACGGGCCCTGTCGCCTTGAAGGACGTACCGCGCCTGCCCCTGATCATTTTCCCGCGCCCGATCGCACCCGCCCTGCACGACGCCATCCTGTCCTGCTTTCGCGACGCCGGCATCACGCCCGAGATTGGCCAGCAGGCCATCCAGATGCAAACCATCGTCGGCCTGGTATCGGCCGGCATGGGGCTGGCCCTGGTGCCGCAATCGGTATCCAACCTCATGCGTCCCGGCGTAGAATACCGGGCACTGCGCGACGCCACGCCCCAGGTCGAGACCGGGCTGGCCTGGCGCCGCGACAATACCTCACCCGTGCTGCAAGGCTTTTTGGAATTACTAAGGAAGACCACCCAATGCTGATTCACCCGATGCCGGACCCCATCGCCTTTTCCATTGGCCCCGTGCACGTACACTGGTATGGCCTGATGTACGTACTCGCCTTTGCCATGTTCATCATGCTCGGGCGCGTGCGCATCAAGCAGCCCCATATTGCCGCACAGGGTTGGAAGAATGAAGACCTGGACGACATGCTGTTCTACGGCATGCTGGGCGTGGTGGTGGGTGGCCGCTTGGGTGAAGTGCTGTTCTATCAGCTGCCGCGCTTCATGGCCCACCCCATCGATATTTTCAAGATCTGGGAAGGCGGCATGTCCTTTCACGGCGGCTTTCTCGGCGTGGTCATTGCCATGGCGCTGTGGGCGCGCAAGTCCAAGCGCAATCTGATGGATGTCTATGATTTCATCGCGCCGCTCGTGCCGCTGGGCTACGCCGCTGGCCGCCTCGGTAACTTCATCAACGCCGAACTGCCGGGCCGCATTGCCGACGCCACCCTGCCTTGGGCCATGCAGTGGCCGGACACGCGTTATCCCCTGCACCCGGTGCCCGTGTTCCTGGAAGGCTTGCGCCATCCTTCGCCGCTGTACCAGTTGCTGGTCGATGGACTGGTGGTGTTCGTGCTGCTGTGGATCTACGCACGCAAGTCGCGACCACGCCTGGCGGTCGGCGCCTTCTACACCCTGCTGTACGGCTGTGCGCGCTTCTTCACCGAATGGTTCCGCGTGCCGGACTGGGAAACCACGTTCTTGGGTTTGCCGATCACCTCGGGTCAGGTGCTCTCGCTGCCCATGATCATCGGCGCTGCCCTCATCATGATCTGGGCCTATCGCTACGGGAAACCGGCACCAGCGCGCGTCTAGTTCACCAGGCCTGGGCGGCCTTCCACAACATGTAGGACGCCAGCAGGTAGAGGATCACGGCAAAGATGCGTTTGAGTTTGGCGACCGGCATGCGGTGCGCAGCGCGCGCACCGAGCGGCGCCATCAAGACACTGGCAGCGGCAATCACCAGCAAGGCCGGCAGGTAAATATAGCCCAGTGAATAGGGCGGCAAGTCGGCCTCGTTCCAGCCAAAAAACACATTCGACAAGGTGCCCGCCAGCGCAATCGGAAAGCCGATTGCCGCGCTGGTGGCCACCGCATTGTGCATCTTGACGTTACACCAGGTCATGAAGGGCACCGACAGGAAGCCGCCGCCCGCCCCCACCAGCCCTGCCACCATCCCGATCACAAGGCCAGCGCCCAGCATGCCAGGCGCAGCGGGCAGCTCGCGTCCGGCTGGCGGCTTGCGGTTCAGGATCATCTGGGTGGCGGAAAAGGCGACGAATAGGCCGAACACCAGCGCCAGCCAGGCGGTATTGAGTTGCTTGCCTATCCAGGGGCCGATCCAGGAACCGAGCAGGATACCGGGCGCCAGCGACCAGACGATGGGCCAGCGCACCGCCCCGTGCTGATGGTGGGCGCGCACCGATGACAGCGAGGTGAACATGATGGTGGCCAGCGAGGTGGCAATGGCCATGTGCACCACCAGCGTCGGTGCAAAGCCCTTGGCGGTAAAGATCATGGTGATGAAAGGCACCAGCACCATGCCGCCACCCACGCCCAAGAGGCCGGCCGCAAAGCCCCCTCCCATGCCCATCAACAGCAAGATTCCTACCAGGCTCCAGTCCATTGTCAGGCCCATCCCCATACGCTCGGGATCAACCCGCGAACAAGCATTCTACCTGCGCAAAGAATCTTAGGTCAGCGCGGGCCGTGGGCGTTGAGGCAGGAGCGGTCGGCTCAATTCCGGATGCAGCTTGAAGGTCGCCACCAGGCGCGCCAACTGTTCCGCCTGTTCCTGCATGGAGGCTGCGGCGGCGGCAGCCTGCTCCACCAGCGCAGCGTTCTGCTGGGTAATGCCATCCATCTGGGTGATGGCGGTGTTGACTTGTTCAATCCCCTCGTGCTGTTCATTGCTGGCGGTGCTGATGTCGCTCACCAGGCCGCTCAGGCGCCCGATGCTGGCCACCACATTGTCCATGGTGGTGCCGGCTTTTTCCACCAGGCGCGAACCGGCATCGACCTTGTCGACCGAGTCGCCGATCAATTGCTTGATTTCCTTGGCAGCCGCCGCCGAGCGCTGGGCCAGGTTGCGCACTTCGCTGGCGACAACAGCAAAGCCGCGCCCCTGCTCGCCGGCGCGCGCCGCTTCGACTGCCGCATTGAGCGCAAGGATATTGGTCTGGAAAGCAATGCCGTCGATGACGCTGATGATGTCGACCACCTTGCGCGAGGAGTCGTTGATGGTGATCATGGTGGCCACCACATCATTGACCACCTCCCCGCCCTGGCGCGCCACGGCTGCCGCATCGATGGCCAGCACATTGGCGTCGCGCGCGGTGGCAGCATTGTTCTTGACCGTCGCGGTCAGTTGTTCGATGGACGCGGCCGTCTCTTCCAGCGAAGAAGCTTGTTCCTCGGTGCGGCTCGACAGGTCCAGATTGCCGCTGGCGATTTCGCCGGATGCCGTGCTAATGGTGTCGGTGCCGCGCCGCATCTCGCCCACCAGGCTCACCAGATTGTCATTCATGGTCTTGAGCGCGCCCATTAACTGGCCCGTTTCGTCGTCGCGGTCGACCACGATGTCGCTGCGCAGATCGCCCGAAGACACGGCCTGGGCCACGCGCACCGCTTCGCCAATGGGGCCAGTAATACTGCGCGTGATGAGCACGGCGCACACGCTGGCAAACACCACGGCCACCAGGCCCAGTGTGATCATGATGCGGCGCCCACTGGCGTAATCGGCGGCGATTTCGGCGCCAGTGCGGTCCAGTTCCGCGCGCTGGGCTTGCGCGAGCTTGGCCAGGCTGGCCAGGTAGACTTCGCGCTTGCCCGCCATTTCGCTGTCAAAGATGGTCTTGGCTGCGTCCAGGTTGCCAGCGGCCTTTTCCTTGAACACGCGGGCGCGCGCTTCGGTGTAGGCCTTGCGCGTGTCGAGCACCTGGGTCAGCGCGGCTTTCGCCTGCGGATCGGTGATGGCCGTCATCAGCTGGTCCTGGATTTCGGTGGCGCGGGCGGACGAGGCTTTCATCTGCGCTTCCACCGCCTTTTGCTCGGCGGGGTCGCTGGCGCGCCAGGCCGTGGTGGTGCGCGCCGCGTTCACCTCAATGATCTTGACCCACTCGTCGACCATGCGCTCGTGCTGCAGCTTGGTATGGACCATGTCGTCGGTCATCGCGCTGGCGCTGTTCATGCGCCATACGCCAATGCTGGTAACCGCTAGTAACAACACCAGAATGAGTGAAAATACGATGCCCAGTCGAACACCGATTGCCAGGTTCTTCATCTCGTCTCCTCGTGGATGGTGCGTGAGGAGATCGTAGCAGTAAAGACATCAGGAAAGTAGAAAACTCGCCGGTTTCATTTTGCGCCCAACAAACCCTCAATGAAGCGCCATTCGGCCGCTTCCACCGGCATCACCGATAAACGGCTGCCCTTGGCCAGCAGGCGCATGCCTTCGAGCTCGGGATAGGTGCGCAAGTCCTTCAGACTCAGAAGACGTGTCTTGCGCACCGCCTGGACGTCGACGCTGATCCAGCGCGGCGCCTCGGGTGTGGCCTTGGGATCGGCATAGGGGCTGGCGGGATCGAACTGGCTGGCGTCGGGATAGGCGTGGCTCACCACCTTGACGATGCCGGCGATGCCAGGTTCGGCGCAACTGGAGTGATAGAACAGCACCAGGTCGCCCACGCGCATATCGTCGCGCATGAAATTGCGGGCCTGGTAATTGCGCACGCCAAACCAGGCGACCGTGTGCTTGGGCGCGGCCAGCACATCGTCGATGGACACTTCATCGGGCTCGGACTTCATCAACCAGTAACGCATACGCCTCGCGCATAAAAAAACGGTTGCGCACGCATGCAGCAACCGCTTTTGAAGAATAGAGCCCCGCATGTGCCGTTTTTGCCGGCATCCCGAACCTAATGGTTCAAGGCGGTCACAGTTAGTCCAATTTCGGGTTCGTCAAACAAGTGACGCTCACTCCCATCAAACAAAATTCCGCAACCTGTGCACATAAATGGTTCAAGGAATATATGGCAATCGCGAACACCGCAGGGTGGAACGAAGTTTACTCCGATGTCCCGCCATGTCAAACGAATTTGGCCGCTTAAAAAAGATTTTCTTGCGGCGTGAGTGCAGCATCCAAAACCGTATGCATTGCGCCCAACTTTTGCTTGACTTCCAAAATGCTCAAGTCCGACAGCGGGCCTTGCGGTGCTTTCACCGACAAAAATTCCGCCGCCATGCCCAGGGCCGCCATCACGGCAATGCGGTCATTGCCTTTGACTTTGCCGGAATCGCGCACGCTGCACATCTTGCCATCGAGGTAGCTGACCGCCTCCTGCAAGGTTTTCTCTTCGCCTTCCTTGCAGGTGAGGCGATACGGTATGCCCATGATGCTGACATCGAGCTGGATCATTGGTCGGCCTCATCGTTGGTCAATTCCTGGTCGGCGCCAGTGTCGGCGTCGGCCTCCTCCGGAATCGTCGCCAGCAAGGCTTCGACCCTTTCCTGGGCCTGCGCCAAACGGGCCATGAAGGCCTCATTGTCGGCTGCCAGCGCCGCATTGGACTGGCGCAAAGCGGCATTCTCGCGGCGCAATGACAGGGTCAAGGCCGCCAGGCGGTCGATTTTGTCGGACAGGTCGGTAAATTCGGAAATCATCCCAATACTATAGGGCCGCCAGCGATTTTTCGTCAACCGATTCAGGCAGTTAGCGCAGATTATTGATGCGAAGCGTGACTCGCCGACCCGCCCCGCGTTTGCGCAAAATCAAGCATTCCAAGAAATAAAAAGGCGTTCGCCTTGAAAAGGGGCAGGACCGTCCCTATAATTAGCACTCGCTAGCAGAGAGTGCTAACAACGATTTCCAGGCCCTGCACGCCGTGCACAGGCCACGAATAGCAAGTCAAACCATTGAATATTAAGGAGTTTTGCATGAACCTTCGCCCATTGCACGATCGCGTTATCGTCAAGCGTCTCGACCAGGAAACCAAAACTGCATCCGGTCTGATCATTCCAGACGCTGCCGCTGAAAAACCGGACCAAGGCGAAATCCTGGCTGTCGGCAACGGCAAAGTCCAGGACGACGGCAAAGTGCGCGCGCTGGAAGTGAAAGTCGGCGACCGCGTTCTGTTCGGCAAATACTCCGGCCAAACCGTCAAAGTTGACGGCGAAGAACTGCTGGTAATGCGCGAAGAAGACATCATGGCCGTCCTGGTCAAGTAATTCCTATCTACTCGGAGAAAAAAACATGGCAGCTAAAGATGTAGTATTCGGCGACGCAGCGCGCGCCAAGATGGTTGAAGGCGTCAACATTCTGGCCAACGCAGTCAAAGTCACCCTGGGCCCGAAAGGCCGCAACGTGGTGCTCGAGCGCTCGTTCGGCGCCCCGACCGTCACCAAGGACGGTGTGTCGGTGGCCAAGGAAATCGAACTCAAAGACAAGCTCATGAACATGGGCGCGCAAATGGTCAAGGAAGTCGCTTCCCGCACCAGCGACAACGCCGGTGACGGCACCACCACCGCAACCGTGCTGGCCCAGGCCATCGTGCGCGAAGGTATGAAGTTCGTTGCTGCCGGCATGAACCCGATGGATCTGAAGCGCGGTATCGACAAGGCAGTTGCTGCCACCGTCGAAGAACTGGCAAAAATCGCCAAGCCTTGCACCACCACCAAGGAAATCGCCCAGGTTGGCGCCATTTCGGCCAACTCCGACTACTCGATCGGCGAGCGTATCGCTGAAGCGATGGAAAAAGTCGGCAAGGAAGGCGTCATCACCGTGGAAGACGGCAAATCGCTCAACGACGAACTCGACATCGTCGAAGGCATGCAGTTCGACCGCGGCTACCTGTCGCCTTACTTCATCAACAACCCGGACAAGCAAGTTGCCATCCAGGACGGCCCGTTCGTTCTGCTGTGCGACAAGAAAATCTCGAACATCCGTGACCTGCTGCCGATCCTGGAACAAGTTGCCAAGGCTGGCCGTCCACTCCTGATCATCGCTGAAGACATCGAAGGCGAAGCACTGGCGACCCTGGTGGTCAACAACATCCGTGGCATCCTGAAAACCTGCGCCGTCAAGGCACCAGGCTTCGGCGACCGTCGCAAAGCCATGCTGGAAGACATCGCTGTCCTGACCGGCGGCCAAGTGATCGCAGAAGAAGTCGGCCTGACGCTGGAAAAAGTCACGCTGGCTGAACTGGGCCAGGCAAAACGCATCGAAGTGGGCAAGGAAAACACCATCATCATCGACGGTGCCGGCCAGGCTGACGCGATCGAAGCGCGCGTGAAGCAAGTGCGCGTCCAGATCGAAGAAGCGACCTCGGACTACGACCGTGAAAAACTGCAAGAGCGCGTAGCCAAGCTGGCTGGCGGCGTTGCCGTGATCAAGGTTGGCGCTGCTACCGAAGTCGAAATGAAAGAAAAGAAAGCCCGCGTTGAAGACGCACTGCACGCAACGCGCGCAGCCGTTGAAGAAGGCATCGTGCCAGGCGGCGGCGTAGCCCTGCTGCGCGCACGCGCCAACATCACCGTCAAAGGCGACAATCCTGACCAGGAAGCTGGCATCAAGATCGTGCTGCGCGCGATGGAAGAGCCACTGCGCATGATCGTGCAAAACGCTGGCGAGGAATCGTCGGTCGTGGTGGCAGCAGTGCTGGCAGGTTCGGGCAACTACGGCTACAACGCATCGAACGGCACCTACGGCGACATGGTGGAAATGGGCGTGCTCGACCCAGCCAAGGTAACCCGCTCGGCGCTGCAAAACGCAGCCTCGATCGCTGGCCTGATGCTGACGACCGACGCCATGGTCTGCGAACTGGCCGACGACAAGGCAGCTGGCGGCATGGGCGGCGGCATGGGTGGTATGGGCGGCATGGGCGGTATGGACGGCATGATGTAATACGCTGTTGGCCCGACCCCGAAAGCCTGCAAGGTTCACGCCTTGCAGGCTTTTTCTTTGCCGGAAACAGTCCCCGAGAAGAGCAAAGCCCCCTACCACCACACTGTCCTTGCGAAAGCGAGGACCCATGCTGAGCTAGAACCGTATGGGTCCTCGCTTTCGCAAGGACAGTGTGGTGGTGGTGGTGGTGGTAGTGGCGGTGGCGGTGGCGGTGGTGGTGGTGGTGGTGGTGGTGGTGGTGGTCGTGGTGGTGGTGCCGGTGGCGGTGCCGGTGCCGGTGCCGGTGGCGGTGGCGGTGGCGGTGGCGGTGGCCTTAGCGTTTGGCTTGCTGAGGGTTGTGCTTTGGTTTAGTATTGCCGCAACTTTTCTCTACCGGTCACTCTCAATGCTCAATAAGAAAGCGCTGTTTGGCGCACTGGCTGTGGCGGCTGCAGCTGTTGTCGTGTATGTGATGTATCCCGGCTCCACACCCCCAGCGCCCGCACCAGCCGTCAGCGAGACGGCGCCGCCAGCAGCTCCTGTGGCCCCGCCATTTGTCGGCCCGCGTACCAAGTCGGACGCCAAACAGGCCTTGATGGCGCTGCCGGAATTGAAAGCCTGGACCGAATACATCAAGCTCAGTTCGCACGGTGCCAGCCATGGCGCGCTGATCGAGTACGGCCCGACGCCCAAGACCATCGGCAGCCAGCGTTACTGGCAACTGAGTTATGTGGAAAGCACGCCAGACCAGGCCCACCGCTGGGAAAGCTTCCTGGTCGGCGAAAACACGCCAGAGATCCTGATCGAAGATGACGAGTCCGGCCAGTCACTGACGCTGGAACAGTGGCGCCGCGACAAACAGCCCATGGCCCGCATTACCACCAAGTAGGTTAGCTACCCAGGTGCGAGATGAGCATGCGCCGGTTTTCCGCCGCCGCGTCGCTCCCCTCGCCCGCCAGGCGCACGTTCTGTGCGTCCAGCGAAATCCCCACCGACAGAATATCAATGAGCAGCAGTTGCAGCACGCGCGAGATCATCGACAGGAAGGTCGAGCTGTCTTCGGCGTGATCAACCGCCAGGCAAACGGTGGCTTTCTTGGCCAGCGGTGAGCCGCTCGCGGTCATGGCAATGACGTCGGCACCAGCTGCGCGCGCAGCATCGACCGCGGTCAGCAATTCGGGCAAGCGGCCCGAGTTGGAGATGGCCACCACCACATCGCCCGGTTTCAACAAGCCTGCAGCCAGTTCGAACAGGTGCGAGTCACCGTACGAGGCAGTCGGAATGCGGAAACGGAAAAACTTGTGCTGGCCATCGAGCGCCACCACGCGCGAATTGCCCATCGCGTAAAACTCGACCCTGTTGGCGCGCGTGAGCAGTTCGATGGCGCGGTCAATCGAGCGCACGTCGAGCTGGTCGCGAAATTTCAGGATTGCCGACACCGTGTTGTCGATGACTTTGGCCGACACATCATGGGTACTGTCGCCGGTGCGCACCTGGCTGTGGCGCACAGGGATGGCGCCCGTCAGGCTGCTGGCGAATTTGAGCTTGAAGTCGGCCAGCCCCAAGAAGCCCAGCGAGCGACAAAAGCGGATGACAGTTGGCTGACTCACTTCGGCCAGACGTGCAATGCCGGCAATCGGCTCATTGAGCACCAGGCGCGGGTGCTCGAGCACCAGCGTGGCCACGCGCTGTTCGGCGGGCGTCAGTTCGTGCTGCAGGTGGCCGATGCGCTCCATGAGCGTGTTGGCGCCACTGCGTCCGCGCAGGTGTTCTGACAGAATGGTGGCCACACCGTGGAAGGCGGGATTTGGTGTGGTGATGACGAAGGTGGGGATGTCGGCCAGGTAGGTCGAGAAGCGCCCCTTCGCTTCGAAGCGCGCCCGAAACTGCGAACTGGCGAACCATTCGCCCATGCGCGGCACGATGCCGCCCCCGATGAAGATGCCGCCGAACGCGCCCAGCGTCACCGCCAGGTTGGCTGCCGCTCCACCAAGCATGCCGCAGAAGCAGTCCAGCACTTCCAGGCACAGGGGATCGTGATCATCGAGCGCGCCTGTGATGATGTCTGGCGAGGAGCGCGCAGCGACGTCCAGACCATTGCGGCGCGCCAGCGCGCGGTAGATGATTTCCATGCCGGGGCCGGAAATGAGGCGCTCGTTCGAAACGTGGGGCCACTCCTTCCAGGCCATCTCCAGGATCGCGAATTCGCGTTCATCGGCCGGTGCAAAGTTGACGTGACCGCCTTCACTACCAAGGGTGACAAAGCCATCGACCGTGGGAATGACGCCTGAGACCCCAAGCCCAGTGCCCGGTCCGAGCACACCCACCACGGCGTTGCCTGCGGCCGTGCCGCCGCCCACCTTCATCAGGTCATGCGGCTGCAGGCCGGGAATGGCCATCGCCAGTGCAGTGAAGTCGTTGACGATCAATAGCGTTTGCAAGCCCAGTTCGCGGCGCACCGCATCGGTGGAAAACTCCCAGTCGCGGTTGGTCATGCGGACTTGGTCACCGTTGATCGGATTGGCCACCGCCAGTGCCGCGTGGTGCAGCACTGCGCCATCGTGGTCGGACAGGTAGAACTGCAGCAGCGCGACGATCCCTTCAAAATCGTCACAGCGCAAAACGCGCACCGACCGGAAAACTCCAGGCGCCGTTTGCAGCGCCAGGCGCGCATGGGTAGCGCCAATGTCCGCCAGCAGGCGCGGGCCGTCGGCAAACGCCGTGCGGGCAAATTTTTCCGGATCGGTGTGATCGTTCATGGGACTCCGTTAGCTTTTGGTGCCGAACCAGGCGCCATAAGGCGGCAAGGTGACGCTGGTGCCACTGACGCTGCCGTGCAGGCCATGTCCTTCCATGGCCACGGCCCCCGCCGCCTGCGGGAGGTCGAAACTGACCTCGCTCGGGCCCAGATTGAAGAGCGCGATGATGCCCGGGTAGCCCGCCAGGTCACGACGCAATGCGAGCACCGGTTCGGGTGCGTCGTAGAACACAATCTCGCCACGCGTGAGTTGCGGCTGCTGGCGACGCCAGGCGATCAGGCGGCGCGCGAAGTTCAGCGCCGATTGCGGATCATGTTCCTGGGTCGATGCGGCAGCGTCGATATGCGCTTGCGCGACCGGCAGCCATGGCGTGCCACTGGTGAAGCCTGCATGCGGCGCACTGGCGTCCCACGGCATCGGTGTGCGGCAGCCATCACGGCCTTTGAATTCGGGCCAGAAGGTGATGCCGTAGGGGTCTTGCAGCAGTTCGAACGGCACGTCCGCTTCGGTTAGCGCCAGTTCGTCACCCTGGTACAGGCAGGGCGTACCCTTGAGCGAGAGCTGGGTGGCCAAAATGAGTTTGGCGAAGGCTGGCGTGGGATTGGGGCCGCCCCAGCGCGACATCACGCGCGCCACATCGTGGTTACCGACCGACCAGGACGCCCAACCGCCCTTGACGCGCGCTTCGAATTCCTCGACCTGGGCGCGAATGTAAGCTGCCGTGAAAGTCGGCGTGAGCAGATTGAAGCTATACGCCATGTGAAGCTTGTCGCCGTCAGCCGTGTATTCGGCCATGACGCCAAGCGCATCATCGGCCCCCACTTCGCCAATGGCGACCGCGCCGAACTCGTTGAGAAGGCTGCGAATCTTCTGCAGGTAGGCGACGTTTTCGGGCCGCGTCTTGTCGTAGATATGGGCTTGCATGCCGTAGGGGTTTACGTCAGAGACGGTGGCCGTGTCGCGATTGACCGCTGGCGGATTGCTGCGCAACTGCGTGTCGTGAAAATGGAAGTTGCACGCATCCATGCGCACGCCGTCGACGCCGCGCTCGAGCCAAAACCGCAGATTGTCCAGGTGCGCTTGCTGCACGTCCGGATGGTGAAAGTTCATGTCCGGCTGACTGACCAGGAAATTATGCAGGTAGTACTGCTTGCGCCGGCTATCCCACTGCCACGAGGAGCCGCCGAACACCGACAGCCAGTTGTTGGGCGGATTGCCGTCTGGGAGCGGGTCGGACCAGACATACCAATCGGCCTTCGGATTATCGCGGCTCTTGCGGCTTTCAACGAACCAGGGATGGGCCTCGGCCGTGTGCGAGAGGACCTGGTCGATCATGATTTTCAGGCCCAGGCTATGCGCCTTGGCGATCAGTGCATCGAAGTCGGCCAGATTGCCGAACAGCGGATCGACGTCGCAATAGTCGGACACGTCGTAGCCGAAATCCTTCATGGGCGAGGTGAAAAATGGCGAAATCCAGACGATATCGGCGCCGAGGCTGGCGATGTAATCAAGTTTGGCGGTAATACCTGGCAGGTCGCCCACGCCGTCGCCATTGGTGTCGAGGAAACTGCGCGGATAGACCTGATAGATGATGGCTTCGCGCCACCACGGTGTGATTTGCTGTGTCATGTGCGTCTCTGGCTATTGGTTTGTACATAATATACATCACATTTCGCCAATTTACAATTCGTCGAGCCGGATCGAACAAACAAGGAAAACATCATAAAATCAGGGACTTATTGATCTTTACCACGGATTTATCAACACGTGGCAGTAGTTAAACTACAGCAAATAAATTACCCGTTGCAAGGCTCGATGCTGTCGCTTAGCATCCACCTGTCGAAAAAATTCGGAGTTTTCATGGCGCAGGACGAGAAACAGGCGGGCAATGGCCCGATGCCGCGGCAAATCCCCTACATCGTGGGAACAGAAGGCTGCGAGCGCTTCAGCTTTTATGGCATGCGCAACATCCTCACGCCCTTTCTGATCAGCACCCTGCTCATGTTTTTGCCAGAAGCGCAGCGCGCCGGCGAAGCAAAGGACGTTTTCCACACTTTCGTCATTGGCGTGTATTTCTTTCCCCTGCTAGGCGGCTGGATCGCCGACCGCTTCTTCGGCAAATACCATACGGTGCTCTGGCTGAGCCTTGTCTACTGTGCCGGCCATGCCTGTCTCGCCCTCTGGGATGACAATCTGAAGGGC
>JBJMVX010000017.1:0-18356 GCA_045810445.1 Massilia sp.
GGTCACCCGCATGCCCTTGTCCTTGCCCAGGGTCAGACCGAGGTGCTGTTCGGCGGCCGGATTGCACCATTCCAGGAACAGCACATCGTCCATGATCACCACGCCGTCGGGCAGCAGGTGCATGGCCTGACGAAAACGCGCCAGCCATTCGGTCAGTTCGGATTGATTGCGTTCGTCATCGCGCCGCAGGCGGTACAGGCGCGAGAAAATATTGGTCCACGAGCCCCAGCCATCGGGCAGCTTGGAGCTGTGCGGGTCGTCCAGCCACTCGCCCAGCTTGTGCAGGTAATTGAGCTGGATGACCAGCAGCGCCACCACCGACACCAGGGCCAGCGCCAGCCCCCAGACGACGCCAAACAGAAACCAGAACACGGCCGCGCCGAGGAGGATGAAGAAAACGCGCAGCAGCGCTGGTATCCAGAACAGGAGTTTGGGGTTCACTTGGCGGGGATGTCTTGGTTTATTTTTCGGACAGCATATACCCTACGCTGCGCACAGTCTTGATCAAGGCTTCCGACTCCTTGAGCGCCTTGCGCAGCCGCAGCACGTGCACGTCAACCGTGCGCTCTTCGATCACGGCATGGTCGCCCCACACCTTGTCGAGCAGCTGGCTGCGCGAATACACGCGCTCCGGGTGGGCCAGGAAAAACTTGAGCAGCTTGTATTCGGCGTGACCGATGTCGATCTTTTGCCCCGAAATTTGCACCGTGCAGCTGACGGGGTCGAGCATCACGGCGCCGGCGCTCATGGCTGCCTCGGCGTGTTCCGGGCTCTTGCGACGCAACAGGGCCTTGGAGCGGGCCAGCAGCTCGCGCGGCGAGAATGGCTTGGTCACGTAGTCGTCAGCGCCCGTATTGAGGCCGGCGATCTTGTCTTCTTCCATGCTCTTGGCCGTCAACATAATGACCGGAATATCCTGGAAATTGCGGTCGGCGCGGATGCGTGCCAACAGGCGCAGGCCAGTCTGGTCAGGCAGCATCCAGTCAAGCAGGATCAGGTGCGGCGCGCGCTGGGTGATGAAGTCCCAGGCGTCAGCCACGTTTTGCACCGAGCGCACATTCCAGCCCGTTTCACGCAAGGAGAACGTCACCAGCTCGATAATGGCCGGCTCGTCTTCCACAATCAGGACGGTGGTTTTTTCGACTGCCATCGTTTACGCTGCCGGCAGGTCGGCGCTGGCCACGGCCGGCTTGGCGTGCCGGATATCCTTGCCTTCGACGACGTAGATGACGTATTCGGCGATGTTCTTCGCATGGTCGCCGATGCGCTCGATGGCCTTGGCCACCCACAGCGTGTCCAGGGCCGAGGAAATCGTGCGCGGGTCTTCCATCATGAAGGTGATCAGGTTGCGCATGATGGACTTGAATTCGTGATCGACCACGGCGTCCGCAGCGATCAGTTGCAAGGCCTGCTTGCCGTCCAGGCGGGCGAAGGCGTCGAGCGCGTCGTGCAGCATGTCGGTGGTGGCGGTGGCAATGGTGCGCACCATTTCATAGTGGTTCAGGCCAGGCACGCCGCGGCCATGCAGGCTTTTCGAGGTGCGCGCGATTTTGGACGCTTCGTCGCCCACGCGCTCCAGGTCGGTGATGACCTTGATGGTGGCCATCACGGTGCGCAGGTCGTTGGCGGTGGGTTGGCGGCGCACGATCAGGTGGCTGCACGCGTCGTCCAGCGCCACTTCAAGCTGGTTGACCTGGTCATCTTCGGCAATCACGCGGTCGGCCGCTTCCATGTTCCCGGTGCGAAAACAGGTCATGGCGTCAAGAAACTGGGATTCGACCAGGCCGCCCATCAGCAATACCTTGGAGCGGATGGTTTCGAGTTCGTGGTCGTACTGTTTTGAGGAATGCTCGCCTATCATTGCTACTCTCCGTGTCGGAATTCTTTTTCTGGATCAGCCAAAACGGCCGGTAATGTAATCCTGGGTCTCTTTGCGCGCCGGATTCATGAAAATCTGGTCGGTTTCGCCAAATTCCACCAGTTCGCCCAGATACATATAGGCCGTGTAGTCCGAGCAGCGTGCTGCCTGCTGCATATTATGGGTCACGATGGCGATGGTGTAATCCTGTTTCAGCTCGCTGATCAATTCTTCGACCTTGGCAGTGGAAATCGGATCCAGCGCGGAAGTCGGTTCGTCCAGCAGCAAGACGTCCGGCTTGACAGCCACGCCGCGCGCAATGCACAGGCGCTGTTGCTGGCCGCCCGAGAGCGAGAGACCGCTCTTGGTCAGCTTGTCCTTGACCTCGCCCCACAGCGCGGCTTTTTTCAGCGCCCATTCAACGCGCTCATCCATTTCGCCTTTGGACAGGTCTTCGTACAGGCGCACGCCAAAAGCGATATTGTCGTACACCGACATCGGGAATGGGGTGGGTTTCTGGAACACCATGCCGACCTTGGCACGCAGCATGTTCACGTCCTGGCCAGGCTCGAGGATGTTACGGCCACGGTACATGATCGAGCCTTCGGCGCGCTGGCCGGGATACAGATCGTACATGCGGTTGAGCGTGCGCAGCAGGGTCGACTTGCCGCAGCCGGAAGGGCCGATGAAGGCGGTGACCTGTTTTTCGTGCACGTCCAGGCTGACATTGGTCAGGCTCTGCGTTTTCCCGTAGAAGAAATTCAGATTCGAAATTTCGAGCGTCTTGGCCTTCGGCGTTTCGGTCGGGATCGGTTTTGGTATTGGGCTCATGGCGTCGTTGGTGAGTTTAATGCGGAGTTTTCTGGCTGAACACGGTACGCGACAGAATATTGAGCAGCAGCACGCTGAAAGTGACCAGCAAGGCACCACCCCAGGCCAGGCTGCGCCAGTTGTCGTAAGGGCTCATGGCGAACTGGTAAATGACGACCGGCAGATTGGCCATGGGCGCATTCATGTTGGCGCTGAAGAATTGGTTGTTCAGGGCAGTGAACAGCAGCGGCGCGGTTTCGCCGGCAATGCGCGCCAGCGCCAGCAGCACGCCTGTGATGACGCCTGCGCGCACTGCACGCAAGCGTACCATCATGGCCACTTTCCAGCGCGGCGCACCGAGGGCGAAAGCCGCTTCGAGCAGGCTGTTGGGCACCAGGCGCAGCATGTTGTCGGTGGTCCTCACGACCACAGGCACCGCGATCAGCGAGAGGGCAATCGTGCCAGCGTAGCCGGAAAAGTGCGAGACCTTGGCCACGTACAGGGCATACACAAACAGGCCGATCACGATGGACGGCGCGGAGAGCATGATGTCGGTGACGAAGCGGGTCACCTGGGCAAACCAGTTACCTTCGCCATATTCGGCCAGGTAGATACCGGCCAGGATGCCGATCGGGGTACTGATGGCGGTTGACAGGCCCACCATCATCAGGCTGCCGAAAATGGCGTTGCGCAAGCCGCCGGCGTCGCTCCCCGGGGAAGGCGTATCGGCTGTCAACATGCCCAGCGACAGCGCGCCCAAGCCCTTGATCAGCAGGGTGATCAGAATCCAGGCCAGGAAAATGAGGCCAATCGACATGGCCAGCACCGACAGCGCAATGCCGATGCGGTGCACCAGCAGGCGCTTGCGGTAGACGGGATTGACGATGTGGTTCATTTGACGCCTTCCTTGCGGGACATGCCAGCCAGCATCAGCTTGGCGGCGGAGAGGACGATAAAGGTGATGGCAAACAGGATCAGCGCCAGCGCGAACAGGGACGACACGTGCAAGGGCGAGGAGGCTTCGGCAAATTCATTGGCCAGGGTCGAGGAAATGCTATTGCCGGCAGCGAAGAGCGACCAGGACAATTCATTGGCGTTACCGATGACGAAGGTGACGGCCATGGTTTCACCGAGCGCGCGGCCCAGGCCCAGCATGACGCCGCCCACTACGCCAGTCTTGGTGTAGGGCAGCACAATTTTGCGCACGACTTCCCATTTGGTGCAACCGAGGCCGTAAGCCGATTCCTTCAGCACGGCTGGCACGATTTCAAACACATCGCGCATGACTGAGGCAATGAAGGGGATGATCATAATCGCCAAAATCAGGCCGGCGGTGAGGATGCCGATGCCCATGGTCGGGCCATTGAACAGCTTGCCAATCACGGGCAGCACGCCCAGGGTGTGCTTGAGCAAAGGCTGCACATGGTCGGCAAACAGGGGCGCAAACACGAACAGGCCCCACATGCCGTAGATGATCGAGGGCACGCCAGCGAGCAGCTCGACAGCGGTGCCCATGGGGCGGCGCAGCCAGACCGGGCAGATTTCGGTCAGGAACAGGGCAATGCCAAAGCTGACGGGAAAGGCGATCAGCAAGGCAATGAAGGACGTGGCCAGGGTGCCGACAATGGCGATCAGGGCGCCAAACTTGTCGTTGACCGGATCCCATTCGACCGTGGTAATGAAACCCGGACCGAATTCGCGGAAGGCGGGAACCGCGCCGATGATGAGGGAAATGATGATACCGACCAGGACCAGCAAGACCGAACCGGCAAACAGCATGGTGGTCTTGTGGAAGACAAAGTCCTGGATGCGCTGCATGCGCATGGTCGATAGCAAAGCAGCCCGATCAAGGTCGGGCTCGGTGTGGGTGGAGATGTCCATCGCTACTGTCGGGTGTGCACTCATGGAGAAATCAGTGTGTAGGGTGGAAAAGCGGAACACCTTCGTGTCTGTGGTAAAGGTGCTTTGCTGTTCCACCCTGCGCCCTTGTCGGCGCAGGGTGAAAACTGTGCGGCAGGTATTACCAGATTGCCTTGCCGGTAGCGTCTTTCAGATTGGCTTTCCAGCTTTCAGCGACCAATTTGGTGACCGCGTCCGGCAGTGGTACATAGTCCAGCTCGACGGCAGCAGCGTCACCGTGCTTGAACGAGTACTCGAAGAATTTCAATACTTCCTTGCCCTTGGCAGCATCAGCCTGCGCCTTGTGCATCAGGATGTACGAGACGCCCGTGATTGGCCAGCTGGCCTTGCCTGGCTGATCGGTCAGGATGACAGCAAAACCAGGGGTCTTGGCCCAGTCGGCGTTGGCAGCAGCGGCCTTGAAATTGTCGTCGTCCGGTTGGAGGAACATGCCGTCCTTGTTTTTCAGCTGGGTGTGCGCGATCTTGTTCTTCTTCGCAAACGCCCACTCCACGTAGCCGATCGCGCCCTTGATGCGCTGCACGTTGGCGGCAACGCCTTCGTTGCCCTTGCCGCCCACGCCAGTCACCCATTTCACGGCAGCATCAGCGCCGATGGTGGTCTTAAATTCTGGCGAGACTTTCGACAGGTAGTCGGTGAACAGGAAGGTGGTGCCCGAACCGTCGGCGCGGTGCACGACGGTGATGTCGTCTGCTGGCAATTTCAGACCAGGGTTCAGTGCCACGATTTCAGGCGCATTCCACTTGGTGATTTTTTGCAGGTAGATGTTCGCAATGACGGGACCGGTCAGCTTCATCGCGCCTGGCGCCACGCCGTCGATATTGACCACGGCAACCACGCCGCCCATGATGGCAGGGAATTGCATCAGGCCAGCTTCGTTCAGTTCTTCTGCCTTGAGCGGCTTGTCCGAGGCGCCGAAGTCGACGGTCTTGGCCTTGATTTGTTTGATGCCAGCGCCGGAACCCACCGATTGGTAGTTCAGGCCGTTGCCCGTTGCTTTTTTATAATCTTCAGCCCACTTCGCGTACACCGGGTAAGGGAAGGTTGCGCCTGCGCCGGTCATGTCGGCGGCGTGGCTGGCGGAACTGGCCAGGACGGCCGATGCGCCAACTACGAGGGAAGCTAACAACTGTTTCATTCGCATATCAAGTCCTAGGGTGGGTTATGACAGAAACTGGGGTCTCCGCCGATGCTGCGCAGTGTAACGGCCGAATATGACACGTTTATGACATCCATGACTTTCCCTAAAAATCGGTATTTCCCCGGGCATGATACGCTTGAACTGCAGTTCGGTAACATTGCCATGGCCTGGGATGTCACCGACTTGTCATATTCATTTATTACACTGGGACGGGCACCTCCACCGTGAAACCAAGCGCAAAAAAAATGAAAACAGATGATCCTGCCCTGCTCGCCAGTCCCGGCATTTTTCTTGACCGCGAACTGTCGCAACTGAGCTTTAACCGCCGCGTATTGGCCCAGGCAGAGGACAATACGATACCGTTATTGGAGCGACTTCGATATTTGTGTATCGTATCGAATAACCTCGATGAATTCTTTGAAGTGCGGGTGGCCAGCCTGCTGGCCCAGGGCAACCTGGCCGAGAACCCGGCCCTGGCTGCCTCGCTGGCACGCATCAGTGCCGAATGTCATCTGCTGGTACAACAGCAATATGCCATCCTGAACACCGAAGTGCTGCCGCAACTGCAGGCCAAGGGGGTGCACCTGGTGCGCCACACTGACCGCAACGAAGCCCAGCGCGCCTGGGTGAAGGCCTATTTCGAGCGCGAAGTACGCCCGCTGCTGACCCCGATCGGGCTCGATCCGGCCCACCCCTTTCCCCAGGTGGTCAACAAGAGTCTCAATTTCATCATTTCACTGTCGGGCAAGGACGCCTTCGGGCGCGGCACGGCCATTGCCATCGTCAAGGCACCGCGCGTACTGCCGCGCGTGATCCGCCTGCCCGACCACCTGTCGAAGAACGGGCCCTCCTTCTGCCTGCTCTCGTCGGTGATCCACTCGCATATTGAAGACTTGTTCACCGGGCGCGATGTGCTGGCCTACTCCCAGTTCCGGGTCACCCGCGACAGCGATCTGTGGGTCGATGAAGACGAGGTGAAGAATCTGCGCCAGGCCTTGAAGGGCGAATTGCAGGGACGCCAGTTTGGCACCTCGGTGCGCCTGGAAGTAGCCAAGAACTGTCCGCCCGAGCTGTCCCAGTTCCTGCTCGACCAGTTCGCGCTCGACCCCAGCCGCCTGTACGCGGTGGACGGCCCGGTCAACCTGGTGCGCCTGAACGAGCTGATTGAACTGGCCAACCAGCCTGCCCTGCGCTTTCCCGTGTTCGTGCCGGGCATGCCGGACAAGGTGGCCAATACCAATATCTTCGACCAGTTGCACAAGCACGACCTGCTGCTGCACCACCCTTTCCAATCCTTCCAGCCAGTGGTGGACTTCATCCGGGTGGCAGCGACCGACCCCTCGGTGGTGGCCATCAAGCAAACCATCTACCGCACCGGGACCCACTCGGAACTGATGGAAGCCTTGATCACGGCCGCCCGCCTGGGCAAGGAAGTGACGGTGATCCTGGAGCTGATGGCGCGCTTTGACGAGGAAGCGAACATCAACTGGGCCGACCAGTTGGAACAGGCAGGCGCGCAGGTGGTCTATGGCGTGGTTGGCATGAAGACCCACGCCAAGGTGGCCCTGGTGATCCGGCGCGAAGAGGCCGGCCTGCAGTTCTATTCGCACCTGGGCACCGGCAACTACCACCTGAGCACGACGCGCCTGTACAGCGACTTTGGGCTGCTGACCGCCAACCAGGAAATGGGGCGCGAAGTCAATGAAGTGTTCATCCACCTGACCAGCCTGACCAAGCCGCACAAGATGACGCATCTGTGGCTCGCGCCCTTTGCGCTGCAGTCGCAGATCATTGCAGCCATCCGCAATGAAGCGAAGATTGCGCGCGCGGGGCGCCCTGGCCGCATCATCGTCAAGGTCAATGCCCTGGTCGACGAATCGGTGATACGCGCCCTGTACGCGGCTTCCCACGACGGCGTGAAGATCGACCTGATCGTGCGCGGCGCCTGCACCTTGCGCCCGGGCGTGAAGGGGCTGTCGGAAAACATCAAGGTGCGCTCCATCATTGGCCGCTTCCTCGAGCACAGCCGCATCTACTACTTCCGTAACGACCTCAAGCATGACGTGTATCTGGCCAGCGCCGACTGGATGAGCCGCAACCTGTTCCGGCGTATCGAAGTGGCCTTCCCTGTGCTCGACAAGCACCTGAAAAAGCGCGTGATCAACGAAGGATTGAACCCCTACCTGAAAGACAACTCGAATGCTTGGGAGCTCGATGAAACGGGTCACTACCAGCGACGCAGGGCGCGCGGCAAGCTGGCCAGTTTCTCGGCCCAGCAGCACCTGATGGCGCTGCTTGGTACCGCAGGCTGATTCACAACTGACAAGGAGGAGCACAGCATGGACCTGATCTTGTGGCGGCATGCCGAAGCCGCCGATGCAGAACCCGGTGAAAGCGATATGGAACGCCCCCTGACGAGCAAAGGCCAGAAGCAGGCAAAGCGCATGGGCGAATGGCTGGCCTCCCAACTGCCCGAAGGGTGCAAGATCATGGTCAGCCCTGCCCTGCGCACCCAGCAAACGGCCGAAGCGCTCAAGCGCAAGTTCAAGACGGTGCCCGAGCTGGCGCCCGAAGCGGATGCCGAGGATGTGCTGCAGGCCGTCAATTGGCCCAACGGCAAAGAGACGGTGCTGGTGGTGGGCCACCAACCCACGCTGGGCCAGGTGGCAGCGCTGCTCATGTCCGGCCAGCCCCAGGACTGGGAAATCAGGAAGGGCAGCGCGTGGTGGCTGGTCCAGCGCGATCCGCTCGATCCCTACACTTTGTATCTGAAGGCGGCCATGGGGCCGGACATGATCGCCAAGGCTTGATTTTCGCTTGCGAGGTGCTAGAGTTAATTTATATCAACTCTAGGGAGGGATCGCTGAAGAGCGGTTGACTGCTCATGTTAAGTCTATGGGTAATTGCCATTCTAGGAGGGATGGTCGGACTCGTGCTGTACGAACTGGTGGCCGAAGTTCATGGCGGGGCCGAAAAACTGCATGACCGCTATCACGAATAGCCAAGGCCCATTAGGGGTCTCAAGTCGAAAGCGGCGACACCTGGTCGCCGCTTTTGCATGGTAAGCGGCCTGCGCCGCCCGCCAACTTATTGCGCCAGGCCGGTGCGCGCGCCTGCCGTGGCAATCGCCTTCGCCTTCACGCCCGAGGCAGCTGCCGCCGTGTAGCTGTAGCCAGTGCTGCCAAAGGCCTTGGTGGTAGCCCAGTTGGTGGCATTGACCGCGCCCGAGGGCGTATCCCAGGTGATGCCGGTGCCGACGTAATTGCCCTTCAATTCCCAGTAGCCGATCTTGCTGCTGTCACGCGAAGTGACCGGGTTGGCCACGTTTTCAAAGTAGTTCGCCTCGATCAGCGACATGCCGTCCATGCGCACATTGATGCCCGAAGTACCCACGTTGCCAAAGTAATTGTTGAAGATATGGGTCTTGCCAAAGCGCTGCAGCGGCAGGCGCGACTTGACGTGCTCGAAGCGGTTGTTGTGGTAAGTCGTGGTGGCGCCGGCGTTGAGCGTGTCCTTGTCGCTGTAACCGTTCAAGGATACCTTCTGGTAGTTGTAGACATAGTTGTACGAGATGGTGATGGCATTGGCGCCCTTCTTGCTGTCGATGCCGCCGTCAAACGAAGCATCGCCGGCGCCAGCGCAGGCGGTCAGCGAGGCGAAGATGGTGTTGTGGTCAATCCAGATGTGGCTGGGTTTGCCAGTCGAATTGCCTTCAATCGAGATCGAGTCGGCCATTTCCCCACCCGGCAGCAAGCCAATGGTCATGTTCTGGACAATGATGTTGTGGGCGTCGCCCACGATGTGCAGGCCGAAATTGGCGCTGGAATCGGCCGCGCCGCGGATGGTCACATCGCTCTTGTTCTTGATGTTGACGGTCTGCGGATCCTTTTGCCACTGCGCGCACACGTCGGTGATGCTGGCATAGTCGAACTTGCCCGTGTAGTTCAGGACCAGGCCGCCGCTGCCGGAATAGGCATCAATGGCTGCCTGCATGGCTGCCATGGTGGACACGTTCACGGCGGCCTTGCTGCCACCGCCCGTGGTGCCGGCGCCGTACCCGATCGGTCCGGCCATCAGCGGCGCGGCCGCAAGCAAGGTGGAGGCGCTCAGCGCCAACGTTAGAAAACCTTGTTTCATTGCTTCATCTCCTAGATTTTTATGACTGCATGGGACCAGTCTGCGGAATCGTCACCCCGGCCGCTGGCCTGAGACGAGAATGCGCGTACATATCAAGGAGAGTCAACCGGAATGGCAGAGTTGCCACGGTGGAAAATACGATAAAGCCGGACTATGGCTGCCAACATTCGGTTAAAACGCGGAAACCAGCAAATTTCCGTCAAAAAGCAAAAAGTAAACAATTGGACCAATCTGCGCCAAAAACAACAATTGGTCCAACCAATATGCTGATTGGATATCAGGATTGATTAATGTGGACTTGCCAAAACATCGATTTGGTCAGTCCAAACCCCCAATATCAGCGCAGAAAACGCGCCAGCGAGGCCATCGCCGACAATTCCAGGTTCACGAATTGAAAGCCAATCTTGTACTCGCCGCTGCTCAGAATGCAGTACTGCACGCGCGAACGAGCAGTGATCGAGGTGGCCTTGCCTTCATGGAAAATCTCAAAACGCACGGTGCCGATGGTGCCAGGCTTGAGCGAATTACCCAGCAGCAGGCACACCCCATCACCGGCCACGTCCACGGTCCGTCCCAGCACCGTTTCGGCGCCTTCCATCATCAGCAGGGCCTTGACCTTCAAGACCTTGCGCGTACTTTGTCGTTGTTCACTGTCGAGCATTGTGCCGCCTACCTCAATCGAGTTCCCGCAATTTATTAAAAGCTTCATCTATCCGTTCCACCGCCACGATGGTCATGCCCTCGATCTTCTGCTTGGGCGCATTCGACTTGGGAATCATGGCAATCGAAAACCCCAGCTTGGCCGCCTCGCGCAGTCGCTCCTGGCCACGGGGCGCGGGACGGATTTCGCCGGCCAAGCCCACTTCGCCAAACACCACAAGGCCGCGCGGCAGCGGCTTGCTGCGCATCGACGAGTTGATCGCAAGCAATACAGCTAGATCGGCAGCCGGCTCGGTAATCTTGACCCCACCAACTGCATTTATAAACACATCCTGGTCAAATGCGGCAATTCCCGCATGGCGGTGCAGCACCGCCAGCAGCATGGCCAGGCGATTTTGCTCCAGCCCGACCGACAGCCGTCGCGCATTGGGCAGATGGCTGGTGTCGACCAGGGCCTGGATTTCCACCAACAGTGGCCGAGTCCCTTCCTGGGTCACCATCACGCAGGAGCCGGGCACCTGGTTGTCATGCTGGGACAGGAACAGGGCCGAGGGATTGGACACCCCTTTCAAGCCCTTTTCCGTCATCGCGAACACGCCCAGCTCATTGACGGCGCCAAAGCGGTTCTTGATGGCCCGCACCAGGCGGAACGAAGACTGGGTGTCGCCTTCAAAATAGAGCACCGTGTCCACAATGTGTTCGAGCACGCGCGGCCCGGCCAGCGCACCTTCCTTGGTCACGTGGCCAACGAGGATGATGGTGATGCCAGTCTGCTTGGCCACGCGCGTAAGCTGGGCCGCGCATTCGCGCACCTGGGCCACCGAGCCGGGGGCCGAACTCAAGGCGTCCGAATACAGGGTCTGGATGGAGTCGATGACCGCCACTTCCGGCTTCAGGTCGGCCAGGGTGCCAAGGATTTTTTCAAGCTGGATTTCTGCCTGCAGCTTGAGGTCCTTGGCATCGACATCCAGGCGGCGCGCACGCATGGCGATCTGCGCGCCGGACTCCTCGCCACTGACATAAAGCGTGCTTTTCAGGCTGGCGATATTGGCCAGCGCCTGCAGCAGCAGGGTCGACTTGCCGATGCCGGGGTCGCCGCCGATCAGCACCACGCCGCCCGGCACCAGGCCGCCGCCAAGGACTCGGTCAAATTCTTCAATGCCCGTGCCAAAGCGCGGCACATCGATGGCCTCGATATCGGCCAGCGACAGCACGGGCGCCGTTTGCGCCAGGCTCTTGTGCTGGGGCTGGGACAGGCGGTTCATGCCGGGCGCGTCGAGCACGGTTTCCACCATCGTGTTCCACTGCTGGCAGGCCGGACATTGCCCGGACCAGCGGGCAGCAACGCCGCCGCAATCGCTGCAGGTGTACTGAGTTTTCGCCTTAGCCATGGGGATTTAACAGCCCTTCCACGACCTGCACGCGCGGCGCCAGGGCGCACATCAATTCATAGCCAATGGTGCCGGCCGCATCGGCCACCGTATCGATCGGCAGACCGGCGCCCCACAGGGTGACCTTGCTGCCCACGCGAGCGTTAGGCACCGGTGTCAAGTCCACGGTCAGCATGTCCATGGACACCCGGCCAATCAAGGTGGTGGCCACGCCGTCGACCAGCACGGGCGTGCCGTGACCAGCATGGCGCGGATAACCATCGGCATAGCCGCAGGCGACCACCCCGATGCGCATGGGGCCGGTGGCTTCGAAGCGGCTGCCGTAACCGACCGTGTCGCCAGCGACAATATTTTGAATACCAATCAGTTCGCTAGCTAAGGTCATGGTCGGACGCAGGCCAAAATCGCTGGCGCTCTTGCCGCCGGGCGTGCCGCCATACAGCATCACGCCCGGGCGCACCCAATCATTGGACAGCTCCTTGGCCAGTTGTTCCTGGTGCAGCACCCCGCCCGAATTGGACAGGCTGCGCGGACCGGACAAGCCCTGGGCGCCGCGCTCGAAGCGCGCTACCTGCTCGCGGATGGTCAGGCGCGGATGTTCAAGCTCGTCGGCATTGGCAAAGTGGGTCATCAGGGTAATGCTGCGCACAGCGGGAATCGCGGACAGGCGCGCATGGGCAGCAGCGAAGACGTCCGGCGTGAAGCCCAGGCGGTTCATACCCGTGTTCATTTTCAAATGCACATCGATGGGACCACGGAGTGATGCCTGCTCCAGCAAGGCGATCTGCTCCTCGCAATGGACAGCACTATTGAGCTGGTGAGTAACCAACAGTTGCGCATCAGCCGCGTCGAAAATACCTTCAAGTAACATCAGCGGCTTGGTCCAGCCCAGTTCGCGCAGTTGAACGGCCTTGTCCGGCTCGATCAAAGCCAGACCGTCAGCCTCGGCAAAGCCGCGCATGCCGCGCTCAAGGCCATGACCATATGCATTGGCCTTGACCACGGCCCACACCCTGGCGCCAGGCGCGCAACTACGTGCGCGCGCCAGATTATGCTGCATGGAATCGAGGTGAATGGTAGCGGTCAACGGCCTTGGCATGGGGAAAATTCGAAATCAACAGGAGTGCGTATTTTACCGGAGCGCAGCCTTTGCGCCGACCGATGCGTAAAGAATTCGCGCGCCTGCCAGCGCCCGTCCGCTAGTTCATGCGCTTGGGGTAAATGACCATTCATGGTATAAAGCAACCCACACTAGCTTATAGAACGTTTCGAATGAATCGTGGTTTTTACACCATCATGACGGCGCAGTTTCTGTCGTCACTGGCGGACAACGCCTTGCTGTTCGTGGCGATCAACCTCTTGATCACCATGGGTGCGTCACCCAGCATGCCCCCGCTGCTCAAGCTCTCGTTTGTCCTGTTCTATGTGTTACTCGCTGCCTTCGTGGGCGCGTTTGCTGACTCCCAGCCCAAGGGGCGGGTCATGTTCATCGCCAACCTCATCAAGATCGCCGGTTGCGCCATGCTGTTTGTCCACGTCCACCCGCTGCTGGCCTATGCCGTCGTCGGTCTGGGCGCGGCGATTTACTCGCCAGCCAAATATGGCATCCTGACCGAACTGCTCCCAGCGGAAAAGCTGGTCGAAGCGAACGGCTGGATTGAAGGCTTGACCGTGATGTCCATCCTGCTGGGCACCTACCTGGGTGGCCGCCTGGTATCGTCCGCTGGTTCGGCCTTCCTGCTGAGTTTTGACTTCCCCCTCATCGACACCCCCATCAACACGACAACAGAAGCGGCGCTGTCGGTGGTGGTGGCCATCTACGTGATGGCGGCCTGGTTCAACCGCCGCATCCCCGACACCGGTGCGCGCTACGAGCGCCAGCACCACAACCCGGGCAAACTGATCATTGAATTTGCCGCCTGCAACGCCACCCTGTGGAAAGACAAGCTGGGCCAGATTTCGCTGGCGGTCACCACCTTGTTCTGGGGCGCTGGCGCCACCTTGCAATTCATCGTTCTCAAGTGGGCGGAAAAATCGCTGCACATGTCGCTCGACAAGGCCACTGGACTGATTATTGTGGTGGCTGTGGGCGTGGCCCTGGGCGCGGCAGCGTCGGCCAAAATGGTGCCCTTGAAACGTTCGCTGACCGTGATCCCGCTGGGCATTGCCATGGGAACGGTTGTGATGGGCATGACCATGGTGCATACCGTCGAGATTGCCTACCCGCTGTTGGCGCTCATCGGTGCCCTGTCCGGCTACTTCCTGGTGCCGATGAACGCCCTGCTGCAGCACCGCGGGCACGTCCTGATGAGTGCGGGCCATTCCATCGCAGTCCAGAATTTCAATGAAAACCTGTCCATTCTGACCATGCTGGCCCTGTACGCGGCCATGATTTCACTCAAGCTGGAACTGAACGTCATCATCGTTCTGTTCGGTGGATCCGTGGCCGGCATCATGTTCATGATCATGCGCAAGCACGCCGCCAATCAGAGAGAATGCGACACGCTGGCCTTGATCGGCGAAGAGAAGCACTAAGCCAAAAAGCCCCGCCTCACTGTCCTTGCGAAAGCGAGGACCCATACTCCGCTAGCTCAGTATGGGTCCTCGCTTTCGCAAGGACAGTGGAGGTGGCTACCTTTCCAGCAGCAAGGCTTTAAGTTTGCGCGAGCTGTTGGCGGAAGGCGGCGCGGGCGCGCCAGTTGTCGGGGACGATGAAGCCGCGCTCTGATTCCACCACGGCCCCATTCACGATTTGCACGCTCGCTACCAGCACCGGCATCGGCGTTGCTTCAAATTGCGCAGACAGTATCCGCCCAAGCGCCTCGCGATCGAGCACGACTTCTGTGTCCACCCCACGGTAAGGCGCCAGCCATTGCAGGCGTGGCAGCACCACAAACTGCTGGGCTTCGAGCTGCGCCACCTCGCCAAGCGCGCACCAGAAGCCACTGCAATGGTCCAGGCCTATGCCGTCCATCGTGGTGCGCACGCCTAGCGGATAAAACAACCAGCCCTTGACCAGCGCCCTGGCCCGCAGCACGGGTCGCGGCAGCACGGCCTGCGCAGCCGGATGGCTTCCCAGCGCCAGCTGCTTGTCAAAGATCTTGCGCATCTTGGCGCCCAGGCTGTCGGCCAGATTCGGCCCAACGAAGGTGTCGAAACGCTGCGCGGCCTCCCCTTCGAGCAGATAGAACTTGGTAGCGAACTCGATATGCTCGAGCGCGTCCGGCCCAGCCTCGAGCAAAAAATCGAACTCGCCTATGGTGTCGTTGCGCGCCGCCCGCACCTGCAAGCCATGCGCCACCAGCATGCCGTGTTCGCGGTAATAGAAAGCCATCAGCTTTTCTGCATACAGGCCAAGGCGGGTGTAGATGCGCGTCCCCAGTTCGGCGTCCAGGCCCGAGGGGTCCTCGTCCACGCGCTGCAACCAGGCGTCGACTTCGGGCCCCAACGCGCCCACGCTGGCGATGCGGCCGTCCCAATGGGGATCGTTCGGGTCGAGCAGGTCGGGCGCATCGAGCAGCCAGGCCAGCGCGCGCACGTGAGGATGCCTCAGGTGTCCCCAGCGGCGCTCGAACCTGGCCTGGTAATTGTCAGCTGCCGCGGCCATCGTTGGCCCGCGCCAGGCACAGGTCAGCCCAGGCCAACGCCTTGTCGGCGCCGCGCTGGAGCAACTGGCCGGGGTGCAGGGTCGCCACCAGATTGACGCCATTGATACTGTGAACCTGGGCGCGCGAGCCGGCCAGGGGTTCCTGCAGCGACTTGCCCTGCAGCGCGTTGGCAGCGATCTGCCCCAGCGTGAGCACCATGCTGGCACCAGTTAATGCCAGCTCACGTTCCAGATACGGGCGGCAGGCATTGGCTTCCTCCAGGCTGGGCGCGCGGTCACCGCCATTGGCGCTAGTCGGCCGGCATTTGATCAAATTAGTCACCCAGACCTCGTCGTCGCGCGCCAGGTCCACGGCAGCGAGCATGTTCACCAACAGCTTGCCCGGCTCGCCGGACAGGGGCTTGCGCTCTTTTTCGTCGCCGCTGGTACTCGCACCTGCGGCGATCAGCCAGCGCGCACTGCGCGCACCGCTGCCCTGGACCGGCTTGCGCCCGCCCTTGCACAGGCCACAGCGGGTGCAATTGGCGATGGCCGTTTTTAGCTGATCCCAGTCCATGCGGCTGATTTCTTCGTCGGTGGCCGGCGGAGGCGGAGGTTCGTCGCCCCAGGCCGAATCGGCCGCGCCTACGGCAGGCGCAGGAATCATGTGCGCTTCGCTGTACTTGGGCAGCATGGGCGCTTCCGGTGCGACTTCCACCGATGCGGGTGCAGGTGCAGGTGCGGGGGCAGGTGCAGGTGCGGGCGCAGCTTCGCTGACTGGCGTCGCCTCGGCAGCCGGTGCGCCAGTGCGTACGGTCCACAAGGGCGTGATCCCCATCTCCTGCAGGAAGGCGGCGCTGCGGCTATCCAGGCCACTCATAGGGAATATCTCATCACGATGGCATCCTCACGCAGGCCGTCATGGGCCGGGTAGTAATTCTTGCGGCGCCCGATTTCAAGGAAGCCATATTGTTCATAGATTTTCTGAGCCCGCAGATTGGACGGTCGCACTTCGAGCAGGATGGACTCCATGCCCAGGCCGCGCGCGCAGGCGGCGATCTTGTCCAACAGGTAGCGCCCCAAGCCCTGGCGCTGATTGGCGCTGGCCACGGCCACATTGAGCAAATGGGCTTCGTCGACGGCCGTCATCAGCAAAAAATACCCGGCCAGCCGGCCCTCGTCGTCGCGCACCGTCCATCCATGGTAGCCGCTGGCCAGCGAGTCGACAAAATTCCCGCGCGACCAGGGATGGGGATAGACGCTCTTTTCCAGCGCCAGCACCTCGTCGACGTCAGCTGCCACCATGGGCGCGTAACTGAGTTGGTCATGGTCGCGCACTGCGTTCATGCGGCAGCCTTGGCAGCGTTGATAGCCAGCCTTTCGGCACTGGTGTAGGCGATCTTGTTGCGCAAATAAAGGGGCTGGGCCTGGGCTGCCGGCACGCCGGCACCTGCCGCGTAGGCGACCAGCGCCAGCTCGGCGATCTGGCGCGCGTGCGGCATGATCTCGACCAGGGCGCCGCTCGCGCAGGGCAAAGCGGCCAAGGCATCCGGGTAGGCCGCGAAGCCATTGCCGCAGGCGGTGAGCGGGCCATCGCAAGCGAGTGGCGCCACCGCGTCCGGTGCGCACAAGGCCGGCCCGGCCACCAGCTCGGCGCCGCGGTACTGGGCCCAATAGACTTCGCCCATGCGCGCGTCCAGCACGGCCAGCACGTCGGTCGCGCCACGATGCTGGCGGCAGGCCAGCGCCATCGCGTCCAGCGTCATGAGCGGCAGCACAGGCTTGTTGGCGCCATACGCCAGGCCCTGGGCAATGCCGCAGGCGGTGCGCACGCCGGTGAAGGAGCCGGGACCGGCGCCAAAGGCGATGGCGTCGCATTGGGCCAGCGTGACGCCCGCTTCGGCCAGCAGTTCCTGCACCATCGGCAGGATCGACTGGGAATGGGTGCGTACGCCGGACGATTCGCGCGCCAGCACGCTACTGCCGTTTAGCAGGGCGCAGGAAGCCAGTTCGGACGAGGTTTCAATGGCAAGAATGAGGGGCATGGGATCACGAATAAGGCCAACACCCGTATTTTACCCCGAGCCGGTCGCACCCAAGCAGGCCATTCACGGTCAAGGTAGAATGCCGCCATGCACAGCCATACACTAGCCAACGACAATCGCGCCAGCATCGCCCAGGCGCTTTCTGGTCCCGACTGGATCGTGGCCTGCCTGTGCGCGGCCTGGTGCGGCACCTGCGCGTCCTACCGCGCTAGCTTCGAGACCCTGGCTGAGCGCCATCCGGACAAGCATTTCGTGTGGATCGATATCGAGGACCAGGCCGAGGTGGTGGGTGACCTGGATGTGGACAACTTCCCTACCCTGCTGATTCAGCGCCACGACGTGGTGGCCTTCTTTGGCACCATGCTGCCCGATCCGGCACTGGCCGAGCGCCTGCTGCAGGCGCAGACGGCGCATAGCGAGGCCGAATTGGCCGCCCTGGCCACCAGCAGCGAGGAACGGCGACGCTGGCAGGAGCAATGCAATCTGCGCACGCTGCTGCGCAAGGCTGCCAACTAGCTTATTCCTAAGCTGCCGCAGGACGCCAGGTGTTGAGCAGGTCGTCCGGCATCACAGGACGGCTATAGAGATAACCCTGGGCCAGGTTGCAACCATGGCGCGCCAGGAAGGCAGCCTGCTCTTCGGTCTCCACACCCTCTGCAATCACCGACAGGTTCAGGCTCTTGCCCAGCTGGATAATGGCAATGGCAATCGCTTCGTCGTTCACGTCCGTAGAGATATCCTTGATGAAGCTGCGGTCGATTTTCAGGGTCTGCACTGGCAGCTGCTTGAGGTAGGCCAGCGAGGAATA
>JBJMVX010000018.1:0-13736 GCA_045810445.1 Massilia sp.
CCATAACACGCCAACTCAGAGTTGGGAGCGCATTTAAACGCTAACGTATTATGGGTCCTCGCTTTCGCAAGGACAGTGGGGTGGCTTCGCGAAGCGCTCGTTCTTGCTCCTGGCTGGGCACAGCACCCTTTCCCCGTTCACCCCGCCGAATTGGGCACAGCCCCGCTGCCAGCCGAGACAATCAATCCCCCACAGTGGTAAGCTCTCGTTTTGTTACAAAAAACGAAACGAGCCATGAAACAGAACTATATCAACGGCGCCTGGGTCGACGGCGCAAGCTCCTCCGCCAACATCAACCCATCGAATACCGCCGACGTCATCGGCCACTACGCGCAAGCCGATGCCCAGCAAGCCGATCTGGCCATTGCCGCCGCATCCGCCGCGGCCCCCGGCTGGGCCCTGTCCAACATCCAGATGCGCGCCGATGCCCTCGACAAGATCGGCAGCGAAATCATCGCGCGCAAGGAAGAACTGGGCGAGCTGCTCTCGCGCGAAGAAGGCAAGACCCGTCCCGAAGGTATCGGCGAAGTCGCCCGTGCCGGCGCCATTTTCAAATTCTTCGCCCAGGAATGCCTGCGCCTGCGCGGCGACAAGCTGCCATCCGTGCGCCCCAACCTGGACGTCGAAATCACCCGCGAACCGGTCGGCGTGGTCGGCATCATCGCGCCATGGAATTTTCCGATCGCGATCCCGGCCTGGAAGATCGCACCCGCCCTCGCCTACGGCAATTGCGTGCTGATCAAACCGGCCGAACTGGTGCCCGGCAGCGCCTGGGCGCTGGCAGAAATCATCAGCCGCGCCGGCCTGCCACCTGGTGTGTTCAACCTGGTGATGGGTCGCGGCAGCGTGGTTGGCCAGGCCTTCCTCAATGACCGCCGTGTCAACGCCATCAGCTTCACGGGGTCGGTGAGCACCGGTGCCAAGGTGGCGCAGGCAGCCATCGGCCGCATGGCCAAGGTACAGATTGAAATGGGCGGCAAGAATCCGCTGGTGGTGTTAAACGATGCCGACCTGGCTACCGCCGTCAACTGCGCGGTGCAGGGCTCCTTCTTCTCCACCGGCCAGCGCTGCACCGCGTCCAGCCGCATCATCGTCGAGAAAAATATCTACCCGTCCTTCGTGGCAGCCGTGAAGGAAAAACTCGCTGCGCTGACCGTGGGCGACGCGCTCGCCTCCGGCATCGACATCGGCCCCGTGGTCGATCAAAGCCAGCTTGACCAGGACATGGAATACATCCGCATCGGTCGCGACGAAGGCGCAACGCTTGCTTTCGGCGGTGAACGCGTCACCTGCGCCACGCCAGGCTTCTTCCTGCGCCCGGCGCTGTTCACCGACTGCAGCAACGACATGCGCATCAGCCGCGAAGAAATCTTTGGCCCCGTCGCCAGCGTCATTCCGGCCGAGAGCTACGAGCATGCCCTGATGCTGGCCAACGACAGCGAATTTGGCCTCTCGAGCGGCATCGTCACTACCTCGCTCAAGCACGCGACCCACTTCAAGCGCCACGCCCAGGCAGGCATGGTCATGGTGAACGTGCCAACGGCAGGCGTCGATTATCACGTGCCTTTCGGCGGCAGCAAAGGGTCGAGCTACGGTTCGCGCGAACAGGGCAGTTACGCTGCCGAATTCTTCACGACCGTGAAAACTGCCTACTGCGGCGTCTAAGTATTACACCTGCCAGCAAGGCCAGCCCGGTCGCCGTCAAGAATGCGGCGCCGGGCTCCGGGACTTCGGCCACCAATGGGTCGAGCCGCACCGCGTAGCACAGGTTGACCCGGCAGGCAGTTGCTGCGATCTGGCGCCCGTCGTTAATGGCTGCGGCGCTGGTGACCACCCAGCCTGACGCACTATCGATCAAGTTATTGAGGTCTTGCAGAACACCGGCCTGATACAAGAAGCCATGCGGACCATCGCTGCCCCGGATTCCCGTGGAACCGACGATGTCGTCGAGGTTATTGACGTCATGCGCATCGCTGCCGTCGTACTCGTCACCTAACGCGCCAAGGTCGATCATCATCCCGTGAATGTACATGAAGGCATGCGGGACCGTGTGGCCGATGCCAGCCGGGTCCAGCGTGGTGCTGGCCTGCCCGACAATCACCCCGCCGTCATTGATGGACCGCGCAGCGCTATACAGACCGCCAAAGGTGCCCAGGTCCGTCAGCACGCCACCGGTATAGGTGAACGCATGCTCGGGATGCTCCGGTGGTCCGAACAACGTGGCCGAGGATGCGCCCACAACCAGCCCGTGACCGTTGATGGCCAGCGCCCGGCTCATCTCGTCGCCTTCGTATGTGGGCAAAAAACCCAGGTTCGTCATCACGCCGCCCGACAACAGGAAGGCAGCCCCGTATTGACCGATCTCGCCTTCAGGCGTGTCAGCGCTGCCCACGATGTGTCCATCATTGTCCAGGCCATAGGCGCGGCTTGACAGCCCTCCCAGCGTGCCCAGGTCCGACATCACGCCATGCGCGTACGAGAAGGCGCGGCCGTAGCCGTCGCCATTGTCGGCCACGCCCACAATCTGCCCGCCATTGTTGATGGCAGTAGCCGACGAGGAATTGCCGCCCAGCGTACCCAGGTCCTGCAGCACGCCGCCGCTATGCAGGAAGGCGCGCTGGGCGCCGTCGGCATTGGTGTACTGGCCAACCACTTGGCCGCTCTGATTGATGTCCAGCGCTGCGCTGTCCGCACCACCGAGCACGGTCAGTGCGTAGCGCGGGCCGCCCATGGACGTGAGCGGCCATGCGCAGGCTGCCATCAACATGAATTTGGTAAATTTTTTCCGCATCAACATGAGGCGCTCCCCGACGCACGGTGCACGCGAAATGCGTCACCCGAGCTCAAGAGTAAGCGGGAAGCTTTCGCGCGCCATGTGCCATATCAGACACTGGCGCCGCAGTTATTCTTGCGTTGCGAACATGGATTGCAGGCGGGCACTGATCTTGTCGAATTCTGCCAGCAGCGCCGTGGTGCGGGCCTCCAGCGCTTCGAGCTGGCCATTGCGCGCCGCATGCTCGAGTGCCAGGCAGCGGCTGGAGAGGATCTCGGCGCCCACTGCCGCCGAACTGCCTGCCACCGTATGGGCGATGTCGGCAATGCGGGTGGCATCGCACATGCCGACAGCCGCCTGCAAGGCGCTCAGGCGCGCGGGCGTGTCATCCAAAAACAGCTGCGAGAGTGTCGCGTACTTGGCGCCAAAGAGCTGGCGCATCGATTCGATACCGTCGCCGACAGGCTCCATGTCGTCCGGTTCTTCATTGGGCGTTTGCGGCACCAGCCAGGCACACAGCTTCTCGCGCAGCGCGGCCGCGCGCAGTGGCTTGGTGAGGAAGTCGTCCATGCCGGCAGCCAGGCATTTTTCGCGCTCGCCTTCCAATGCGTGCGCGGTCAAGGCGATGACGGGCATGCGTGTAATCGTCGCGCCACCCTTGGCCGCCATCATGGAATTTTCCAGGTGCCGGATTTCTGCCACGGCCTGATAGCCATCGAGCTCCGGCATCTGGCAATCCATCAGCACCAGGTGGTAGGGCTTGGCCAGGAACATGTGCACGGCAACGCGCCCATTCTCGGCCAGGTCCACTTGCGCACCGAGCTTGTCGAGCATGTGGCTCACCACCTGCAGGTTAACCGGATTGTCGTCGACCGCCAGGATGCGGTAGCCGGCCAGCGGGCTCGGAATGGCGGGCGGCGCATTGCTAATGATGGCCGGCGCCGGCATGGCGCAGGCGCGGGCCAGATCGAGCTCGAACCAGAAGAGGCTACCCTTGCCAGGCTCGCTGGTGGCGCCAATGGTCCCGCCCATCATCTCGACGAGCAGCTTGCAGATCGTCAGGCCCAGGCCCGTGCCGCCGTAGCGGCGCGTGGTGCTGGCGTCGGCCTGGGTGAATTTGTCGAAGATCGTTTCCAGCTGTTCGGGCTTGAGACCAATGCCGGTGTCACGCACCGAGATGCGCAAGCGGCAGCAACTGGCGTCCTGCCCAGCCAACTGCACGTCAACGAGCACCTGGCCAATGGCGGTGAACTTGATCGCGTTGCTCATCAGGTTGACGACCACCTGGCCGATGCGCCCCGGGTCGCCCACCACAAGCTGCGGCAAATGCTCGGGATAGTTGATGATCAGCTCAAGCTCTTTTGCTTGCGCGGCCAAGGCCTGGCTGGCGGCAAGGGCGCGCAGCTCGCGCTGAAGGTCAAATGGAATGGCTTCAAAATCGAGCTTGCCCGCTTCGATCTTCGAGAAGTCGAGAATGTCGTTGATCAAGGACAGCAGGCTCTCTGCGCTGCTGTGGGCGACGCTGGCGAACTGGCGCTGGGTGCTGCCCAATTCCGTCTCCAACAGCAGTTCCAGCATGCCGATCACGCCATTCATCGGCGTGCGAATTTCGTGGCTCATATTGGCAAGGAAGGTGCCCTTGGCCAGATTTGCTTCGTCGGCCAGGACCTTGGCGCGCACGGCTTCATTGCGCTCGTCCTCGCGCGCGCGCAGCGCCACCATGGTGGTGCGGATTGCGTCGCGAATGGTCGCCACTTCGCGGTCCGCCGGACCATCACCTACGCTGGCGTCAAAGTCGCCTTCTGCGATCCGGGCCAGCGCATCCTGAAGGCTCAGCAAAGGACGCAAGGCAGTGCGCATGCGGCGGATGATGGCGCTCATGGCCGCCAGCAGTACCAAGGACAAGATGCCAAGGGTGACCAGGGCGCCAAAATAGACGCTGCCGCGCGAGGGCGCGAAGTCCATGCCAATTTCAATGAAGCCCACCGTCTCGCTGGTTTCATTTTGTGCGGCGCTACCAAAATCGAGCAGCTCGTTGCGCTGCACGACCTGGCGCACCGGCGCAAAGGCCTGGATCGATCGGCCTACCCCGAGGAAGCGCTCGACATGGGTAATCGCGCCGCCATGTACTGCCAGGGTAGCCGCGCGCTGCGCGCCCAACTCGCCAAACACGGGCGCGCCTTCCTTGATGTATTCGGCTACCACGACCTTGCCGCCACGGTCGTAAATGCGCACCAGGCCAATATCGGGAATGCGCGCCGCGTAATTGCCGATTCGCTCGCGCGCACTGCTCTCGGGCGAGAGCAGCACCTGCGCGCTCAAGTCGTCAAAGGCTGGAAGCAGTTGGCGCGCCTGCTGGTCCAGATTGCGCTCGATCAGGTAGTTGGCGCCGGCGACCATGGACACCAGCGTGATCAAATACGCCAGGGTCGCGCCCAACCAAAGCATCGCTGCCATGCGCCTGACCAGGCTTGGTCGCTGGGCGACGTTACTGGACATCGGCCTGCTCCTTGACCTTTGCATTGATAGGAAGACCGAAGCGGGCAGCCGCCGCAGCGCTCACGATGATGCGCGCGCCGGCGAGCGAGGCCAGCGCCTCGCCCGGGACATTGCCAATGGATGGGGCCTTGTGCAGGCGCTCCAGGGCCACGGCAGCGATTTCCTTCGTATCGGCAGTGGCACTCAGTAAGGCGCCTTCCTTGAGCAGGGCCGGCGAAAACGCCAGTACCGGCACATTGTTCTTGACGGTGGAAGCCATCAGGTCATAGATCGCGCGCTGGCTCAATATGCTGCTGTCCGGCGCCAGCCACAAGCCACCAATATGGCGCTCGCGCAGCTCCTGCAGGGCCGACATCACGCCCCGTTCGGACGACACCGCAACATGTTCGATTTCCAGCCCAAGCGACTTGGCGGCAGCTTCCGCCTCCTCCACCATGTAGGCCGCATGCTGACCGGTGATGAGGCCAATCTTGCGCAAGTTGGGATCGAGCGCCTTCCAGGCGGCGAACTGGCGCGACAGCGAGGGAATGCCGCTCACGCCTTTCATCCACGGCGCCACCAGGTTGAATTCTTCGACATTGAGCACCTGGCAAAAGACCACCTGCTTGCCATCGAGCCGCTGGCGCGCCACCTGGGCGGCAAGCAGGCCCACGGCGACCACCTGGGTCACGGACGAGGCCTTGATGGCGCGTACGATGTCCGCTTCACGCGCGCGACTGCCAGCGAGGTTATGCAGTTCGACCTTGCCGCCATACGCGCCCTGAAGCGCCTCGGTGGCTGCGGCCACGGACCCCTTGTCGTCCGAAGCGAGCAGAATGATATCGGCACGCGCCCCTGCCGCAAGCAGCATCAGGATGGCGAACAGGCGCAGCGCAGCCATGGTCAGAAATCGCGCTGCAATTGCAGGGCCAGGCGCCGACCATCGGCGGGCACACGCAGCAAGGGCTGCAGTTCACGCGAAGCGACGGTGCCGTATTCGCGGTCCAGCAGATTGTCAATCCGCAGCGAGGCGCGCCAGCCGTCACCCAAGCGGGCAGCGTTGAAGACGGCGTTGACCAGCAGGTAGCCCGGCACCTCGTCGCGCACGGCGACGCTATCCTTGATGCGTCCCTGCACCGCGCTGATGTACTGCATCTCCAGCGCGGCATTGGTATCGTGCCAGTGCAGGTCGCGGCTGTAGCCAGCCTTGACCTGACGGCGCGGCGAACTGGCCATCTCGCCGCCTTCGCCATGACTTTGCTGGAGCACCAGCGAGGCATACAGGTCACCGCGATCGCCCTGGCGCATGCGCACATCGACTTCAGTCCCGATCACTTCCTGCTGGCGCCCGGAATTGCGGTACTGAATGCAGCCATCAGGGCCCAGTGCGCAGGCCACGCCGCCAACGACCGGGGTCACTACTTGCACCGGCGTGTCCTTCAGATTTTTGAGGAACAGCGACATACGCCATTCCGTACCGCCTGCGCTCTGGGTGGTAAGCAGCGCTTCGAGAGAACGCGCCAGCTCAGGGCGCAGCTGACTGTTTGCCCAGATGGTCGACGCCGCCGGCGCCCCGTCCTGATAGCGTGATTCGTAGATGGTCGGTGCGCGGTAAGCCTGACCGTAGACCAATTTAGCGGTGGTGTGTGGTGAGAGTTCCTGCACGTAGGCGATGCGCGGCGAGAGGCGCGAATCGACGCCGTCGGAGAAACCATGGTAGCTGTCAAAGCGCGCCCCAAGGAACAGCTTGCCCGGGCCCAGGCGCATTTCATCCTGCGCAAACAAAGCCCATTGCATATAGCTGTCGTCATGGTCCACGCTGTAGACACCGGAACGCCAGAGGCCTGGCTGGTCCCCCACCTGGTGGGTGTAGCCAATATGCTTGATTTCCACCCCGGCCAGCACATGGTGGCCAGGCATGACGAAACTGTCGTAGCGCAGCTCTGCGCCCAACTGGCGGCTGGACAGATCGGAGACGTTGATATAGTCAGCCGGCACAAAGCGCCAGCGCTGCACCGAATAGGGATACTCGCCTTTTTCGGTGGTGGTAAACGAGAACGCGCGCGCCGTCAGCAGCCGCCCTTCGCCCAGCTCGCGCGTGACGCCGCCTTCGAGCGCGGCCAGCGTTTCGCGCAGCATGAGCCGACCATTGAAGGTGGTGCCGTAGCTGGCCAGCGGATCGCGCTTGCTGCCGTCGACCAGCAAGGCCTGCAACCAGGCCTGGCCAAAGGACAGGCGTGCAAACAGGCGCCCGGTATGACTGGCGTCGTTACCGGACGAGATGCCTTGCGCGATGTTGGGGCCAAAACGCGGGTGCGCCATCTCGGGCAGATACAGATCGCGCCCGCCACTGTAAGCAAAGCTGGCCGCCACGAAGCTGCTCATCGCAGGTGTTTGCGCCGCGCCCGAAAAATACACCTTGGCGCTGTCATGGCTGGCCAGCGACAGGGCCGCATTGCGGGCTGGCGTGTCCTTGCCACCGCGCGTAATCAGATTCACCAGTCCCATCACAGCGCCGCTGCCGTACAGGGCCGAGCCGGCACCTTTGACAAACTCGATGCGCTCTATGCTTTCGATGTCCAGATAATCGAGAAAGAAGCCACCGTAGGTAGGCTCATAGATCGGCATGCCATTGACCAGGTACAGCAGGCGTGAACCGAAGTCGCCAGGCACGGCCACGCCGGACACACCCAGGGCTGGCCACTGGCTGGCCGCGTCATACACGCCGGGCAGCGACTTGAGCGCATCTGGCACGCTGCGGTAACCATAACGCCGAATATCGTCGCGGCTGACAATGGTGACATTGGCCGGCGTCTCTGCAATCGTTTGCGCGTAGCGCGCGGCAGAATAGACCAGATTTTCCTGCGCCAGCAAATCGAGTTCGTCCGCCGCCACGCCCGATTGCGCATACACGGCACTGCTGGCAAACCAGAATGCCAGCGCACAAATTCGGCCGGCACGGCTTGTCGTTGCTGTGATCATTTTTCCTTGGAGAAACTGTACTTACATTTGAGTGTGCAAGTATCCCTGATATCTTTAAATCAATCAATTGCGGTTACATAACAACTCTGCAACTGTCGCGGCGTTGCAGCAAAGATGCAGAAGTTCGATTAATCTAGGCACTCCACGTCCCTCTCGGAAGGCAGTTCCGCCATGGCCATTGCACCAACTCCGCCCACCCCCTATTACGCGGTCATTTTTACCTCCCTGCGCACCGAGGGCGACCAGGGTTACGCCGACATGGCCGAGGCCATGGTGGCCCTGGCCAGCGAACAAGCCGGCTTTCTTGGCATGGAATCGGCGCGCGACGGTGTCGGCATCACGGTCTCGTATTGGGACAGCCTGACCAGCATCGCCACATGGAAGCAGAACAGCGCCCACCTGGTGGCCCAGCGTGACGGCCGGGCCCAATGGTATGAGTCCTACCGGGTGCGCATCTGCAAGGTGGAACGCGAGTACGGCTTCGAACGGCCCTAAGGCGCGTCAGCCTTGCCCGTTCGCCGGGTCGCTGATGCTGTCTCGGCCCGTCTCCATGCGCCCGGCAAAGCGGCGCACATAGCCTGGATACTGCGCGATGCGCACGCTCAGGTCATACCATGAACCTGATGCCGCCACTGGCCAGCTGTCTGCCACACTGCCGCCTGGGCGCACCACAATGCTGCGTTGCGCGCCACTGGCGTAGGCATTGTCGCTGCAGAGGAAGGTCAGGTTGCGGCGACCGCGATTTTGCAGCTGCAGGGCGACACTGGCGTGATCGGCGTCGTACACCAGCGCCACCTGTGCGTCGGCGCGAGGGCCGGCGATATGGCGGTGAAAACCATTCGGGCCCAATACCCATAAGTCGCACAACCCAGCTTCGTCCAGCGCCCAGGTCCCGGTCAAGGTCTTGCCCGGTTCCACCGTGTAGCGGCGTGCCAGTTCATTGAGCCGCAGCCGGTCGTAGACGTGAAACACAGCGCCTTGGGTACCGGCGTTATGAAAGCCGAGCGCCATGCCCTCGGCGCTATCGGCAGCTGTCACGTGCAGCACATACGGCAGCGCGCGCGAAGGACGGGTGCCTGCCTGCTGCACTGGCAAGGCAGGTGGCGGCACCGCTGGCAGTGTGGTGTCGCCCAGGGCGTGCGCCCGTGCCGCTAATGACGCGGTGTCGGGCAGGCCGTCGAGCGGTGGACGAGGATCCGGCGCGCTGAAGTCAAAAGCGCTGGTCAGGTCACCGCACACGGCGCGCCGCCAAGGCGTGATATTCGGCTCCATCACGCCAAAGCGCTGCTCCAGGAAGCGGATCACCGAACTGTGATCGAATACTTGCGAATTGACCCACCCACCTCTGCTCCATGGCGAAATGACATACATCGGCACGCGCGGGCCCAAGCCGTATGGCCGATGCAGCAGTTGCGGCAAGTCGCTCTCTTCGGTGCTGGGATATTCATGGTATTCCCCGGCGGTGCTGACCGTCGACGCGCCAGCCATTTGTGCCTGTGCCTGGTCGCGGTGCCACTGCAGGTAGGACGGCGCGGCCGGCGGTGGCACATGATCGAAGAAGCCATCGTTTTCGTCGAACATCAACAGCAGCACGGTCTTGCGCCACACCTCGGGATTGGCGCCCAGTGCAGCGAGCAAGGCCGCCGTGTAGGCAGCACCTTGCGCGGGACTGGACGGCACCGGATGCTCGGAGCCTTCGGCGGTGGCCACGATATAGCTCACCTGGGGCAGCGCATCCTGCTCCACGTCCTGCCGCAACTGGGCCAGTGATCGACTGCTCATCCCACGTTCACGCAGGGCCTTTGCAGGCTGGCGAAATGCGCGAAAACCTGCCAGCGGATTGTCGGTGTAGTTGTCTTCGATATCCTGGTACACCTGCCAACTGATGCCGGCCGCCTGCAGCCGCTCGGGATAGGTGGTCCAGGTATAGCCGCCTTGCGGGTCGTACGCCACGTTGTCATACAGGTTGCCGATGACGGGACCGTGGCCCAGCTGATGCGGGTCATTGCCGCCGCTCCAGGCATACACGCGGTTTGGATTGGTGCCAGCCTGCAGCGAGCAATGGTAGGCGTCACACAGCGTAAAGGCATTGGCCAGCGCAAACTGGAAGGGAAGGTCCTCTTGCGTGTAGTAGCCCATCGCGTGGCTATGCTTCCAGGTGGGCCAGGCGGCCATGCTGCCCTGGTCCCAGGCCAGTTGCGCGTCCGGCCAGGTATGCGGCGTGCCGGTCACGCGCATGAGCGCAAAGGACTGCTGCGTGTCGAGGTGAAACGGGCTCACCAGCGGCGCGGGCGCATCCGGGCTGTCATCGCGCTGGGTCCACACCGTGCGCGCATGCGTGTCAGGCGACGGAACAGGGATGGGAAAGCGGTCACCAAAGCCGCGTACACCGTGCAGCGTGCCGAAATAATGATCGAAGGAACGGTTTTCCTGCATCAGAATCACGACGTGCTCCACGTCCATGATGGTGCCTGTGGCCGAGCTCGTTGTGCGTGAAATTGTCATCCTGTGCGCCGGTGCGGCCATATCATTTAAGCAAAATATATTATAGAAGCAAACCCATGCGCCGCTGCAGTACCCGCAGTGGGTAGAAGCGCCCTGCTGCAGAATGAAAACAGCGCTCGGTTTGCCAATCAGGCAATGCTATAGTTACGGCTTTCATGATGCGAGAGTCCGCGCCAGCGCGCCATTTCGGATCGCAAATCTCGACCAACTAGTCCCAATGAAAAAAGATAGTGCTATGACGCGCAAGCCCACTTCTGCGTCACCGAGCGGCGCAGAACGAACGCCCGGCCCTTCCTATACCCCCAAGTTTTCCATCGTCGGTATTGGCGCCTCCGCAGGTGGCCTGGAAGCACTGGAACTTTTTTTCAAAGGCATACCTGCCAATAGCGGCATGGCCTTCGTGGTAGTCCAGCATCTGGACCCGACCCACAAGGACATCATGGTCGAACTGCTGCAGCGAAACATCAGCATGCCCGTGCTCCAGGCCAGCGATGCCCTCGCTGTCCAGCCCAACCACGTGTACGTGATGCCACCGAACTGCGACCTGTCCATCTTGCGCGGCGTGCTGCACATTCTGGAACCAAGCGGTGCGCGCGGCCTGCGCCTGCCCATCGACTTCTTCCTGCGCGCCCTGGCAGTCGACCAGCGCGCCCATGGCATAGGCGTGATCCTCTCGGGCATGGGCTCGGACGGGACGCTGGGCCTGCGTGCCATCAAGGAAAATGCCGGCGCCGTGTTCGTGCAGGAGCCCGCATCGGCCAAGTTTGATGGCATGCCCGGTAGCGCCATCGCTGCCGGCCTTGCCGACATGATCGGCCCGGCCGGCGCGCTGGGCGGCATGATCGCGTCCTACCTCTCGCACGCGCCCTTGCTGACCAATGCGCCCGACACCAGCGTCACCGAAATGGACCACAGCGCTCTGGACAAAGTCATCCTGGTCCTGCGCGCACAAAGCGGCCACGACTTCTCGCTGTACAAGAAAAGCACGATCTTCCGCCGCGTCGAGCGACGCATGGGCCTGCACCAACTGGCCAGCATTGCCGACTACCTGCGCTACCTGCGCGAGAGTCCCCAGGAAGCGCAACTGCTGTTCAAGGAGTTGCTGATCGGCGTGACCTGCTTTTTCCGCGATCCAGCCGTGTGGGCCCAACTGGCAGCTGACGCCGTCCCGGCACTGCTGGCGCGCTATCCGGAAGGCGCCACCTTGCGCGCCTGGACCCCTGCTTGCTCGACCGGCGAAGAAGCCTATTCGCTGGCCATCATCTTTCGCGAGGCGCTCGATCGCATCAAACCGGGCGCGCGCTTTAGCCTGCAGATTTTCGCCACCGACCTGGACACTGACGCGATTGACGTTGCGCGTACCGGCATCTATCCGGCCAATATCGCCGCCGACGTGTCCGAAGAGCGCCTGCAACGCTTTTTCATCCAGGAAGATGACCACTACCGCGTGAGCAAGGAAATTCGCGAAATGGTCATTTTCGCGCCACAGAATCTGGTGATGGATCCGCCATTTACCAAGCTCGACCTGCTGACTTGCCGCAATCTGCTGATCTACCTGGAAGGCGATCTCCAAAAGAAGCTGCTGCCCCTTTTCCACTACAGCCTCAAGCCGGGCGGCATCCTGACACTGGGCAGTGCGGAAACCGTGGGCGTGGCCACCGAATTATTCGCCCCATGGCCAGGAAAAACGCGCATCTACCAGCGCCGCGAAACCGCAGTGCGGGTCGATTCGGTGGAATTCCCTACCGCCGTCTACGGCCGTGCGCGCGGCCATGCGACAGAAGCGGCGCATGGCATCAGCACCGCGCCCATCGGCGGCCCGAATTTGCAAGCCCTGACCGAAAGCCTGTTGCTGCGGCGTTTCTCGCCCGCTGCCGTGCTCACCACCGACAAGGGCGACATCGTCTACATCAGCGGCAAGACCGGCAAGTATCTGGAACCTGCCACCGGCAAAGCGAACATGAACATCTTTGCGATGGCGCGCGAAGGTTTGGCCAGCGCCCTGAACGAAGTGTTTGCCAAGGCGGTGCGCGAACGCAGCTGCCTCACCCTGGACGAATTGAAAGTTGGCACCAACGGCGGCACGGTGCTGGTCAACGTCAAGGTCCAATGCCTGAGCGAGCCTGTGGGTCTGGCCGGCATGGTGCTGATCGTGTTTACCGACCTGCCCACACCGCCACCCGAGCCCCCCACCAACCGAGACCAGTTGGCCAGCGTCGAGTCCGAGCGCATGAACGCGCTGGCGCAGGAGGTTCAGCAGTCGCGCGAAGAATTGCAGATGGCGCGAGAGGAAATGCAAACCTCGCAAGAGGAACTCAAGTCCACCAATGAAGAGCTGCAAAGCACCAACGAGGAACTGCAAAGCACCAACGAGGAACTGACCACCTCCAAGGAAGAAATGCAGTCGATGAATGAAGAGCTGCAAACCGTCAACCACGAATTGACGGCCAAGGTCGACGAGTTGTCGCAGGCCAGCGACGACATGAAAAACCTGCTCAACAGTACCGACATTGCGACCTTATTTCTGGACGAGCAGATGCGGGTACGGCGTTTTACCAACCGCGTCACCGGCATCATCAAGCTGATTCCCGGGGACGCCGGCCGCCCTGTGACGGACCTGGTCAGCATGCTCGACTATCCGGCGCTGGCCGACGATGCGCGCGAGGTGCTGCAGACGCTGGTGTTTCGCGAAATGCAAGTGAGTGCGCGCGACGGGCGCTGGTTCACGGTGCGCATCATGCCCTACCGCACGCAGGACAACCGCATCGATGGCGTGGTCATCACCTTTGTCGACATCAGCGCCGCCAAGACGCTCGAGCGTGCCCTGCGCATGAGCGAAGAGCGCTTTCGCATTGCATTGGAACACGCGCCCATCACGGTATTTAATCAGGACACCGACCTGCGCTATACCTGGATGCACACCCTGCAGCCGCAATTGCGCGCCAACGAAGTCATCGGCAAGACGGACGCGGACCTGTTTGGCGCCGACGACGCAGCC
>JBJMVX010000019.1:0-14726 GCA_045810445.1 Massilia sp.
CGCATCGAAGCGGCCATCACGCGCATGGAAGAATTTTTCGAGAAGATGGGTGTGAAAACCCGTCTGGGTGACTATGGCCTGGGCGCCAAGGATGTCGATGCAGTCCTGGCCGTGCTGGAGAAACACCGCATGGTGAAACTCGGTGAAGGGCGTGATGTGACGCTTGCGGTCACCCGCAAGGTGCTGGAATTGAGTCTGTAGCCACTCACCGCGGGGAGGGTGGAACGGAGCTTTGGCCACCCCCTCCCCCAACCCACTGTCCTTGCGAAAGCGAGGACCCATACTACTGCCCCGCAGAGAAATCGCCATTCACTGAGTTTCCGCCCTATGGGTCCTCGCGTTCGCAAGGACAGTGAGGTGGTTGCACATCAGTGAAGTGGTTGCACATCAGTGAGGTGGTTGCACATTAGTGCTGCCGCTCGTAGGGAGCACACCGGCCGCGCCAGTCGTTTTACCCGCTTGTGCTAAAATCGCGCTTCGCTAGGGGTCCTGGGATGTAATTCCGGGTGAGAGATACCCTCCGTACCTGATCTGGATAATGCCAGCGAAGGAAAGCGCAAAGTCCTTCTCCCTTTGTACGCTCCCCCACGTTGGCTCCGGCTTTTTACAAGCATCGCATCGGCACGCCGCTGCGCAACACGAGCACACTATGTCATCGCCTAATCTGAAGCAAACTCTCGTCGCCCTGGCCATCGTCCAGGCGTTCTCCGCCTGCGCACTGGCGCAATCGACTCCCCAAACCATGGCCGAAGTGGTTGTCAGCGGCAGCAAATGGGTCGCCAGCGACCGCGCCAGCGTTGCCGGTTTCTCCGACGCGCCCCTGATGCAAACCCCAGCCTCGGTGGTTGCCATCGGCCGCGAGCAGATGCAGGACCTGAACATTCGCAGCACCACCGACGCCATGCGCTTTGACGCGAGCGTGAGCGATTCGTACAACGCGGTCGGCTACGCGGAGATGTTCTCGATCCGCGGCTTCATGCTCGATAACGTCAACAGCTACCGCAAGGATGGCCTGATTATCCCCGCCGACACCCAGATCCCGCTTGAAAACAAGGAGCGCATCGAGATTCTCAAAGGTCTGGCCGGCTTGACCGCAGGCGTGGCTGCACCGGGTGGCATCATCAACTACGCGACCAAGCGCCCTACCAACACGCCATTGCGCTCGGTGACGCTGGAAGCACGCGAGCGTGGCACGCTGTACGGCGCCATTGACCTTGGCGGTCGCACCGACAGCAAGCAGTTTGGCTACCGCATCAACGCGGCCGACGAAAAGCTGCGCTCCTACGTCAAGGGCGCGGACGGCTCGCGTCAGTTCGCCTCGGCAGCCTTCGACTGGCAAATCAGTCCGCAGGCATTGCTGCAACTGGACATGGACTACCAACACAAGAAGCAGATCACGGCACCCGGCTACCAGCTCATTCGCGGCACCGACCTGCCAACGAATATCTCGCCGAAGATGCTCCTCAACGATCAGCCCTGGACCAAGCCGGTCGATACCACGTCGACCAATGTCGGCCTGCGTTTCGAGTACCAGTTCAACGACACCTGGCATGCAACCCTGAGCGCGAACAAGCATAACTTCAAGCGTGACGACTACACGGCCTTCCCCTACGGCTGCAGCAATGAAGGCGCCGGTTTCTATCCGGGCTACTGCTCCAACGGCGACTACGACGTCTATGACTACCAGAGCGTGGGCGAACGCAAGAATCCACTCGCAGTCCAGGCACTGGTCCAGGGCAAGCTGGCCACCGGCAGCATCAAGCACGAACTGACCTTCGGCAGCTCGTTCATGAGCCGCAGTGACTTTTCCGGCCACTATGTCTACGACTACGCCGGATCGAGCAACATCTACCACAACGTGATCGTGCCGCCGGCGCCAAACAACCCGACCACTGGCCCCATTCTCGAACAGCGCCACGATGAAGAGCGTGCCCTGTTCGTACAGGACATCGTTAGCCTGTCGTCCCAGTTCAAGGTGCACGCTGGCCTGCGCCATGTAGCCGTCAAGCGCGAGCGTCTGGGCGAGACCGTCACCGACAGCGGCTTCACGCTGCCTAGCCTGGCGCTGGTGTACACGCCAAGCGCGGACTGGATGCTGTATGGTTCGCTGGCGCACGGCATGGAGTATGGTGGCGAGGCGCCGTTCCAGACCACCAACGAAGGCGATGTCCTGGCCCCGAATCGTTCACGCCAGGTGGAGTTTGGCGTCAAGGGCGCTTTGAGCGAGAACGCCACCTTGTCGGCTGCCCTGTTCCAGATTCGCCGCGCCAAGGAATTTACCAACCTGCAGAACACCTATGTGCAGGCCGGCGAACAGCAGCATCGCGGTCTGGAAGTGGACCTGCAAGGCAATGCCAGCACCAACCTGAAATACAGCGTCTCCCTGCTGGCACTGCACATGCAGCAGGATGGCACGGGTCTGGCCAGCTTTGACGGCAAGCGCACCACCAACGTCCCTGCCTTCAAATCCACCAGCATGATTGAGTACGCGATTCCCGCCGTCGCTGGCCTGAAAGTGAGCGGCATCTGGCAGTACTCGGGCAAGAAAGCCTTTGACGAAGCCAATACCGTGTTTGTGCCCTCGTACAGCGTGTTTGGACTGGGTTCGGCTTTCACCACGCACATCGCTGGGGCCAAGACGACCATCCGCCTGAACGTGGACAACGTGACCGACAAGGCTTACTGGCGCGATGTGACGCCGCTGCTCGGTGGTTATCTGTTCCCTGGCGCGCCGCGCACGGTCAAGCTGTCGGCGCAGTTCGACTTCTAGGCGGGATCGATGTAACGGGCGGCCTGCTGCACGCGCTGTGGCAGGCTGCCAGTAACCAGCAAATAAGGAATGGCGCGTTCGCCCAGCATCTGCAGCACCTGTTCGTGAATGGTCTGGCGCACAGCCTCCGATTCACGCTGCAGTCCATCAGCTTCCCATGGACTGTCTGGCGCCGTGACGATGGTGTACGCGTAGTCATGATGGCGCTCAAGCAGCGCCAGTTGTGCATCCACCCTCCCCCAGTACCAACGGCTGTATAGCGCCGTCATCATGGGCGTGGTGTCGCAAAACAGAAAGCGCGATGCCAGCGCCGCTGCGGCATCTTCATTGGCAAGCTGGGTGCGGGCGATGCCGACCTGGTCTTCTTCACGCGGCACGCGGTTTTCCGTCTCCACGAATTCGCGCAGGTATTCGGGCACCCACAGCGTGTCGTAGTGCGCGGCCAGCGCCGCTGCCAGGGTAGACTTCCCTGACGACTCCGCACCTAGAATCGCCACCCGCGCCACCTGCGTCATGGCTTCGCTTCCCGGTACCAGGCACGCAGGCCAATGGCGGCAAGCACCACGAAGACGCCATACAGGATAGCCGTCAATGCCAGGCCCTTGTACACGTACAGGCCAACGTACAGAACATCGACCACGATCCAGACGATCCAGTTTTCCACTTTTTTACGCGAGAGCAGAACCTGGCCGAGCAAACTGCCCGCGGTAAGGAAGCCATCCGTGTGGGGCACGTCGGTGTTGGTAAAGTGAGCGAGGAAGGCAGCCAGAATGCCGTAGCCAAGCAGCCAGGCCGCAAGGCCAAGCAGCCAGCCGCGTTGCGCGCTGCGGGTGACGGCGAGCGTGTCGTGCTGGGCTCCGCCATAGAGCCACTGGTACCAGCCCCACACCGACACCACGATGAACACGAGCTGCAGGCCCATGTCGCCGTACAGGCGCGCGCCAAAGAACACGGCGCCGTACATGGCCGAAGACAGGATGGAGAATAGCCACGCCCAGTGTGTCTGGCGAATATTGAGCACCACCGTGATGACCGACAGGACAAAGGAGATCAGTTCGAGCGCATTGGTGGTCAGGCCAAGCAGGACTATGGGATCGTTCATGGGGAGGCGAAAGCAGGAAGTGCCGCTATTGTACCGAATACGGCTGGCAGAACGACATCGCCCCCGTAGCTGCAGGGGGCGATGATGGCGATTACTTGTGTGGATACTTGATGGTCATTTCCTTGAGCACGTTATCGGCGTGGTCAATTTCCGACATCACCCACAGCATGTAGCGGATGTCGACGTGGATGGCGCGCGTGATCTCGCTGTCGAAGTACCAGTCCTTGGTCACCGATTCGTAGGTCGAATCGAAGTTCAGGCCAACCAGCTCACCGCGCTTGTTCATGACTGCCGAACCGGAATTGCCACCCGTGGTGTCGGCACTCGACAGGAAGTTGACCGGCACGGTACCGAGCACGCTGTCCTTGTACACGCCATAGCGCTTCGCCTTGACCGCGTCCAGCAGCGCCTGGGGCGCGATGAACGGTGCAACGCCGGTGTGCTTTTCGACGATCCCCTGCACGGTGGTAAACGGCCCCTTGATCACGCCATCACGTGGCGAATACGGGGCCACATTGCCATAAGTGACGCGCAGCGTGGAGTTAGCATCCGGGTACACAGGCTTGCCCTGCGAGGTTTTCCATGCAATCACGGCCGACATGTATTGCGGGATCACCCGTTCCAGGTTGCCGTCGATTTCCTTGCGCCGATTTTCCAGCGCCTGGGTGGCCGCGCTCAACTTGACCGCCAGTTTGATAAAGGGGTCGTCCGACTTGGCGAAGGCATCAGCGTCCTTGCCGATCCAGGACAGACGCTTGGCCGTGTCGCTCAGCTCCGTCTGACGGTACATGGCAGCGGCAGCATCGGCTGCAGGCAGCAAGGCGTCGACATCTTGGGCATGTAGATTAGCCGGCAGCTTGGCGTAGCGTTGCAGGGCGGCAGTAAAGCGCGCTTCATCGACACTGGCCAGGTAGGACTGTTCCAGGCGCGTCAGGCGCGCCTTGACGAAACTGAGGTCGCGCTCCTGGTAACCGGCTTCACGCTTGGCGTCAGGCTTCTGGTTTTCCAGGGCTTGGCGATAGAGCAGGCGCGCGCTTTTGAGCAGGTCGCTGTTCGATGCAACCGACCAGCCAAATTCCTCGTTCTGCAGTTCCATGTCCGATTTGATCAGGGCATCCAGATCGGCCAGCATGGTCGGCGCCACGCCAGCCGTTGCGCCCTGCTTGGCGAACCATGCGCGGAACTCGGCATCTTGCACATCCTTGATGGCAGCGATGTCCTTGCGCGCGAAACCATCGAGCAGACCCTGGGTTTTCTTTAGCACGTTGTTGGTGCTCTTGACCACGTTCGCATAGCGCACTTGGTTGGCGCTATTGCCCTTGGTGGTAGCGGCAATGACGGCCAGGTCGGCCTGCATCTCGGCGACGCGAACCGGGAAGTTGACGTCGCGCGCGAAGCGAATTTCCGACGGCAGCTTGTAGCGACTGGTGCGACCGGGATAACCGGCGAGCAGAATCGCGTCGCCGTTTTTCAGCCCTTCAGCCGACACCACCAGGAAGTCCTTGGATTTGTAGGGTACGTTCTCAGGCGACGGATCGGCCGGACGGCCATCCTTGCCCACATAGGCGCGCAGGAAGGAGAAGTCGCCGGTCTGGCGCGGCCACTCGAAGTTGTCGATGTCGCCGCCAAATTCGCCGATCTTGTCGGACGGCGCATACACCAGGCGCACGTCGCGGATCATCAACTGGCGAATGCGGTAGTACTCCAGGCCGCGGTGAAAACTCGGCACCGAGCAGCGGTAAGCCTTGTCGGTTTCGCACTCGGCGATCAGGGACTTGATGCGGGCCTGGACTTCGTCGTAACGTTCGCGCCCTGGCATCGTGGCCGGCAGGCCCTTGAGCACACGGTCCGTGACGTTCTCGACTTTTTCCGTCACGTAGATCAGGGTGTTCGGTCCGCCCGGCAGTTCGGCAGCGCGCGTCTTGGCCAGGAAGCCATTGGCGATGTAATTGTTTTCGGCGGTGGAGTTGCGCTGGATGGCGCTGAAACCGCAATGGTGATTGGTGACGATCAAGCCGTCCGGCGAGACGAAGGAGGCCGAGCAGCCGGTAATGGCGACAATCGCGCTCATCGGGTGCTTGGACAGGTCGGACAATTTTTCTGCCGGGATGGTAATGCCGGCGCGCTTCAATTCGCTTTTCAGTTGCGGCAGCTGGTGTGGCTGCCACTGGCCTTCGTCGGCGTTCGCGGTAGCGAAAACGCCCAGCAAGGCGATAGGCAATGCGATGGATTTCAACAAGGTATACCCCGAAAAATAATTGCAAGCGGGCAGTATATCGCTCTTGCACAGCAGGGGGAACCAAATCCGGGCGGGCGTATTGACGGCGCTGGCGAGGACGATTGTCCGAATTCGGACACTGCTGGGCGAAGCCGGGCATTTTCGTAGGAAGAAAGGCCAGGCATGCCCGGCAAGCGCCTGGCACGCCATTTGCTGTAGTGGCAACATGGATATCGCCATCACCCCAGTCACGCTTCAACGCCGCAAGCGCCGCCTCCTCGTCATCGTCTTCATCACGCTGGCCGTGATCAGCCTGTGCGCCTGGTCCCTCAACCGTCTGGTGCGACCGAGCATCAGCGCCAGCGACATTCGCGTGAGCGAAGTGCGGCGCGGCGACATCGCCAACGCCATCAATGCCGCTGGCGTGGTCATTCCCGTGCATGAGGAACTGGTGACCAGCCCCATCCAGAGCCGCATCGCCAAGGTCCATGCCAAGCTGGGCCAGCGGGTCGCGGCCGGCGAATTGTTGCTGGAACTAGATAGTCGCACCATCACGCTGGCGCTTGACACGCTCAAGGAACAACTGGCCCAGCAGGACAACCGGGTCAGCGCCCTGACCATGGAACTGGAACAAAAGCGCAAGCAGCTCGCTGCCAGCATCGAGCTGCTGGAGCTGGACTTGCAAAGCGCACGTGTCAAGCGCGAGCGCTACACCACGCTGCGCAAGGCAGGCGGCGTCTCCGGTGAAGACATGTTGACGGCCGAACTGAACGTGAAGCGGATCGAGATCCAGTTGCGTCAGCAACGCGAATTGATCGAGGATAGCCGGCGCGCCACCAGCGGCAGCATCGCTGGCGCACGCCTGCAAACGAGCATCCTGCAAAAACAGGTGGCCCAGCAGCAGGATCTGCTGGACCGCAGCCGCGTCCGGGCCCCCTTTGCCGGCGTGCTGACCATGCTGCTGGAAGATGAAGGTGCCAGCCTGGCCATGGGCCAACAAGTTGCGCGCGTCTCCGAACCGGACAACTACCGGGTCGAAGCCACGCTCTCGGATTTGCATGCGCGTAGCCTGAGCCCGGGCCAGGCCGTGCGCGTGGAACAGGGCCAGGAAACCCTGTCGGGAAAAGTGCAGACCATCCTGCCGGAAATCCAGAACGGCAGCGTGAAATTGCTGGTGAGGCTGGACCGGCCCAGCCATCCGCTGCTGCGCAACAAGATGCGGGTTGACGTCAACATCGTTACCGAGGAAAAACAGGGCGCGCTGGTGGCCGATGCCGGACCGGCCTTCAACGGCAAAGGCAGCCAGGAGGTCTACGTAATCCGCGACGGCGTGGCCCGCAAGACAATGCTGAACATCGGCAGCGGCGATGGCAAGGCCGTCGAGATCCTCCGCGGCGCCCAATTGCACGATCGCCTGATCGTCTCCGACACTAGCAGTTTCAAGCAGCATGACAGTATCCGCGTGACCAATTAAGCACTCCACCGATAAAGAGACCGACCATGATCAAACTCGACAACGTGAGCAAGACCTACCAGACCGACAAGGTGGAAACCCTGGCCGTCAAAGACATCAACCTGCATGTGCGCAAGGGCGAATTCGTGTGCATGATGGGCCCTAGCGGCTGCGGCAAAAGCACCCTGCTCAACTTGATCGGCTTGCTGGACCGGCCGGGCAGCGGCCTGGTCCACGTGGACGGCATCCCGGTCAAGACCTACCGCGACAAGCAGGTGGCTGAACTGCGCAACACCACCTTCGGCTTCATCTTCCAGAGCTTCCACCTGATTAACGACCTGCGCGTGATCGACAACGTCGAGCTGCCCCTGCTGTACCGTAAGCTCTCGGGCACCGAACGACGCGCCATGGCACGCGAAGCGCTGGAAAAGGTCGGTCTGGGCGCGCGCATGGACCACTACCCGAATCAACTGTCCGGCGGCCAGCAGCAGCGCGTGGCCATAGCACGCGCCATTGTCGGGCGCCCGCAAATTCTGCTGGCGGATGAGCCTACGGGCAACCTGGACAGCAAAATGGGGGCCGAGATCATGGACATCCTGCTCCAGCTCAATCGCGATGGCACGACCATCGTCATGGTCAGCCACAGCGAACATGATGCGCGCCAGACCGGGCGCATCGTGCGCGTGTTCGACGGCCAGCTGGTCGCCTAGGAGTTGCCATGTTCAAGAATTATCTGCTGACTGCGTACAAGGTCTTCCTGCGGCGCAAGCTGTTTACGGTGATCAATCTGCTGTGCATCGTGCTGACTCTGGTGGTGCTGATGGTGGTGACTGCGATGCTCGAAAATGCCTTCTACCCAAGCGGCGTCGAAGGCAAGAGCAACCGCTTCCTGCAAGTGATGGTCTTGCATATGGAGTCGCCCGATGGCAAGAGCACCTGGACCAGTCCGCTCGGCTTCAAGCTGATCGACAAATACCTCAAGCCCATGCGCTCGGTCGAACGGGTGGCGGCCGTCACGGGCACGAGCAATGTATCGGTCTACCAGGATGGCCGCGTGACCCAGCTCGACATGCGCCGCGCCGACGCCAACTACTGGAAAATTCTCGACTTCACGCTGCTGGCCGGGCGCTTGCCCACCGCCGAGGACGACGCCCAGGGACGTTTGGTGGCTGTCATCAACCAGAGCTCGGCGCGCCGCCTGTTTGGCGATGCCCCCGCACTGGACCAGACCATCAGCGTCAATGGCCAGCGTTTCAAGATCATCGGCGTGGTCAAGGACGAGCTCCACATCAACGCCTATGCCGATCTGTGGACGCCCATCACCAGCGCGCCGTCCAGCGCCTACCGCAATGACATGCATGGCGAATTTACCGCCCTGCTGCTGGCGCGCAGCGCTGCCGACCTGCCGCAGATTCAGCACGAAGTGGAAGCCATCGCCCGCAGTGTGGACCTGGAAGACCCCAAAGTCTGGGCCCGCGCCCAGTTCTGGGCCGACAGCAAGATTGACGCCTTCGCGCGCCTGACGATCGGCAATGCCGACCGCGCCGACAGCGGCGCTGGCACCCTGTTCACGGTGCTCGCGAGCGTGATGCTGCTGTTCATGTTGTTGCCCGCCCTGAACCTGGTCAACCTCAACGCGGGACGCATCCAGGAGCGCAGCGCCGAAATTGGTGTGCGCAAGGCCTTCGGCGCCACCAGCGCCCAACTGGCCTGGCAACTGGTGATGGAAAATGTTTTGCTGTGCCTGGCAGGCGGTGTGCTCTGCCTGATCGCTGCCAAAGGCGTGCTGGTGTGGCTGGGCAGTTCCGGCCTGGTGCCCTACATGGATGTGCACATCAACCTGGCAGTCATGGCCTATGGCTTGCTGATCACCTTGGTGTTCGGCCTGCTATCGGGCGTGCTGCCCGCTTGGAAGATGTCGCGCCTCGACCCCGTTCACGCCCTCAAGGGAGCTATCTGATGTTTCGCCATTTACTCAAACTGATCTGGAAACGCAAAGGCCGCAACCTGATGCTGAGCCTGGAAATCCTGCTGGCGTTTGCCGTCGTGTTCGCCGTGGCCGGCTTCGGCCTGCGCTATGCCCAGCTCTACCGCATGCCCATCGGCTTTAATGGCAACGATGTCTGGGCAGTCGACATCAATGGCAAGGAAAAAGGCGACACCATGGGGGATGAGGAAAGTGACAAGTTCCGGCGCGGCTTGCTGGCCCTGCCCGAAGTGCAACACGTGGCCTTTGTCAGCGCCGCTCCCTTCAAGTCCTCGACCTGGCGCACGGACTATACCTTGTCGGACGGACGCAAGGTGGTGGCAGAAATCCTGGTTGCCAGTGACGATGTGTTTGCCACCCTGAACGTGCCACTGGCCCAAGGTCGCGCCTTTTCCCACAGCGACGACGGTGCGAGCGCCACGCCAGTCGTGATCAACCGCGGTTTGGCCCAGGAGATGTTCGGCCAGGCCAGCGCCATCGGCCAGCAGTTCACCTCCACGCCCCACGATGGCAAGCCGGTCGACAAATATCGCGTGGTCGGCCTGGTCGACGCATTTCGCAAGAAGGGCGAGCTCGATTCGCCGGGAAATATGGCCATCGTGCGCCAATTGGAGCGCGACAAGTACTCGCTGGGCGTGAACACCATCCTGATCAAGCTCGCGCCAGGCACGCCGCGCGCCTTTGAAGAACAGCTCACGCGCCAGCTCAAGTCCCTCAACAACAACTGGAACTACGAGATCGCGCCGCTGTCCGCCCTGCGTCAGAGCATGCTCAACACCCAGCTCACGCCCGTCATCGTGTTGGGCGTCATTGCGGCCTTCCTCTTGCTGATGGTGGCGTTCGGGCTGTTTGGCGTCTTGTGGCAAAACACCACGCGCCGTATTCCCGAAATTGGCCTGCGGCGCGCGATCGGCGCCCATGCGGGTGATATCTATCGCCAGATCATTGCCGAACAGTTCCTGCTCAGTACTGGCGCCATGCTGGTGGCCCTGCTGCTACTGGTGCAACTGCCACTGACGGGCGTGCTGGGCGAGAGCCTGAACTGGGGCGTGTTTCTAGCGGCCACGGCACTGTCGATGACGGTGATCTATCTGCTATCCTTGCTCTGTTCGGTGTACCCGGGCTGGCGCGCCAGCCGCCTGAGCCCAACCGAAGCCTTGCACTACGAGTAGCGGCAACACCTGAAAAGAGACAATGGATTCACCTATTCAACGTATTTTGATCGTCGACGACGACGCTGCGGTCCAGGTGTCGCTGGCCTTGCTGCTCAAACAAGCTGGCTTTGCGCCCGTGTGCTGTGACGATCCGGCCCAGGCGCTCGATGTGCTGGCCAGCACCCCGGTCGACCTGGTCTTGCAGGACATGAATTTTTCCCTGCAAACGAGCGGGGAAGAAGGCTTGTCCCTGCTCACCAGCATCAAGGAACGCCATCCGGACCTGCCCGTGTTGCTGATGACGGCCTGGGGCTCCATTGCCCTGGCCGTGCGCGGGGTCAAAAGCGGGGCCGCCAACTTTTTTACCAAGCCCTGGACCAATGCCCAGTTGGTCGACCTGATCAACAGCACCCTGGACCTCAGTGCGGCGCGCTCGCCACACAAGCTCAATCGCCAGGCATTGGACAAGCAATTTGATTTTTCCGGCATCATCGGCGAGCATCCCAAGCTGCTGCGCGTGCTGGCCACGCTGGGTCAAGTCGCCGGCACCAAGGCGCCTGTGCTGATCTTGGGCGAGAGCGGCACCGGCAAGGAATTGATTGCCGACGCCATCCATCGCAACAGCCCGCGCGCGGCGCGCATGCCGGTGAAGATCAATATGGGCGCCATCACGCCTTCCCTGTTTGAAAGCGAAATGTTCGGCCATGTGCGTGGCGCGTTTACCGACGCCAAGGCCGACCGCAAGGGCCATGTCGCCAGCGCCCACGACAGCACCCTGTTCATGGATGAAATCGGTGAACTCAATCGCGCCGACCAGGTCAAACTGCTACGTGTGCTGCAGGACCAGCGTTACCAGCCGGTGGGGGCCAGCCGCAGCGAACAGGCGGACATTCGCGTCATCTCGGCCACCAACCAGGAGTTGGCGGAACTGGTTGCAGCCGGCGAGTTTCGCGAAGACCTGTTTTATCGGCTCAACCTGATCACGATCCGGCTGCCGCCCTTGCGCGAGCGACGTAGCGACATTGCGCTGCTTGCCAATCACATCATGGCGAGGGTGGTGGAGAAGTACGGCCTGGAGCCCGTCACGCTCACGCCACAGGCCCTCGACTGGTTGAGTGCCCAGCCATGGCCTGGCAATATCCGCCAGCTCAAGCAAACGCTGGAGCGCACCGTTCTGCTGGTTGGCAAGTCCCAGCTGACCCAGGCGGACTTCATCGACGCCGAGCAGCGCGACGGTGGCAGCGGTCCGGCCCGCCAGGGCACCGAGGGCATGACGCTGGAACAAGTGGAACGGCAGATGATCGTCCAGGCGCTTGAGCAGCACCGCGGCAATATCTCGCGCGTGGCCCAGGCCCTGGGCTTGTCGCGCACGGCGCTGTACCGGCGCCTGGAACGCCATGGCCTCGGTAACGGGGACGAGGCATGAGTTTGCGCTGGCGCCTCTACGCCTATCTGATTGCGCTGCATGTGCTGTTGTTTGTGTTTTCCCTGGTGTTGATGCGCGAGGAAATTGCCCTGTTCCTGGGCGTGGAGGTGCTCATTGGCCTGAGCCTGGCTGGCGGCATGAGCATGATACGGCGCGCGATGCGTCCGCTTGAATATACGGCCCGCTTTCGCGACCTGCTCCAGGACCAGGACTACGCCGCGCGCCTGACCGACAGTCCGCTCCCCGAACTGGACGAACTGATCACGCTGTTCAACACCATGCTGGGCACCTTGTACCGCGAACGGCTAGAGCTTGGTGAACAGCGGGGCTTTCTCGTGAGCCTGCTGGAGGCAACGCCCAGCGCCGTCATCGTGTTCGATTTCGAAGGCAATATCAGCCTGATGAATGCCAGCGCCCACGCACTGCTGGGGTTGGTGGAACCGCAGGGCAAGCCACTCAGTGACTGGGTTGAGAGCGCCCTGTCCACCCAGCTGGCGGCCCTCCCCTTGGGCGAAAGCCGCTTGCTCAGCGACGCCGAAGGCAGGCGTTACCGGGCCCAGCGCGGCCAGTTTTTCGATCGCGGCTTTGCCCGCCACTTCTTGCTGGTTGACGAGATGACGGTCGAACTGGAACTATCCGAGCGCGCCACCTACGAAAAGCTGGTGCGGGTGCTGGCCCATGAAGTGAACAACACGGTGGCGGCAACAGGGTCGGTGCTGGACTCCCTGCTGTACTACCAGTCGCAACTGACCAATGCCGACGCGACCGATTTTTCCACGGCCATTGTCGCAGTCAAACGGCGCAACGCCAGCCTGGGCGAGTTCATCGAACGCTTTACGCGCGTGATCAAGATGCCGGAGCCGGACCTGCGGCCAGCCTCGGTGGCCGCCATGATGGATGACATCCTGTGGCTCAACCGTGAACACTGCAAGAACCGGGGTATCAGCATTGCCTGGGACAGGCGCGACGAGGTGGGCCTGCTGCCGCTAGACAGCCAGTTGATGGAACAGGCACTGCTCAATATCGTTAAAAACGCGGTGGAAGCAGTCGAGAGCGCGCAAGCCGAGACGAACACGCCTGGCCACATCCGCTTTGACCTGGCCAGGGAAGCGACACAAGTACGCTTGACCATCAGCGATTCTGGCAACCGCTTGGGCGACTTGCCTGCGCGGCAATTGTTCACGCCCTTTGTCAGCACCAAGAAGGGTGGCCAGGGAATCGGCCTGATGTTTGTCCGTGAAGTGCTCACCCGCCACGGCTTCGCTTACAAGCTGGCCAGCCACGAGGCCGAAACGCGCTTCGAAATTTGCTTTCCTAATCCTTAACGCGTGTTAGACTCCCAGCAAGTAGTGACGGGAAGAAACATGAAGATGGTTGATCAGGTACCCAATTCTGGCACGCTCGCGCGACGGTGCATGGGACTGCTGCTCTGTGCGCTCGCCTGCGGCCCGGCGCTGGCAACGGAAACGCTCACACTCTGTTTCGAAAACAAGGTGGTCGCCCCTTGGCGCACGAGCCCGAAGACAGGTCTCAATTTTGAGATGCTCAACCGGGTCGAGGCGAAAGCCGACGTCCAATTCACCTACCAATTGTTGCCATGGAAACGCTGCCTGGCCAAGCTCAAGGCCAATGAAGTCGACGGCGCATTCACGGTCAGCTACAGCGCGGAACGCAAACAATATGGAGGCTTCCCCGGCGGGGACGTGGCCGATAGCAAGAAGCGCATGCACTACGCCAGTTATTTCCTGATCCGCAAAAAAGGCGGGACGATCGACTGGGACGGCACGCAATTCCACCAGGTCAATGGCAAGATTGCCTTCCAGCTTGGCTATTCGGTGGGTGAGCAATTGCACCAGCTGAAGGTACCCGTTGATGAAACCAATGACAGCCTGTACAACGTGGGGCGCAAGATCCTGACCGGCAGGGTGGCAGCTGCCGCCGTCATGGATAGCGACGCCGCAGTGCTGATGCACGGGCCGCTTGCGCCCCAGCTCGAGATGGTCAAGATTCCCTTGGTTGAAAAACCGTATTACCTGATGCTGTCGAACGCGCTGGTGAAAGCCAGGCCGGCGCTGGCAGAGCAGATCTGGAAAGGCATCGAAGACGTACGCAACGGCAAGGAATACATCAAGCTGGTGCAGGCTGCGGGCGTCGAACCAGCACGCTGAAGCAGCCCATTGCCGCACCGGACTTGGCCTTGTCCGCAAGCTCAATTTGCCAGCGCTCTTAAGGGGCCCCCGCTACCATACTGTCCTTGCGAAAGCGACGGTGCAACGCCTCGCGACCCCATAAGCCGCTAGCAAAGAGAAGATGTGTTTCACTTCGCCAGCTCGGCACAGGTGCTCGCTTTCGCAAGCACAGTGCATGTGTTTGCGCGGGATGAGGCCGGTTTTGAGTGGTGCTCGCTTTCGCAAGCACAGTGCGTGTGTTCGCGCTGGGTGAGGTAGGTTTTGGGCTTGCATGCTAATTTTCATCGCAAAAGCGACCTTGCACCCTCCATCATTGTTAGCACCGCACTGCGCGTTTTCCCAGTACTCGGTATGATCATCAGTCGTCCATGACCTTACCAACTTTCAGGGAGAGCACTGCCATGATGGAACAACGCGCACTGGGCAC
>JBJMVX010000020.1:0-7784 GCA_045810445.1 Massilia sp.
GAGCTCGCTTCGGCGAGCTTTTTTTTCGTCCATTTTTTCCTGCTTGGTTTGGAAAGCTGTTGGTTTGTGGCCTCAACTAATGCTCGAGGGAACGAGAAAGATGGCTGTCAAGACGGCCTTGCGGTAAGCTTGGCTCACTGCCCTTCCTCGCTGATCAAACCTTTTCATCCTGCCAATATGCCATCCCTGCACGCTCCCACGGCGCTCGAACGCCAAGCCCGGTTTGACCATTTTCATGCAGAATTGGGACCGGTGTTGACCGATTTTATCGACGCCCTCGGCATTGAACCAGCCCAGGAAGTGCTGTTGAAAGCAGGCGACTATCTGCCATATGTGGAAATGGCCCTCAGCGACATGGCCATTGCCGACGCCGACGACCGCAGTTGGCTACTGGTGCGCATGATGTACTACATCGGCGAATATTTTGCCCAGCAATATGGCGGCTACTGGTTTGTGAATGAAACGGTGGGCTCGCACTTGTACGGGCACTGCGTGGTCGGCAAGTTCAGCAAGGCCGCCGGCCATGGCATGATGATTGATCCCCTGGCATTGGCTTCTGCCTATGTCGACCTGCCTTGCCCGCGTCCGCTCGCGCCCTTGGTGGCAGCCGCCGAGGCTGGCCTTGCCGGCAGCGCCGGCGCGGCCTTCCACTGACACGGGCTAGTTCACGCCTGCGGCAGCGGCGCCGGCTGTCTTGTCGATCCGACCCAGTTCCCGGTTCAAGGCGCTGATCACGGCCTTGAAGGAAGCAGTGACGATATTGCTGTCGATGCCGGCGCCAAACACGGTTGGACCATTGTCGAGCCGCAGTTCCACATAGCAGGCCGCGCGCGCGTTGGCGCCCGAGCCGATCGCGTGTTCGTGGTAATCCATCAATTTGATCTGCAAGCCCAATGCATTGACGAAGGCATCGATGGGGCCGTTGCCGCCCCCTTGGAGACGCAAGGGCGCCTGGCGGTGCATCAGCGCGATGTCGATCTGCACTGGCTCGTCGCTGCTGCTGTCTTCCACCATCTTGTGGCCCGCATACGCATAGGGCGCGGTGTGTTCGAGGTATTCGCGACAGAAGATCGCGTGGATGCCCGCTGCGGTGATTTCACGGCCACTGGCATCGGTTTCGGCCTGCACCGCGCGGCTCATGTCAATTTGCAGGCGGCGCGGCAATTGCAAGCCGTATTCCTGTTCCAGCAAATAAGCCATGCCGCCCTTGCCGGACTGGCTGTTGACGCGAATGACCGCGTCATAGCTGCGGCCCAGGTCGGCCGGGTCGATCGGCAAATACGGTACTGCCCACAAGGCATCGGGTTGCTGCTGGGCGAAGCCCTTCTTGATGGCGTCCTGGTGCGAGCCGGAGAAGGCAGTAAACACCAGGTCGCCCGCATACGGGTGGCGCGGGTGGACTGGCAACTGGTTGCATTCTTCCACCAACTGGCGCACGGCGTCGATGTCGGAAAAGTCCAGGCCCGGGTCCACGCCCTGGGTGTAGAGATTCAGGGCCAGGGTGACCAGGTCCACATTGCCGGTGCGCTCGCCATTGCCGAACAAACAGCCTTCAACGCGGTCGGCCCCGGCCATCACGGCCAGTTCCGCCGAGGCGACCGCCGTGCCGCGGTCATTGTGCGGATGGACGCTGAGCACAATGCTGTCGCGCCGCGCCAGCTTGCGCGACATCCATTCGATCTGGTCGGCATACACATTGGGCGTGCTGCATTCCACGGTCGAGGGCAGATTGAAGATCATCCTGCGCGCTGGCGTAGGTTGCCAGGCGGCGCTGACGGCGTTGCAGATGGACAGAGAGAAGTCCAGCTCCGTGGTGGAGAACGATTCCGGGCTGTACTCAAAGCCCCATTCGGTGTCCGGGTGCTGGCTCACCAACTGCTTGACCAGCTTGGTGCCATTGACCGCAATGGCCGTGATTTCTTCGCGCGACATATTGAAAACCACGCGCCGGAACACGGGCGCCACCGAGTTGTACAGGTGGACGATGGCGCGCTTTGCGCCCACCACCGAGTCCACCGTGCGGCGGATCAGTTCTTCGCGCGCCTGGGTCAGCACGATGATGGTGACGTCTTCCGGGATGCGGTCTTCCTCGACCAGCTTGCGCACGAAGTCGAAATCGGTTTGCGAGGCCGAGGGAAAGCCCACTTCGATTTCCTTGAAGCCGGTGCGCACGAGCATTTCGAAAAAGCGCAGCTTTTTTTCCGGGCTCATGGGCTCGATCAGGGCCTGGTTGCCGTCGCGCAGGTCGGTGCTCATCCACACAGGAGGGCGGGTGATGGTGTTGTTGGGCCATTGGCGGTCGGTGAGATCGACAGCGGGGAAGGCGCGGTATTTGGCGGACGGGTTGCTCATCATGGAAAACTCCTGGGCGAAACGGCAAAGCGGAAAGGGGCCGGGCGGCGCGGTGTGGCGAGAGGCTGCCGGGCGGCCACGAAACGCTATGCCAGGTAACCGATCGGTAGCTTTAGCAGTAGGGCAGCGAGGATGAGGGCGTTAAAACTGGACATCGGGTCAAACTTTCCTGGGGTTTTACGGTGCTTGGCGGGGAGCCAGGCTTGCACTGCGGGCAATTAAGCGCGTGCTAGGTGCGTCACTGGCGATAGCGCGCCAGCGAGCGGTAGGAAAGTCGATAGATGCAGGGAGCGGGTCATGGACTTACTGTAAGCGAGGCCCGCTGCCTTTGTCAAGCGTTGGCTGTTACATGTCGATTTTCATCTCGAAGCCCCCATAAATGAGGCGTTTGCCATCAAAAGGCATGTTTTCGGGCTTCATCATGTCCGCCATGCGGGGATCCTGCATGACCTTGTTGTTGATGTCGTCGCGCGCTGCCCGGGACGGGAAGATAATCCAGGAAAAAATCACGGTTTCATCTTCCTGCAGTTTCACGCTTTGCGGAAACGAGGTGTGCTGGCCGGTTTTCACATCGTCGGCCACATTCTCTCGAAATTCCAGGGCCCCATGGTCGCGCCAGATGACGGCGCAGCGGGCCGACATGGCCAGATAGTCCTCGACTTTATTCTTCGGAACCGGGATCACAAATCCATCAACATAGGGCATGGCATTCTCCTTGGCTGTGTGCACCCATGATACGCGTATGCCGCACGCAGGGCGCCCGGCAGAGCAGGGTGGGCGCCGCTTGCGGTGCATCAAGTGGCGGACCGGAGCACGGTGGCAAAGTGAAGCAGGCCTTGATCCTTGTCACCCGATAGAAGGAGCTTCCATGGAAACAATCTTTCTCACGTTGCTGGCCGTGGCGGCGCTGCTGTGGCTGGTGTTTGTTGCCCATCGGCTCGGTCAGGCGCACAGCCGGCTGGACCTGTTGCGCAATCAGCGCCGCAAGGCGCAGCGCCAGCGGCGCTAGCAAAGCACGCTACAAGGCCAGGGTGCGGTTGCGGCCCGCTGTCTTGGCCGCGTACACGGCGCGGTCGGCGCGCTCGATGGTGTCGCCCACTGCCTCGCCGTCGCGGTAGCGCGACAGGCCTGCTGAAAACTGCACGCGCAATCCCGCCACCTGGGCGCTCGCCTCGCTCGTTGCCAGACCATTGCGCAGGCGTTCGAGTCCCACGTTCGGGTCACCCGGCGGCGTCTCTGGCATCAGCAGCAAGAATTCCTCGCCGCCCCAACGGCCAATAACATCCGTATTGCGCAACTGGGCCTGGGCCACGCGCGCAAAGCAGCACAAGGCTTCATCGCCCACGGCGTGACCATGGCTGTCATTGATGCGCTTGAAGTGGTCCAGATCGGCCATCACCACATAAAAGGAAGGACCGCCGCGGGCGTGGCGCAGGGCGTGCTGTTCGAGCAGGTCGAGAATGTGGCGGCGGTTGGCCAGCCCGGTCAGTTCGTCATGGGTTGCCAGTTCCTGGATGTGGGCCAGGGCCTTTTCCAGTTCCAGCTTCTGGGCTTTCAGGCGCCGCCGCATCATGGTCAATACCACCGACAGCTGCGAGATCGATCCGAGCGCGGTGACAGTGAGGGCAAAATAGATGAGCTGCATCTCGCCTCGAAAGACGGCGGGATCACGGTACCAGCCAAAGAGCATGACGGCGCCGGCGACGCCAATGGAAAAGGCGGCCAGGCGGCGTGCATGGCGCACGTCCATATCAAACATGCCAAAGGTCATGACCAGTGCAAACAGGATCAAGGTCCCTGCATGCAGCGGGCCGGTGACGCTGTACGAGCCGCCGACCAGTAGCTGGGCCACCATGCCTTGTGGCAGGGTGAGTGTGGGATCACGAAAGCGCCGGTTCAGGCCAGTGCGGGTGAGGGCGAAAAAGCCGATCGGCGTGATGACCATGAAGAGCGACAGCAGGCGGGCGGGACCCGCGGCAAACAAGCCGTGCGCGGAACCGAAGGCCAGCATGCCCATGCAGGCGCTATACACCACCGCTGTCATGAGGATGGCAATCAGGCAGCGTCGCTGCGCGCGGTCCGTCGTCAGCAGCCAATTGCCAAATGCTGCCAGCGGCGACACCGGCTGGGGAGGGGCGCTCACTGCTGGCGGCTCGCGCTTCACGGGATCAGGCGCCCACGTCGACCCGTGCCGGGCCGTCCTGCATGCGCCCGATCACGGCCGCATCGGCAAAGCCTTCGCGCGCAAATAAGGCCAGCACCTCGGCCACGCTGTCCGGGGCGCAGGAGACCAGCAGGCCGCCCGAGGTCTGGGGATCGGTCAGCAGCGCCTGCTGCGCGGGCGTGACCGCCGGGTCCAGCTTGACATCCTTGCCGTAGGCTTCCCAGTTGCGTCCCGAGGCGCCCGTGAAGTAACCATCCTTGGCCAATTGTTCCACGCCAGGGAGCAAGGGAATGGTGCTCATCTCCAGATGCGCGGTCAGCTTGGCGCCGCGCGCCAGTTCCAGCAGATGGCCCAGCAGGCCAAAGCCGGTGACGTCGGTCAGCGCATGCACGCCTGCCATCTCGGAGAGGGCCTTGCCCGGTTTATTCAGTTTGGTGGTATTGGCGATCATGGCAGCGTAGCCGTCGGCGTCCAACACCTCTTTTTTCAGCGCGGCCGAGAGCACGCCCACACCCAGCGGTTTGCCGAGAATGAGCACGTCGCCAGCGCGGGCGTCGGCGTTGCGCTTGACCTTGGAAGGATGAACCAGACCCAATACCACCAGGCCGTAAATGGGTTCGACCGAATCGATGGTGTGACCGCCCGCGATCGGGATGCCAGCTTCAGCGCAGATGGCTTCGCCGCCGCGGATGATCAGGCCGATGGTTTCCAGGGGCAGCTTGTTGATTGGCATGCCCACCAGGGCCAGCGCCATGATGGGCGTGCCACCCATGGCGTACACGTCCGAGATGGCATTGGTGGCGGCAATGCGGCCAAAGTCAAACGGGTCGTCGACGATGGGCATGAAGAAATCGGTGGTGGCGATCAGCGCCTGTTCGTCGTTGAGCTTGTAGACGGCAGCATCATCGGCCGTTTCTATGCCCACCATCAGCTCCTTCGGCACAGGGAAGCCGGTGGAGTTTTTCAAGATCTCGGCCAGCACCCCTGGGGCAATCTTGCAGCCGCAGCCGCCGCCATGCGAGAAGGCAGTCAGCTTGATCGGGGTCGTGGTGTCGCTCATGGTCTTGCCTTGTCGGTCTGGTTGCTATTGAAAGAGATTATCCACTAAGTTGAGCAAGCTGGCGCGTTCGGCGTCGGGTGTAAACAACGTCGCCCGCAGTGCGCACTGCTGCTGCAAGAGGGCATAAAACGCGGGATCGTCGATGCTGCGGTCGATCAGGCGCGCCAGCGCGGCCGCTTCGCCCACGGGAAAATAGCCGGCATAGTCCTCGCCCAACATGCCGCGGTTGCCGCTGATGTCGCTGGCCAGCACCGGCACGCCGCTGGTGACAGCCTCGATAATGACGTTGGCCCCACCTTCCATGAGCGAACACAGGGCCATCGCATGGCTGCGCGCCAGGCGCTGGCGCGTGGTGCTGTGGGGCAGGGCGCCCAGCCAGTGGTAGCGCGGGTTCACTGCCTGGGTGGCGCTGGCGGCCTGGCCCAGGGTGGACTCAAGCGCGCCGCCGATATGCAGCAGCCTGACCCTGGGGCTATTGACCAGGGTGCTGGCGCGCATGAAGGTATAGGGGTCTTTTTCGGCGCGCAAATGGCCGATCATGCACACGTCGAAGTGGCGCCGCTTGATGCCGTGGGAAGCTGGCTGCATCGTGGGCGCCGATTGATAGATGACAGAGGCCTTGGTGCGTTGGGCCGGCGTGAGTGCGGACAGGCCCGCCGGTTGCAGCAGCACCAGGCGGGTCGCCAGATCAAGCGAACGGCGCGCCTCGGGGGCAATCTCGATGTCGCGGTACAGATCGGTCCCGGTCAATACTAGCACCGAAGGGCGTTCTGGCCAGGCCTCGGTAAAGTTGGCCAGGGCGGCAGCCGAGCGCCTGGCATGCAGGGCAATGAGCAGATCGGGAGCAAGTTCAGGGTCCAAACCGGGGGCCACGGCCACCCGGTGGCGGGTGCGCAGAAAATGGGACCAGCGGCTGGCGGTCTGCCAGTTTCCATTGTTTTCCCTGGCCGAGGCGGGACTGACGATCAGCACGTGCTTCGCTTGCAAGGCAATCCTCTCAAATGTCGCTACAATCGGGGCATGACTTCATCAACAACGACCACGACACCATCGTTTCGCCATGCGCGCCCCCAGCAGGTGGCGGAGTCGCTGCAAGCTGCGAGAAATTATACGCTGGGCCTGTTCGACTGCCTGGCCAGCCTGGGTTACGACAAGCTGAACCGGGTACCGCATCTTGCCACGATCAACCCGCCTTTGTGGGAATTGGGACATATCGCCTGGTTTGCCGAGTGGTTCATCCTGCGCGAGGCGCACTCCACGCATCCTGCCGCGGCCGAACGGGCTTCGCTACTCACGCGCGGCGACGACCTGTTCGATTCCAATACAGTGGCGCACCGCACGCGCTGGGCGCTCGACTTGCCCAGCCCAGGCGCGATGAAAACCTATTGCCACGAAGTGCTGGACCGCACGTTGGACCGGCTCTCGCGCGAGGCGGGCATTGACGAAGCGCTGTACCCGTACCGGCTGGCGCTGGCGCACGAAGACATGCATGGCGAAGCGCTGCTCTACACCATGCAGACGCTGGGCGTGCCGGTCGCTGCGGGGCTGCTCCGCGAAGGCGCCCTGGCCGCGCCAGGTGGCGTAGTGCGCTACCCGGGCGGCACCATCGAACTAGGTGCTGCCCATGACGGCGGCTTCGTGTTCGACAATGAAAAGAAGGCCCACGCGTGTTACGTGGCGCCGTTCGAGATCGACGCGGGGCTGGTGACCAATGCGCAGTTCGCCGAATTCATGGAAGATGGTGGTTACCAGAAGCGGCAATACTGGAGTGTGGCGGGCAGTGCCTGGCTGATGCAGCAGGAACGTTCGTCACCGCGCTATTGGCAGCGTGACCAGGGGCAGTGGCGCACGTCGCGCTTTGGTCACTTGCAAACCTTGCCAGTGGCCGAACCGGTGCGGCATGTGAGCTTGTATGAGGCCCAGGCCTATTGCGCCTGGATAGGGCGGCGTCTGCCGACAGAGGCGGAATGGGAATATGCGGCCTTGTCGGGGCAGCCCGGGTTTCGCTGGGGGCAGTTGTGGGAATGGACGGCGAGCCCCTTTGAGCCGTATCCGGGCTTTGCGCCAGACCGGTATGTAGAGTATTCCCAGCCCTGGTTCATGACGCACCAGGTGCTGCGGGGCGCCTCGTTTGCCACGCCGGCGCGCTTTGCTTCTGCGCGCTTTCGTAACTTTTACAAACCCGAGCGCGACGACATGTTTGTGGGC
>JBJMVX010000021.1:0-10288 GCA_045810445.1 Massilia sp.
CCGGAAATATGATCGAGCTGTTACAATACCTGCTTCGCGGCTGTAGCTCAGCTGGATAGAGTACTTGGCTACGAACCAAGGGGTCGTGGGTTCAATTCCTGCCAGCCGCACCAAAATTCGTAAGACGAAAGGCCTGAAGAGTGATCTTCAGGCCTTTTTTCTTTGTGCCGCCTGCCTTCTCAGCCCGCCATCCATGCGCGGTATTTGCGCGCCAATCGCATGGTGCGGAACTGGCTCACGACAAAGGCCATCAAGGGCGACACACCCGGCTTCGGCGCGGCGCCTTCGCTCACCCGGCGCAACTGATACTTCACCACGGCCATCGTGGCCAGCGCCGCCATGGTCTTGTTTTTCCACGACACCGGCGGCAGTTCGGCACTGGCGGCCTGGTCCTGCTTCCACGCGTTTGGCAAGGCCGGATTGACCGCCAACGCCGTTCCCAGTCCCGCCATCGCCACGCCGCTATCCAATACCTTCTGCACCACCGCCAGCCGCCGTATGCCACCCGTGACCATGATCGGCATGCTGGCCGTGGCGGCAATCTGCTGCGCAAACTCGAGGAAGTAAGCTTCGCGCGCCAGCGTGCGACCATCGCGGGTCTGCCCCTGCATGGCAGGCGCTTCATAACTGCCACCCGACAGCTCCACCAGGTCGACCTGCAGGCCGGCCAACATGTCCACCACCCGCTTGGCGTCGTCGGCATCAAAGCCGCCGCGCTGGAAGTCGGCCGAGTTGAGCTTGACCGACACGCTAAATGAAGGCAGCACCGCCGCGCGCACTGCCTTGACGGTCTCCACCAGCAAACGTGCCCGGTTCTCCAAGCTGCCACCCCAGCGGTCCTTGCGCTGATTGGTCAGCGGCGAGAGGAACTGGCTGATCAAATAGCCATGGGCCGCGTGAATCTGCACACCGGCAAAGCCGGCCTCGGCAGCGAGCGCCGCCGCGCGCGCAAAGCGCGCAATGACGTCTGCAATCTCGGCCTCGTCCATCGCCTTGGGCATGGCAAACAGGTTCGAGTGCTTGCCCAGGTCAATCGCCACCGCCGACGGGGCCACCGTCTGCTGGCCCAGGTCCTTCATCATCTGGCGCCCAGGGTGATTGAGCTGCAGCCAGAACTGCGCACCCTGCGCCTGGCCGCTGGCAGCCCATTCGCGAAACGAGGCCAGGCTGCTGCCCTCCTCCAGCACCACGCCGCCAGGTCCGGTCATGGCGCGCCGGTCGACCATCACATTGCCCGACAAGATCAGCCCGGCACCGCCCTCGGCCCAGGCACGGTACAGGCGCTTCAGTTCGGCCGACGGACCATGGCCGGGATCGGCCATGTTTTCTTCCATGGCTGCTTTGGCAATGCGATTCGGGATGGTGCTGCCGTTGGGCAGTTGCAGGGCGGTATAGGCGTTCATCGTGCATCCTTGGTTGAGTTGGAGCGAGTTTAAGGTTAAACTTAACTTGAAGGTCAAGGAGAATTTGATGAATATTGGAACATTGGCCAAGGACACGGGCTTGGCGCAGTCGCGCATTCGCTATTACGAGTCGGTCGGGCTGCTCGGTCCCGTCCAGCGTAGCGCCAACGGCTATCGCAGTTATGACCAGGGCACAGCCCACCTGCTGGGCATTATTACCACGGCCCAGGAAGCGGGTTTTTCGCTCGATGAGATCCGCAATCTGCTGCCGCAAGAGCATGACGCGGCCTGGGATATGGACAAGATGGTGGCCAGCTTGAAGGCCAAGCTGGCCGATGTGATTGCGCTACAGGCGCGCCTGGCCCGTACCCAGAGCGAACTGGAGACCCTCATTGCGCGGGTCGAAAGCGGCGAACACGCGGACTGCTTTCGCAATCCCCTGCAGCGCAAGCGCTAAGCTCAGGTCCGCGCTTTTTTGATGACGTTGCGGTTGCCGAGGATTTCCTCGATCTGCTCAAAGCGCACCGGCTTGACCATGTGATGGTCGAAGCCCGCCTCAAAGGCCAGCTGGCGGTCCTTCTCCTGGCCCCAGCCTGTCACGGCGATCAGCATGGTGATCTGCCCGCACGAAAGGCGCCGTATGCCCCGTGCCAAATCGTAGCCTGACATTTGCGGCAGACCGATATCGAGGAAGGCGTAGTCGGGACAGAAGCGCGCAGCCGCCGTCAAGGCGTCCGGGCCGTTGTGGGTGATGACGACGCTGTGGCCCATGGCCGAGAGCAGCGCGCCAATACTGTTGACGAAATCGACGTTGTCGTCGGCCAGCAGGATGCGGTAGGTTTCCGAGCTGATAAAGGAAGCTGGAATGGTCTTGGCCGGCAGCTCAGGGTCGACCACGATTGGCAGGCGCACCAAAAATTCGCTGCCGCGGTTGATGCCCGCGCTGCGCGCTTCGATGCTGCCGCCATGCAGTTCCACCAGGCGCCCTGCCAGCGACAAACCGACACCGAGACCGGCATTGGTGCGCTCGAGCGTCGAATCGACCTGCACGAACATTTCGAAAATCTGATTGAGCATCTCGGGCGCGATGCCGATGCCATTGTCCGCCACGCTTACTACCAGGCTGCGCTCTTCGACCCGTGCCGACAGCACCACGCGCCCGCCACGGTTGGTGTACTTGGCCGCGTTATTGAGCAGGTTGGACAGGATCTGCGCCAGGCGCGTGCCGTCGCCATGCAAAAACACGGGCCGGTCCGGCAGATCGATCACCAGTTCGTGGCCATGCAGTTCGATATACGGGCGCACCACTTCGAGCGCGTCGTTGACCACTGCCTTCAGTTCCACACGCCCCATCTTGATGGCGAACTTCCCGGTATTGATGCGCGAGACATCGAGCAGATCGTCCACCAGGCGCACCATCTGGCGCAACTGGCGCTCCATGATGTCGGTGGCGCGCTGGGTGGCCTGGGCGTCGCCGCTGCGAATGCGCAGGATATCAAGGCCCGTGCGTATGGGCGCGAGCGGGTTGCGCAGTTCGTGGGCCAGGGTGGCCAGAAATTCATCCTTGCGCCTGTCGGCCAGCAGCAAGGCTTCCTCGGCCCGGTGGCGCACCTGCATTTCGTGTTCCAGCGTCAGATTCGCTTCCTGCAGCGCGTGCGAGCGGCGGCCGATTTCGGCCAGCATGTCGTTAAAGGCCGCTACCAGCACGCCGATTTCGCCTTTGCTGTGATCGGGCACGCGCAGGCTGAAGTCACGCCGCTGCATTACCTCGCGCGCCACATTCGTCACGGCCAGCAGGGGCGCGGTAATGGCGCGCTGCAGGCGCGAGGCCACCAGGGCCGCAATGAGCAGGGAGCCGATAAGCACCACACCCAGGATGCCCGCGTAATTGAGCATGCGTTCGTACAGCCCAAAGCGGGCGCGCAGGTAGACCGTGCCGAGAACCTCGCCGTTGTCGACGACGTTGTGAAAGACCGTCAGCTCGCCGCCGTCAATGTGAAAGCCCGGTTTGCCCGGTCGCATGGGGAAGCCTGGGTCGCCCTTGCCATCGGCATAGGTGGCAAAGCGCGCGCCGTTGGGCGTGTACACGGCCGCGGAAAGGATTTGCGGGCGCACCCGCAGCACCGACAGGTTCTGGGTAGCCGTGTGGGCATCGTTAAAGGCCAGCGCCGGCGCGGTGACGCGGGCGATGATGTCGGCCTGGGTGGTCAGGTCGTCCACCCAATAGCGTTCGAACGTACGCAGGTCGTAGGCCAGCATGGCCATGGAGGCGGCCAGCAGCGCCACGAAGGTGGTGGCCACGGCCATCAGGATCATCTTGCTGCGCACGGAGCCAGTATCGCGGTACATCACGGTGCTCCCTTTTGTACATGGTTGGCGACGGTCAGCAAACGTGAGCTGAGCTTGACGCTGTTCTTTTCGGCGGCGTCGAGCGAGACGTCGAAACGCACGTGCTCGTCCACCACGCGGAAATTGATCACACTGCCCTGCTGCAAGCCGTCATCGGCTTCGCTCACGACCAGCATGGGTCCGGGCGGCACGGCCTTGAGCTGGTTGCGCACGCGCGCGTTGTCATTGCCACCGACGAACAGCAAGTGCACGCCAGCCGCGCTCTCCGGGTCGTGCAGGACCTTGACCACGATCGGGCGCGATTGCACGGTGCGCCCGTTGACAATGCGGCCCAGTTCAGCGGCCAGGTCGTCGGCACCGAGCACGCCAATCACCACCGGCGCGCTGGTGTCGCCAAAGGCGGTGGCGGGGAACTCCGTGTAGCCGAGGAACTTATACAGGAAGGCCGCCTTCACGCTGCGTTCGCTTGCCGTCGCTTGCGTGACCGAGGCCATTGCAGGCATGGTCAGCAAAAGGGCCAGCGCGTAAAGACACTGCCGGCGGCGCGGCGCAGCCGGCAGGCGGGTAGGGCCAGCCTTGAGCAGGCTCAGTGGCATAAGGCGGGCGGCAACGACAGGGAAAATGACAATTCGCGCATGCTTGCTATCGTAGAACATTTTCTGCGCTGCACCAAGAAGCGCACGATAGCGCCAGGCAGCAAACATCAAGTATTTCTACCCGACCCAACAAACTGCCGGGCAAAGCGCGGCCACGCGCGCGAAGGCAGGGGCATATCAGGCGCTAAAACCCGAATTCGGCAGCCGCCTTGGCGGCCCACAGCGCCTCGTTATAACTTCGATAGGGAATGTCGTAGCCTTCGACGCTGCCGTCGCTATCGACGAAGCTGTTGTACCAGCCGTCCTCGCCAGCGCTGATGGCGATATCACCGGGGTGACACAGGTTGGCGATCGCTTCGCCCGCTTCGAGCACCACGATATTGACCCGCCTGTGTTTGATGACGCTTGCCATGCCGCCTCCCGATATACACCAATCCGATACCAGTCATCACGAAGATCAATTATCAATTCTCGTTGCGTTGGTGCATCATGCACTTGTCTCCTCTATTCTCCTCAAAGAAAATAGATTCAGCCCGCTCATTGTAGCGGGCTTTTTTTTGCCTGGCGCAAGCATGTTGCGCCTCTGAGCACGAAGCTGGTGCGGCAAAGGCGCAGGATGGTGTAGGATTCGCACATCTTTGCGCTTATATAACACTATTCTCCTACAGGCGAACCATGCTTGACACTGGTACCGGCGCCGGACTGGCCGCCGCGCTCGACTGGCGCTCCACCGATCTGGGCGAGCGCGCCCTGTGGCCGCACACCTTGCGCCTGACCATCGACATCCTGCTTGCCGCGCCCTGCCCCATGCTGCTGGTCTGGGGGCCGCGTCGCGTCGTCGTCTTTAACGCCGCGTATTCCGAATTGGCAGGCCCCCTGCATCCGCGTGCGCCTGGCGCCAAGGTGCCCAGCCTGATGCCTGCCCCCATGGCCGCCGCCAGCGCCGCCTTCGAGCGCGCAGCACAAGGCGAATTTCTGCACCTGCAGCAGCAGATGCTCACCATCCCCGGTCCGCAAGGCAGCACCCAGCTTGCCTGCGACCTGGAGCTGGTGCCGCTGGCAGACGATACCGGCGCCGTGCAGGGCGTGCTGTGCGCCCTCTCGCGCAGCCCCGAATGCAGCAACGCCTCCGATGGCGCCTGCCTGCGCGTGCTGGTGGTGGAAGACAACCTCGATTCCCAATACCTGGTCTGCGAAATGCTCAAGGCCTTCGGCCACGCCGCCGATGGCGTGAGCCACGCGGAAGGCGCACTGAGCAAGCTGGCCGGCGCCAACTATGACGTGCTCTTTTCCGATGTCAGCCTGCCGGGCATGTCGGGGGTGGACCTGGCACGCCAGGCCCTGCGCACCCATCCGGCCATGCGCGTCATCTTCGCCTCCGGTTATGGCGAAGGCTTGCTGCGGCATGTGGAGTTTCCCTTCCAGTCCCTGCAAAAACCTTACGAACTCGATCAGCTGCAGGCTGCCCTGGCGGCAGCGGCCTTGCCGCACGCCTGATCTGGGGTGTGGTCTGATCGCTGCGGCCTGCGCTAGAATTACCGCGAGCGCACAAGGGCTGCGCCATCGACGGACCTCACCCACACAAGGCGCACCATGTCGCATCTGATCGCATCGCCTGCCAACATTTACCGCACACAGCCGGGAAGCGTGTGAGCGAGGAACAGGACGACATCGAGCAAATGCGCACGGTCGCCCTGCGCAATGCCAACAGCGTCCTGGTGGCCCGCCAGCGTGCCCAGCAAGACTTGCTCGAGGCGCGAGACAAGCTGCGGCGCGCCAACACGCGCATGGAGAACATGCTCGAGAGCCTGACCGACGGCTTCTGCTCGGTGGACCTGGACTGGCGCATCACCTACATCAATGGCCGCGCGCTCGAGCTGCTGGCCGTGCGCGATCGCCCGCCCGCCGAACTGATGGGCATGTCGCTGTGGGCAGCTTTTCCCGAACTGCAGGACAGCGCCCTGGAGAGCGCCTGCCGGCGCGCGCTCGCCGAACACCGCACCCTGAGTTTTGAATTTTTTTATGCCAAGCTGGCCAGCTGGTTCGGCCTGCGCGCCTATCCTTCCGGGGAAGGTTTGACCGTCTACTTCCAGGACATTACCCAGCACAAGGCCGATGAACAGGCCCTGGCCGATGGCAGCAAGCGCCTGCAGGTGGCGCTGGCGGTGGGCCGCCTGGGCGACTGGCGCTGGGATGCCGCGTCCAATTGCGTCATCCTCGGCCAGCGCGCCGCAGACATTTTCGGCCTGCCGGCCGAGCGCGCCCTGGCGTGGGAAGCGCTGTTCGAGCGCGTCCATGCCGATGAACGCGACAAGGTGCGCGCCCAGTTCCTGCAGGCGTTTGACGCGCACGCGGATTTGAATATCGAATGCCGCATCGACCGCCCCGACCTGCTGTGCTGGATTGGCGTGGTGGGCCGGGTCGACCTGGAGCGCGATGGCAGTGTCGTCGGCATGACGGGCGTGGTCCAGGACATCAGCACGCGCAAAAGCGCGGAAGACACCCTGCGCGAAAGCGAGGAAGTGCTGCGCGCCCTGGCCAATTCCATTCCCCAGCTGGCCTGGATGGCCCAGGCCGACGGCGCCATTGTCTGGTTCAACAGCCGCTGGTACGAATATACCGGCACCACACCCGACGATGTGGCGGGCTGGGGCTGGCAAAAAACGCTCGATCCGGACATCCTGCCGCAAATGCTGCAGCGCTGGCAGGAATCGATACGCAGCGGCCAGCCCTTCGACATGGAATATCCGATCCGCGGCGCCGATGGCCAGTACCGCTGGTTCCTCACCCGTATCAATGCCGTGCGCGACCGCCTTGGAAATGTCGTGCGCTGGTTTGGCACCAGCACCGATGTGGACCAGGTCAAGCGTGTGCAGCAGGCGCTGCGCGACGAAACCCATGTGCTGGAACTGCTCAACAGCACCGGCAGTGCGCTGGCCGCCCAGCGCGACCTGCGCTCGCTCCTGGACACGGCCACGCGCGCTGCCACCAGCGTCAGTGGCGCGCGCTACGGCGCCTTCTGCTACTACAGCAAGGACGGCGAGAACGCCGCCGGTCCCAGCTATACCCTGGCCACCAACACCCCGCCCGGCTTTGCGCATTTCGGACCGGCCATGTCGGGCGACAGCGCCGTGGTGCGCCATGCCGACCTGGGCCCGGTGGCCGACGACGATGTGCCGGAAGTACGCAGCTACCTGGCCGTGCCGGTCGTCGCGCGTTCGGGCGAAGTGCTGGGAACCTTGTTTTTCGGCCATCCGGAAGCGGGCATTTTTTCAGAACGCAGCGAACGGGTGGTGGGCGGCATTGCGGCCCAGGCAGCTGTGGCGATTGACAATATGCGCCTGTACGAGGCCGCCCAGCATGCCGCCGAGGAGCGCAAAGGCTTGCTTGAGAGCGAACGTTCAGCGCGCGCCGAGGCCGAACGCACCAGCCAGATGAAGGATGAATTCCTGGCCACGCTCTCGCACGAATTACGCACGCCGCTCTCGGCCATTCTGGGCTGGGCCCAAGTGCTGCGCCGTGGCACGCGCGACCACGACGACTTGCAGCGCGGCCTGCAAACCATCGAGCGCAATGCGCGCGCCCAGGCCCAGTTGATTGAAGATCTGCTCGACATGAGCCGCATCACTTCGGGCAAGGTATTGCTCGACATCCGCATGGTGGCGCCTGGCACGTTTATCGATGCGGCCATCGAAACGGTGCGCCCGGCAGCCGATGCCAAGAATATCCGTCTGGAGAAATTCTACGATACGCGCGTGGGTGCCATCGCCGGCGACGCGGCGCGCTTGCAACAGGTGATCTGGAATCTGCTGGCCAATGCCATCAAGTTCACGCCGCGCAATGGCCTCGTGCGCGTGGTGCTCACGCCGGTGGAGGGGCATGTGGCCATCACGGTGCAAGACACTGGCATCGGCATCAAACCGGAATTCAAGCCCCATGTCTTCGAGCGTTTTCGCCAGGGAGACGCCTCGACCACGCGCCAGCATGGTGGCCTGGGGCTGGGCCTGTCCATCGTCAAACACTTGACCGAGCAGCATGGCGGCACCGTGCGGGTGGAGAGCGAAGGCGAAGACTGCGGCGCCAGTTTCACCATCGAGCTGCCCGACGGCAGCCACCAGAACCTCGCCGCCCGCGCCGACCGCGCCCCCTACACGCCGCCCTCGCCCCAGACCAGCGAGCTGCAGCTGCGTGACCTGTCGAAGGTCAAGGTGCTGGTGGTGGACGACGAACCGGACGCACGCGATCTGGTCAAACGTATCTTGTCAGATTGCAACGCCGAGGTGAGGACCGCCGCCAGTGCGGAACAGGCCATGGAAGCCCTGGCCGAGCAGATTCCCGACATTCTCGTGAGCGACCTGGGCATGCCGGACGTGGATGGCTTCGAATTGCTGGCCCGCATACGCACCTTGCGCCCTGAGCAAGGTGGCAACATTCCTGCCGTGGCCTTGACGGCGTTTGCCCGTTCCGAGGACCGCCTGCGGGCCCTGGAAGCCGGTTTCCTGGCCCACATCGCCAAGCCGGTCGAACCAAGCGAATTGATCGCCACGGTGGCGTCCACCCTCGATTTGACGTAAAACACCTGCAATTCGCATTCCTACCGCCGCACGCGGCGCTGTCCTACAAGAAATGTTAAGAAGACTGTTAGACTGCGAAAATCGCTCGAAGACGGGCCGGAACCCCGCCCCGTCCACAGCAACGACCGAGATGCCCGAATGCCTAGCAGAGACGACATACTGAACGCGAAAATTCTGGTGGTAGACGATTCGCCGGACAATATCGAATTGATGGAAGAGATATTGCGCGAGGAAGGCTACAGCTGTGTCAGCTCCACCATGCTGCCCGAGCAAGTGTGCCCGCTGCATCGCCAGCACAACTACGATTTGATCCTCCTCGATTTGCAAATGCCTGGCTTAAATGGCTTTCAGGTCATGAAAGGCTTGAAGGAAATCGAGCAAGGCGGCTACCTGCCTGTGCTGGCATTGACGGCCCAGCCAAGCTTCAAGATTGCGGCGCTCGAAGCTGGCGCGCGCGACTTCATCTGCAAGCCCTTCGACCTGCTGGAAGTACACAAGCGCATCCACAATATGCTGGAGGTGCGCCTGCTGTACAAGGAACTGGCGCAGTACAGCAAGACCCAGCAGGAGCTGGCCCTGCATGATCCGCTGACGGGTTTGCCGAATCGGCGCCTGCTGGAAGACCGCATTGAAACGACGCTCCAGCATGCCAACCGCAACCACCACAAGGCAGCGGTGATGTACCTGGATCTGGACGGCTTCAAGGCCATTAACGATACCTACGGCCATGCCTACGGCGACGAAGTGCTCAAGATCGTCGCCCAACGCCTGGTCAACAGCGCACGCAAGGACGATACCGTGGCGCGCCTGGGCGGCGACGAATTCATGGTGGTGCTGGGCGAAGTGCACAGCCTGGCTGACGCACAGGGGCCGGCGGCCAAACTGGTGGAAGCAGTCTCGGCCCCCTTCTTCATCAATGACCTGACCTTGCAACTATCGACCAGCATCGGCATCAGTATTTATCCGGATGATGGCGAAACCGTGGAAACCCTGATCAGCATTGCCGACTATGCGCTGTATGAAGCCAAGCGCGGCGGCAAGAACCGCTTTTGCGCGCCATCAGCGACGGCGGGCGCCATGCTGCCCCCCCAAAAGAAAACCACGCTGGCACCACATCGCTAAAAGGCGCCCGCCGGCCCGTGCCTGAACGGCGTGGGCTAAAAAAAGCTTCTTCGCAGGCTACGGAACTGGTTGTTACCCTGTCGTCCTCTATACGTGTTCGGCGACCGTTCGTCGTTGACCGCGTTATGATTTCCAGGGACGCTTGGAAAACGGAGTGCACGCAGGCAGTGTCGTCCTCGAGGCTGAGAGCCTGATTCGCAGATTTGCCGTGTGCACTCCTCTTTATCTGCCAGAGTGCGAACAG
>JBJMVX010000022.1:0-6978 GCA_045810445.1 Massilia sp.
GCCTTCTACAAGGAATACCGCTATGCCGTGATGCTGGGCATCGGCATCAATGCCATGGCCATCCTCGTGCTCGGCCTGTTTTACCGGCTGATACGGCGCGGCTTTTACGTGCGCGTGGCAACCCAGCGCGCCCTGCAAAATGCCAATGAAAACCTGGAGTCCATGGTTGCTTTACGCACCGAGCAATTGTCGGTGCTCTCGCGCCACCTGATCAGCGTGAGCGAGGAAGAGAAGGCCCGCCTGGCGCGCGAGCTGCACGATGAGCTGGGCGCCAATCTCACGGCCATCAATATGGACATGAACGCGGTGGCCGACCAGCTGCGCGCCAATGCGCCAGCGTTAGCTGCCATGCTGGACCGGGCCCGCACGCGCCTGGTCGACACGGTGGAACTGAAGCGGCGTATCGTGGAAAACCTGCGCCCCAGCATGCTCGACAATCTTGGCCTGGCCAGCGCGCTGCACAATTACTGCGATGAATATGCCCGCGTGACCGGTCTCGATTGCGAAGTGCTCATCGATGGCGAGGTCGACGCGGCCGGCCCGATGCAGTCGTTTGCCGTGTTCCGTATCGTTCAGGAGTCACTCAATAATATTGCCAAGTATGCGCAGGCGCGCCATGTGATCGTGCACCTGTGCCGCGAAGGCGCCCACCTGAGCCTGGAGGTAGTCGATGACGGGGTGGGGATCGCAGCCGATGCCGTCAGCAAGCCCAAGTCGCATGGCTTGCTGGGCATGCGCGAACGGGCCTTGCTGTTGGGTGGGAGCTTGCAGGTCAAGCGCGGCGTGGGCGGCAATGGCACCTGCGTGGAGGCGCGCATTCCGGTGCTGGTGCAGGTGGCCGTGGCCGTGGTGCCGGCCACCGGCGCCTTTAGCGTGCCACGTCCATCAGCAGACGATCATATTCCGTCTTCGCCACCTTATAGCACTCTCCCGCATACGCCTCAAGACCTTGTCGGTCGATGACGGTGATATTGCCGCGACGGTATTGAATCAAGCCGTCGTCCTGCAGTTTGCCGGCAGCGGCGGTAATGCTTTCGCGGCGCACGCCCAGCATGATGGAAATGAGTTCCTGGGTCACTTTGAGCTCGTTCGATGCGGAGCGGTCCAGGCGATCGAGCAACCAGCGGCACAGTTTCTGTTCGATCGAACTGTGGCGTCCGCCCACGGCGTTTTGCGCCATCTGGGCAAACAGGGCATTGGTGTAACGCATCAGTAACTGGGGCAGGGCGCCGCCCTGGTTGAAGGCGTCGCGCAGGTATTGGGTTTTCAGGCGGTAGCCGTAACCGGCGCTTTGCACGACGGCGCTGCACATGGCGCGCTCGCCCATGAACAGGGACATGCCCACCACACCTTCATGGCCGACCACGGCAATTTCCGTGGTGGCGCCATCTTCCATTACGTACAGCAGCGAGACTATGGCAGTGGTGGGGAAGTACACGTTCTCCAGCTTGCTGCCGTATTCGAACAATTCTTTGCCAAAGGGCAGAGCGACCAGTTCCAGGTGCTCGAACAGGTTTTCCAGGTCGTGGCGGGGAAGGGCGGCCAGCAATTCGTTCTGCTGGGTGCCACTCAAGCTGACAACCGGCCGCGCTGTTGCGTTGCTGTCCTGGGCGCGTTCACCAATTTGGGTGTTGTTCATCTTTTCCTCACAGGCTGTATCGGACTACGTGGACGCCGCATGCATATCCTTGCGGCGCGATGGTGGAACGATAAGGCTTCCGTCTGTTGGCGAACATAAGATTAGCAGTCGCCCCTGTGTAGGTTCTCTGCATGGTCGCGTGTAGGCCTGGTCCTACTGGGAGAGAAGGGCCAGCGCCAACGGGCGCCGCCCTGAAAAATTGGGCTGCGGCACTAAATTGCGCCATAATGTCTGCACGCCCACCTTTGAATGTTCGCATGCACGTACTCCTGGTTGAAGATGATGCCGTCCTGGCCGATGGCCTGTCCCGCGTGCTGCAAAGCCACGCGATGGTGGTGGACGTGGTCCACAATGGCAACCAGGCTGACCAGATGCTGCAGCACCAGGAAGTGGCGGTGGTGGTGCTCGACATTGGCTTGCCCGGCATCGACGGCTTTGAAGTGGTGCGCCGTCTGCGCGCCCGCGCCAGCAACGTGCCGGTCCTGCTGTTGACGGCGCGCGACGCCATCGAAGACCGGGTGCGCGGACTGGAACTGGGCGCGGACGACTACCTGGTCAAGCCGTTTGCCACGGCCGAACTGGTGGCCCGCATCAAGGCCCTGGCCAGGCGCAATGCGCCCAAGCCGGCCGTGCTGAGCCTGGGCCGCCTGACGCTCGACACCTTTACCCGACGTGCCCATATCGACGGGCGCAGCATCGAATTGTCGGTGCGCGAATGGGCGGTGCTCGAATACCTGCTCCAGCATGGCGGGCGCGTCGTCTCCAAGCAGCAGATCATTGACGCCATCCTGCCCTGGGGCGGCGACTTGACCTTGAACGCGGTGGAAGTGTATGTCTCGCGCTTGCGCCTGAAGATCGCGGACGCCGGCATCAGCATCCTCACTATCCGCGGCTTTGGCTACATGCTCGAACAGCAGGCATGAACAGCATCCGCCTGCGTCTGCTGCGGTGGTTGATTGTCCCTATCTTGCTGATCAACCTCGCTGGCGCCAGCCTGACCTATATGTTGGCCTGGGTCCCGGCCCAGCAAGCCTTTGACCAGGGCCTGGTGGACGCCACCCTGGCCCTGGCTGCGCGCATGGGCGTGCTCGAAGGCGGCGGGCCCGGTAGCGCCGCCATCGGTTTGCCCACCGAGGCCGAGCAAGTCTTGCGCGCCAATGAAGTCGATGCCGTGTATTTTGCCGTGCGCACCAGCGGCGGGCGCTTGCTGGCCGGCGACGCCGACTTTCCCGTGCGCAGCGCGGGTGCAGGTGCGTTTGACGACAGCATGCGCGGCGAGCCGGTGCGCGTTTACCTGCGCTCGGTGATGGTCGGTGGCGAGACCGTGCGTATCGGGGTGGCCAAGACCTTGCGCAAACGGGCCCAGACGCGCGCGGCCATCGTGCGTGCCCTGGTGTTGCTCGAAACGCTGCTGGTCTCGGCCCTGGTGGGCATGATCTGGTTTTCCGTCTCGGCCGGCCTGCAGCCCCTGCGCCGCGTGCGCATGACGCTCGAGCAGCGCGCCATCGGCGAGGTTGCCCCCATCGATACGGCCCAGGTGCCTGACGAGGTGATTCCCGTGGTGGCCGGTTTTAATGAGCTGTTGGGCCAACTGCAATCCGGCGCCAAGGCCCAGCAGGATTTTCTGGCCGATATGGCGCACCAGTTGCGCACCCCCTTAGCCGGGATCAAGCTGCAACTCGAGTGGCTGGGAGCGCGCCACGCCAGCGATGAAGACACGGTCCATTCACTGCGCTTGATGCTGCAGGCAAACGAGCGCATGATTCGTCACAGCAACCAATTACTGGCCCTGGCCAGGGCCGAGCCGAGCCGATTCGTGAAGGCGCGCCTGGAGCGCACCGATCTGGCCGAGCTGGTGCGCGAAGCGGTGCAGGTGTTTGCCAGCGCCGCCGCCAGGAAACAGATTGATATCGGTTTCGAGCTTGCTCCGGCGCCCCTGTTGGGCGACCCGGCCCTGCTGCGCGACCTGATCGACAACCTGATCGATAACGCGGTGCGCTACACCCCGTCAGGGGGCGCCGTGACCGTGCGCGTGGCCGCGCCACTGGGGGCGGCCATGCTGGTGGTGGAAGATTCCGGGCCCGGCATTGCGCCGCGCCATCGCAGTGAGGTGTTCGACCGCTTTGTGCGCCTGGACGAGAAAGTGCCTGGCAGCGGCCTGGGCCTGGCCATCGTGCGCGACATCGTGGCGGCCCACAACGCCGAGATTGGCATCGGCGGCGAAGCGGGGCAGGGCGCTGTATTTACCGTGCTGTTTCCCCGCCCAGGAACCAAATAAGGTGTTTCGAATATGAAACAAATTGCTTTTGTCAGCCTTTTGTCAGCTTATTCTCAGCAATCTGACAGAATCCACGGGTAATATTCTCCCGTGGCAACAATTTTCCCGGAGATCCAGCATGAGAAGCACAGCCCGCGGTTTTACCCTGATCGAAGTCATGATTACCGTCGCCATCGTCGGCATTGCGACTGCAATCGCGCTCCCTTCGTATACCGCCTACATCATGCGCGGCCGACTCTCGGAAGCATTTTCCGCCCTGGGCGGGGTCCAGCTCAATGCCGAGCAGTACTGGGCGAATAATCGCACCTACGCCGGCACGCCGGCCATGACGCTGCCCACTACCACCAATTTCACCTATGCGCTCACGTCCTCGTCGACCTCGGCCTATGTGGTGACCGCCACCGGACGCGGGCCGACTGCCGGCTTTGTCTTCACGGTCGATCAAAGCGGCGCGCGCGCCACCACGGGCGTGCCATCGACAGGCGGCTGGACCGCCAACTCCGGTTGCTGGGTCGACCGCAAGGGGGGTGTATGCACCCAGTAAGCCAACAGGGCCGGGCCGGCTTTACCCTGCTCGAGAGCATGATCGGGCTGGCCATCATTGGCGTGACGCTGGCCATTGGCGTGCCCATGATTTCCAGCTGGGTGCGTACGACCAAGATCCAGGGCGCTGCCGAGTTCTATGCCGAAGGCTTTCGCATGGCCCGCGGCGAAGCGGTCAAGCACAAGAGCAGCAGCCGCATCACCCTGACCACGAATGTCAATACCGGCCAGCTCGATTGGCAGGTCGATATCTGCTTCTCGGTCCCGACCGCCATTTGCGACAACGATAGCGGCAACTGGTCGACCACGACCACGGCCGCCTCGGGCGACCCGGAACTGGCCATGGGTCTGCCAGGCTTCAAATCCATCCTGCGCACGGCCGACACGCTGCCACCGGCGGGCATCATGACGGAAACGATACAGCCCATCGGCGCCAACCAGATCTATTACACCTCCCTGGGCTGGGTCGATACCACCATCAATCCCCGGGTCACCTTGTTGACGATGGCGCCGCCAGTCGGTTCCGACGCCTTCCTGGCCAACGCCATTGCCATCCCCCTGTCGGGCATGGCCAATAAATGCTACCCCACCGTCGGTGTCAACGATTCGCGAGCCTGCCCATGAAAAAACGATTGCAACGCGGTGTGATGCTGCTTGAAGCGATGATCGCTGTCACTTTGCTGGCGATTGGTCTGCTCGGCGCCATCGGCATCCAGGCCCGCTCCTTTGGCGCCCTGTCGGACGCGACGATGCGCGCGGAAGCGACCATGGCCAGCGAAAACCTGGTGGCACTGATGATCAATGACCAGGTCAATGCGTCCAGCTATGCCTATACCAGCGGCTCGCCCAGTGCGTCGCTGCTGAACTGGTACACGGAAACGCGGCGCGTCATTCCCAATGCCACCATCACGGTGGCGGTGACCCCGACCGCAGGCACCAGTTACAACCGGGTCGATATCAGCATTTCATGGTCGCGCAAGGCGGGCGATCCAGTCAACACGCACCGCTTGTCGGCTCACCTGGCGAGGCAGAATTGAACACCCTGATGACAAAGCGCCGCGGCGCCGGTTTTTCCATGGTCGAATTGCTGGTCGCGCTGGCGATCGGCATGTTGGCCATGATGTTTGCCACCCGCGTGGTGCTCAACGGCGAGCAGAACAAGCAGGCGTCGCTCGGTGGTTCGGACGCCATGCAAAACGGCATGCTCGCCATGTTTTCCATCAGCGCCGATGGCAACCAGGCCGGCTATGGCTTGAACGACCCCTTGATCACAGGTTGCAACACGGTCTTTAGCGATACCAGTGGCTACACCCTGGCGCCAGTCACGCGTAGTGGCGTGACCATTCGCCCCATGTCGCCAGTGATCATCGAATCGAACGGCAGCGCGCCCGATCGCATCACCTTTTATGCCGGCAGCTCCATGACCGGGACCGGCAGCGTGGGGATCAGTAGTTATCCTGGCCTGGGCACCATCAATATTTCGGCCATTCCCTTTGCCTTTAACCTCAATGACGTGATCCTGGTGGCGGCCGACACGGCTGCCGACGGCACCCGCTGCGCGATTTCGCAAATCACCACCAATCCTGGCGCACTGCCAGCGCCGCCAGCCCAGCAGTTCCTGCGTATCGACGGCACGGGCCGCTTTACCTCGGGCACCCTGGGCGGCGCGACCTTCGGCAATGGCATCTCGCGCGTGTTCAATCTGGGCCCGGCATCGACCCTGGCCTTCCACAGCTGGTCGGTGGTTGGCAATTATCTGCGCCTGCAGGCCACGGACCTGACCGGCAGCACGGCAGCGTCGACTCCGGTCATTGACAACGTGGTGTCCCTGAAGGCGCAATACGGTTTCGATACCCGCTCCCAGGCTGCCTTTGATGCCAGTTTTGTCGCCAATACCGGGGTGCGCGTGAATCAATGGTCGGCCACCATGATCGACGCCGATGGCAACGGTACTGCGGCCAGCCATAACGACTTCCAGCATATCGTGGCCATCCGCCTGGCCGTGGTGGCGCGCAGCAAGTCGCCGGAAAAACCTGACTCCAGCGGAAACTGCAACACGACGACGGTCCAGCCCAAGGTGTTCAGCACCACGGAACCGACGGGCGTGACGGCCGTGCCCATCGATGTCGACGTCTCTGTTGCCGGCGAGACGGTGAGCTGGAAGTGCTATCGCTACCGCGTGTTTGAAACCATTGTGCCGCTGCGTAATGCAGGCTGGCGCCGTTAATGAGGTCCCTGATGAAACCGACACTCAAACGCCAGCGCGGCATTGCCTTGCCGGTCATGCTGATGATTATGCTGGTGATGCTGGGCACCAGCATCTTCCTGATCAAATCGATCAACTCGACCACTCTGACCACGGGCAATCTTGCCTATGAAAGCGCGCTCGGTCGCCAGGCTGACCTGGGTTTGATCACGGCCTATCGCTGGCTCAACGCGACTGCGACTGCCGACCGCACCCTGTTTGCCACCACCAGTGCTGCCAACGGTTATGTGGCCAACCTGGACACCACCCAGA
>JBJMVX010000023.1:0-6537 GCA_045810445.1 Massilia sp.
CCGTTGACCAGGATACGCCCTGCCTTGCGCTCCAACAGGGGCAGCAATGCCAGCGCCGCCGCACGGTCATCGTCGTCCACAAACACGGTAGCGGTCAACTGGCCGTCCAGGTGGGCGGCGATGGCGCGCATCTGTGCCAGGTCGCTGCAACGCACGATCAGCGAACTGGCGCCGAACACCTCGTCCTCGAGTGCGCGATTGGCCAGGAAATTGGCGGCGTCGGTGACGAACAAGGCAGCCTGGCCCGCGCACACACCGTCGCCGGCCTGGCCGCGTGCCAGCAGCGTGACACCGGGCGCGTCGGCCATGCGCGCCACGCCCCTGGTGTAGGCGCCGTGAATGGCGCTCGTTAGCATGGTGGCGCCAGACTTCGCTTGCAGGGCCGTTGCGGCAGCGTCGCAAAAGGTGTCGAGCGCGGGCCCATCCAGCGCGATCACCAGCCCGGGGTTGGTGCAGAATTGGCCCGCGCCCAGGGTGAGCGAATCAACGAAGCCAGCGCCGATGGCTGCGGCACGCTTTTCAAGTGCACAAGGAAGCATGAACACCGGATTGATGCTGCTCATCTCGGCGTACACGGGAATGGGTTCGGCGCGCTGGGCGGCGCTGCGCATGAGCGCCAACCCACCCTGGCGCGAACCGGTGAAGCCGACTGCCTTGATGGCCGGATGGCTCACCAGCGCAGTGCCGATGGTGCGCCCATCGCCGTGAAGCATGGAAAACACGCCCTCGGGCAGGTGGCAGTCGGCCACGGCAGCCTGGATCGCCTTGCCAATCAATTCCGAGGTGCCCGGATGGGCGCCATGGGCCTTGACGATAACGGGGCAGCCCGCCGCCAGGGCCGAGGCCGTGTCGCCGCCGCCGACGGAAAACGCGAGTGGGAAGTTGCTCGCGCCGAAGACGACAACCGGGCCGATGGCGATCCTGCGCAGACGCAGGTCGGGCCGGGGCGGAGTGCGTTCGGGCAGCGCCGAATCGAGCGTGGCGCCTTGCCAGTGGCCGTCGCGCACGACTTTGGCAAACAGGCGCAACTGTCCAACCGTGCGTGCGCGTTCGCCTTCCATGCGCCCTTGCGGCAGCCCGCACTCTTGCATCGCACGTGTGATGAGCGCCGGTCCGAGCGCGAGAATGTTGTGGGCGATCTGTTCGAGAAAGGCCGCGCGCTGTTCCGGCGTGGTTTCGCGGTAGTTGTCAAAGGCTTGATCGGCCAATGCGCAGGCGAGCTCGACGTCGCCTATGGTCGCGCTGCCGAACTGCGGCTCGAGCGCCGCGCCGGTAGCGGGATTGACGCCGCTGAACGGGGCGGCGTGACCGGGCAGATCGCGGGCGCCGATCAGCGAGCTGCCGGTGATAGTGTGGTTCAACATATTGTCTTTCAATGATGTAGGGGCGCACGAAGTGCCGTGTTCGCCGATGGTGGTCAGGGACGCGCACTGTCGGCTCCTTGCCCACGGGCCAAGGCAGTGGTGACAAAGGCGTGAAAAAAAACGGGGAGGCGGCCCATTCCCTTAGCGACTGGGTAGGTGTAGTACGGTGCACGAAACGCTTTGGCCGCCCAGCCCCAAACACATCCCTCTGAATGCCAATTGTGCGAGGAAGGCCGGTTCGGTGCAATTTCGAAAATCACCAATCGACGATTGTTTTTTTACTGGCAAAAAGCGCAGGCGCGCTGGACCGACCTGGGCCAAGGTCCTGGTCTTTCATTCGATGAATGTGTTCGCGCTGACCTTGGCCGCAAGGGCCTCCGAAACCGAAGCCATTTGAATCAAGGACATCGCGAAGATGAGACGATAAGCCAATATGTATATAAAGATTACGGATTTCTTTTGATCGATTCGGACGGCGCCGGCTTGACGGCAGGATCAACATCTGCGGGGGCAGCGACTGTCGGAATATTCGCTGGCACAAGGACCGCTGGCGCCGTTGATTGCACAGTGGCAGGCTGCGCGCCAGCCGCCTTGAACGGCGGTTTCACCGTGGCGGTGGCTGGCGGCACGGACGGCGCGGTGACGGCTGGAACAGCCGCCGGCTGCATTGGCGGGGTGGCCACGGCCGGTGGCGCAACGGCCGAAGGCAATGGCGGCGCCGCCACGGACGTCGGGACAACAACGGATGGCGCAGCGACTGGCGCCGGCGCTGGCGTTGTCGGCGCCGTCTGCGCCGCCACGGTCGCAGGCTCGCTGGCGGCTGCCCTGAACAGTGGCTTGATAGCCGAATCGGCTGGCGTTGGCGGAAAGTCATTCGTGCCAGGGACGACTGGCGCACCAGACACTGGCGGTAGCAGCACGGCCCCAGGCACTGTCGGTGCAACAAGAACACCAGGCACGGCAGGGACGGCAGTATCCGGCAGCGTGATCACGCCGACCGGTGCCGCCGGGCTCGGCGCGGCGGCCTCAGTGATGGGAGCGGGGGAGACTGGCTGCGCCGCGAGAGCTTCCTGTTCCAGGCTCTTGCATTCATTGGCCAACTGATGGTTCATGCGCGAATCGAGCAGCATGCCCTTGGCCGGAATGCCGATCCAGACCAGGCCGAAATTGGTATTCTCGAAGCGGTTGGCGCCGGTGGTGGTGCCAACCCGGGTCAGCCGGTGCAAGCGCTTTTTCCAGCGCAGCGCCAGGTGCTCGCTGTCTGCTTCATTGGTGTAGATCGCAATGCTGGCGCCAAGTTCGCAATTGAACTGCACTACCTTGTTGTCCTTGATTTCCGGCTCGTCTTCGGGTGTGCCCGGGCGGGTCGAACCTTCTTCGCCGGCAAGCAATTTGACCTTGGATTTGCTGTTTTTGGCCTTGGCCCTGGCTGGCTTTTTCGCGTCGGTGGTGCTGAGCGGCGCTGCGTGCAGCGTGGTCGCCGCCATCGATATGCCAAGGATGAGCAGAGTCTTGCCTATCAAGTGAACCATCAAGAAAGTTCCGAATGTGTATCGTGATTGACTATGCGAAGGCAGCGTCGGGCAATGCCAGTGCGGCCAGTTTCGCGCGTGTAGAACCGTCCAAGAAATAGCGAGCTGGAGCGGCTAGGTAAGCGCCCATTCTGCAAGTTTGCTCAGTTCAATGGCGCACGTGACGTCGTCCACGCTCCCTGCTTGTCGCAATAGCACATGGGTGTCGTGTCGACCGGTTCAATTCGCCGCCGATAGTGGCCGTGCGCTTGCCTGTCGCGGCATGCCTGGCCAAATGCTTGCGCGCCGTCGATTCGGTAGCGTTACGGAGGACGAATGCCTGCGCGAGTCTGCTGCAAGGCGGCAGTGGCTCAACTGGCTGACGCCCGTCGGCGGTCGAGTACAATTGATATCGGCCCGCCCAACTGGACGGAGGCGGTCGAATCTCGTACAACATGGAATGGCGCGTATGGACCAATCGAAAGTCCTGTATTTTCAGGAAACGTACGCCAAGATGAGCGATGATGAATTGGCGTATCTTATCGCGACCCGAATTGATGGCTTAGTCGAGGAAGCGCGTGTGGCCTTGAATAGCGTCCTGCAGGCCCGCGACTTGAAAAACATCGAAATTGAGGTGGCGTCAACCGTGAAGGACTTAAAGAGTCAAGCGGCATTCGCATCCCAGGAAGCGCAGAAACAGCAGCGCTTGCACGTCGCGAGTCGAAAAGCTTTTCACTGGTTCTCCGCACTTTTATCGATTTTCGGACTCGCACTCCTCATTTTCGGTGATGATGAGCACGGACCAATATTTGTCGCTGCTGGTCTAGTCAGCTCGGCGCTGTTTGAACTTCGTCGGCTTGCCGCGAAGTTCATTGCGACACTCTTCAAGATGAATTGATATCGAAAACTGCCGCTTTCGGGGGAGAGCCATCGAAGGAAGTTGCACCCCGAACGAAGGCTTTCGAAAAGGGGGCTGACATCAATGATGCGCCTTTGATTGTCGCTAGGCCCATGGTTGGGCCTTGGCAGTGGCTATTGGCCCACTAGTCCTTCGCGGACGCGGGAAGCAGACTAACCTCGCAACTGATTGAGCTGCAACCAAAGGTGAAAGTTTCAGCTTTTTTGCCTAGGTCTCTGGTGTACATCTGCCTTCCGTTTATTTTGAAAACGACTTGCGTTTGATGAAATTCGACCGTTACCGTGTGCGTCTCGGTTGGCAGTAAGTATTGGTTGGATGCACTGTCTATGGGTTGGGCCCCCGGTGTTGGGACAAAACGCTCAACGACCAGTGGATACTGCTCATTCGGATATTTGACGGCGCCCACGCAACTGGCGGCAGACGGCGCTTCTCCGCGAACGCAAAAGTAAATGGAGGGATTCCACTTTGTCGTCGTCAATAAGGCGACAATTCGGAAGTCAGCATCAAACTTCCTGGGATTTTTGTCGGCGTCAACTTCCAGTTCGGTCTCAAACCGCTGGTAAAAACCCGCCTTGGCATTGATAGTCGTCGTCGCTAGCGGCTGCGGTTCTGTTCCCGAACTCGTCGAATCCGCCTCGGCCGGCGTCGGCTTTGATTTGCTGGACGAGTCAGAATGTGGCGGCGCAACGGCGCAGCCAGCGATCAGGACAGACATTGCAGCAGTGAGGAAGAGATTTTTCATGGATGATAAAGTTGGGGAGCGCTCGTGCTCTGGTTTTTAATGTCGACGCTCAGAGCGGCACAAAGCCTTTCTGCTGGCAGCGTGAATGCGGCGTTTTCGCAGTCCATTCGATTGTACGCGACAGTGAAGCATCTGCTTCAGAAAGGGGTTTGAATCGTTGAAACTTTCTGACCCAAGTTTGGTAGCGCGTCGCACATCGATATCGGGACAGGCGCTGTATCATGCCGCCGGCGTTTTGCGAAAGCCTACGCCAAACCGGTTCCATGTATTGATCGTCGAGATCGCCAGGGTCAGGTCCACCATTTCCTTTTCGCTGAAATTGGTACGTCACTGCGCGCTGGAAGGCGCTTGATACGGATCCCGATTTCCGGGCAGCTACAGCGGCGCGCTGTGGTTGAAGCTGACATTGACCCTGGTGCTGTCCGGGGTGTAGCGAGCGAAAACGCCAGGATGGTCGGACTGCGCGACAATCGCCTGTAGCGGTCCGAAAAACTGTTCGATTTGCTCACCTGTACACATCGGTAGAAACACCCGCGCCACGCGTGGGTCGTAGAAACGAAACGCCATTTCCTTGCCCGTTTCATCGCGTACGCGCAGCAGTTTTTTGAAGTGAATGCGCTGTTGGGCAAGCGTCGTGTAGTGAGGCGCGATGCTGAAAATGCCCCAATCCTGATTCCAGCTACGCTCGAGCAAGGTCAGGGTCAACGGAGAGGCCGCTTCCAGATGCACAAGGTAGGGCGCCGCTGTCTGAAGGCGCGCGCTGAGGTGACCCGCAAACAGGCATTCGTATTCCAGATTGCCACCGCGAACGAGCTGGGAAATTGCGGGATCGCGCGCGCCATCGAGCAGCATGTGTACCTGTGGGCCGCCGACCCAGTCTCCCTGCGGCCACAGAAAATCGATCAGGCTTTGCACCTCGACGCCACTCATGCAACCACCTTGGAAGCAGGGGCTTTGGCAGCGCCGGCGGTGCACACTTCACAGAATGGCGCTCCCGATTTTGCAGCCGTCTCAAGCGTGGCAGCCTGGGCGTCCTGCACGGCGGCAGCCTGCAGTTGCTCAAGCAATGGACTCGGCCGGGAAACCACTGCGCGTGGGGAGGCCAGATTTTGTCTCGGCGAGGCGATGGCAGCTGCCGGCGCTACCGCGCTTGAGCCTCCGGCCGCCGCGCTCGTGCCGGTGACTTGCGCCGACGATGTTGTCGGGTTGGCGGCGACTTGATGCACGCCGCCTGGCCCGGCAACGAGAGTCGGCGTGGGCGGCGCCGTGTCGCTGCTTGAAGTTTCTGGGGGTGTCTCCTGGCCGCTTCCGGTGCCGGCACCGGCCGTGGCCCCATCGCTGTCATCGGCAGCAGCGTCGCCAGGATGGCTTGCCGCGCTTGATCCGCCGCTTTTTCCACCCATTTCGACGATGTCGGTAAACTGACTCGCAATCAGTACCGCGCCGCATGAGGTCTTCATGCCGGCCAGTGCGACGCCCTTGCCGAAGATGGTAGTGACAGGGGCGCCCTCGATGATCGGATAGGCCCCCCGGCACATGGGGCATTGCACTTTGTGCCCGATAAACGCGATGGGCTTGCCCATGCAAATATCCGTCAGCGATCCCTCCAGCACTTTGCCGCCATGGCTAGTCGAATCGCCGATACGAATAATTTCGCCTGCCATGTTCTCTTTCCAGGATCGTGTGGGCCCGCCACCATGTTTGAGTTGCTATGGTTGTTGCAACAGTGCCAAAAAAGAATTGTTGCATGCATTGCCAGTTTTTCTCAAGTAATTTGTGCCTGCAAACCTGAGAACTTCCCATTGTGCATAGGGAATGTCGTTATTTGTCCGCAAACGTTGAGTAATTGATACTGACGGTGTTTTTCCGCGTATCATCACCGATTTTTTGGGCTTGCCACGACCGTCCCTCGACTTTGCTATTGGTCGCGGAACGCCGAGTGCACCGATGAGGAAGACAGGATGCTGACGATGAGTAGGCGACAAATGGCCGCGTTCGAGG
>JBJMVX010000024.1:0-24216 GCA_045810445.1 Massilia sp.
CAGGCGCGCTGCCGAATGGATCACGGCTGGATAGAACTGGTAAGCCTTGATCTCACCCTTGTCGGAGATGACGGCATCGCACACGAGCGTCAGGCGGTCGACTGCTGGATTGAGCGAGCACAGGCCGTTGGAGAGCTTCTCGGGCAGCATCGGGATCACGCGGCGCGGGAAATAGACCGAGGTGCTGCGTTCGAGCGCGTCAACGTCCAGCGCGTCGTTCGGCTTGACGTAGTGACTGACGTCGGCAATAGCCACGATCAGGCGGAAGCAATTAGCCTTGCCGATTTTGACTGGCTCGCAATAGACCGCATCGTCGAAGTCGCGCGCGTCTTCGCCGTCAATGGTCACCAGGGGCACGTCGCGCAGGTCGACCCGGTCCGCCAGATCGGCTTCGCGCACTTCGGCGGGCAACTTGGCAGCGGACTTCAGGGCCGCAGCCGAGAAGATGTGCGGCACGCCAAATTTGCGCACCGCGATTTCGATTTCCATGCCGGGGTCGTCCAGGTCACCCAGGACTTCGGCAATGGTGCCCGCCGGCTGCTTGAAGCGCGAGGGCTGCTCGATCAGTTCAACGCTGACGATCTGGCCAGCCTTGGCCTTGCCGGGCGAGCCGGACACCAGGATATCCTGGCCAATGCGCTTGTCTTCGGGAGCGACGATCCACACGCCGTTATCGTTGAGCAGGCGGCCAATCACATGGCTGTTGGCGCGCGAGACGACTTCAACGATGGTGCCTTCCTGGCGGCCACGGCGGTCAGTACCGGTGACTTTCGCCAGCACGCGGTCGCCGTGCAGCACTTTCTGCATTTCTTTGTCGGACAGGAACAGGTCCTCGCCCGGCTCGTCCGGCACCACGAAGCCGAAACCGTCGCGGTGGGCGCTGACTTTGCCAGCGACAAAACCGGAGTGGTCGGCCAGCGCATAGCAGCCGTCGGCATCGAGGTGGATCTGGCCGTCGCGTTGCATGGCATTGAGACGGCGCGTGAGCACGTCCAGCGCGGCCGGCTTGACCTTGAGCGTACGCGCGAGTGCTTGCAGATCAAGCGGCGCTGCTGCGTTACGGAAGATGCCGAGAATGTCCTCGCGGCTGGGAATGGTATGAGTAATTTGGTTCAAATGTTTTTCTATATTTGTTTTAAACAGTGGGCAGGCAAGTAAGCCTGGCGCACTGACACTGTGAAGATTGACACGGTGATACGCGTAGTGTAACGGAGGACCGTGGGATTCGCCTAACGCGGCGTGCTCTGAAGTTTCTTGTACGAGAGCTTTGACATTTCAAAATGTTCCGCTATAATTTTGGTCTCTCGCAGCGGCGACAAGTCACAGCGAGGGAAAATGCAGCAGATTGGTCGGAAGTTGAGATGCTAGGCAAGGAAAGTTAGTCTGGCGCAAAACTTCAAAGACTAGTATGATAGCAGATGTCGGCAGAAATGCTGATGCAGCAAGCAGTTCAGTGCCCACGTGGCGGAATTGGTAGACGCGCATGGTTCAGGTCCATGTGCCGCAAGGTGTGGGGGTTCGAGTCCCTCCGTGGGCACCATCTACTGGCAGGTTTCCGAAGCAGTACAACGATCCGCCGTAATCGTTTTTGATTGCGGCGTTTTAGTTTGTGTAATAAGCAGTCTCAGTGCCCACGTGGCGGAATTGGTAGACGCGCATGGTTCAGGTCCATGTGCCGCAAGGTGTGGGGGTTCGAGTCCCTCCGTGGGCACCATCTACCGGGTTTGTACCCGCAGAATTCGCAGTCCATGCAACGCCGCAGTCCTTGTTCAAGGCTGCGGCGTTTTGCATTGGCGCACACCGTTTGCCCCCCTATCCCACGAATCGACTACACTGGCTCCATCTGATTGCAAGGATGCGACCATAGTGACCGCAAAACCCGTGCTCAATGTCGATTACCACCTGATGCTGGCGGGCTCGCCCGACACTGTGGTGCTGCTCGACGTCGATAGCGGTCTGCTGCTGGACGCCAATGACCATGCGGCCGGCCTGTTTGGGCGCCCGGTGGCGAGCCTCCTGTCACGCCCCTTGCTCGCGCTGTGCCCACCGCTGCAGGCCAATGGCCAAACTAGCGCGGACCTGATTGCCGAATGCGTGGCCAGCGTCGAACAGGGCGTCATCCGCGGTTTCAAGGCCACATTTCTGCATGCCAGCGGACGTTCAATTGCCTGCGACATGCGCATGGTGTTGCTGCCTATCCCCGGCAGGCGGCTCATGCATGTGCGCATCGTTGACATTACCCAACGCAATCTCGATGAACAACTACGTGAAGGCCAGGGCGAACTGCTGGAAATGGTCGCCCGTGGCGCGCCGCTATCGGACACGCTGGACAAACTCATGCTGCTCATCGAAGGCCAGTCCGACGGCGTGCTGTGCTCGGTGCTGCTGCTAGACGAGGATGGCGTCTCACTGCGCCCCGTGTCCGGCCCCAGCCTGGACCCCGCTTACATGCGCGCGCTCGATGGCTTGCCCATAGGCGCCTGCGCCGGGTCCTGCGGCACGGCCATGTATCGCAAGCAGACAGTGATCGTCTCCGATATCGATGCCGATCCCTTGTGGGCGCCCTACCGCGCACTGGCGCAGCAGTTTGGCTTGCGCGCCTGCTGGTCCACGCCCATTTACCTGGACGAGCAACAGGTGCTCGGCTCGTTTGCCATGTACTACCGCGAAGTGCGCTCGCCGACAGTGGACGACATGCGGCTCATTTCGGTGGCGTCCCACCTGGCCGGCATTGCCATCGAGCGCACCCGGCGCGAACGCGAACTGACCGAACACCGCGCCAACCTCGAAGTGCTGGTGGCCGCGCGCACCGCCGAATTAACCACTGCCTTGGCCACGCTCTCGCAAACCCAGGAAGAACTGGTCAGGCGCGACAAGCTCGCTGCCCTTGGCACTCTGGTCGCCGGCGTGGCCCACGAGTTGAATACGCCCATAGGCAACAGCCTGGTGGTGGCCACGACCATGGCCGAACATGCGTTGGCGCTAGAGACCGACATCGCCGAGGGCCTGCGCCGCTCGCAGCTGGACAATTATCTGGAGCGCGCTCACGAAGCAAGCGACCTGCTGGTGCGTAATCTGCAGCGCGCCGCTACCCTGGTGGCCAGTTTCAAGCAACTGGCCGTTGATCACACCGCTTCACTGCGCAGTATTTTTTCTCTCAACGCCATGTTCGAAGAACTGGCACCGCCTCTGCGCATCACGATTGCCCAGCGCCCGATCAAGGTGCACTTGAGCGCCGAAACAGGGCTGGAGATGGACAGTTTTGCCGGTCCGCTGGGCCAGGTGCTGGACAATCTGATCGACAATTGCCTGCTGCATGCCTTCAAACCGGACCAGGCCGGCAGTATTGCCCTGCGCGCGACGCGCCGCTCGCACGAGCTGGTGGCCATTAGCGTCGTTGACGACGGGATAGGGATCGCTCCGGAATTGATCGGCCGCATCTACGATCCGTTTTTTACCACCAAGCTGGGCTCGGGTGGCTCCGGCCTGGGCCTGCATGTGGCACACAACATCGTGACCGGCGTGCTGGGCGGACGCATCGAGGTGCTGAGCGAACCTGGCGCCGGCACCACCTTCACCCTGCTGCTGCCCGTCGTCGCACCTGGCTTTGCGAGCCGTCCATGAGGCCGATGCCCCGCACACTTGACTTGCGGCGCCAACAGGCTATGCTCGGCACTACCATGCGCCCTCTTCCCTTTTTGCTCGCCACCCTGCTCGCATGCTGCACTGCGGTAGCGGTGGCTGGGCCCGCGCCCTGGTTCGAGTGGCGCAGCAAGGTCGACGGCAAGCTGGTGTGCGCCCAGACCAGCTTGGGCCATGGCTGGGAAAAGGCGACTGGACCCTATCAAGATAGTCATTGCACGAAGTTGGTCGCACCACAATAATAGGCCAAGCGCCATTCGAGGAGATTGTTGGAACGTCGTCCGTAGCATCCATTCAAACTGAGGAGAAGTTAATGTTTACGAATCCCGAACAATTTGCATCCGCCACCAAAACTCTTTTTGAACTTCAGATGATGACCTTTAACGCCCTGACCAGCAAGGCGGTCGACGGCGTTGAACAAGTCCTGGCATTGAACATGGCGACAGCAAAAAATTCGGTTGAAGGATCGATGGCGGCGGGCCGGGAAATGAGCCAGGCCAAGGACCCCAAGGCTGCCATGGCTGCCGCAGCCGCCGCCGCCAAGCCGGACATGGCTGGCGCCGTGCAATATGGCGAGCAGCTCAAGGTCATCATCGACGACATCCATACTGAATTTAACAACGCTGCTGACGCCCATATCGCGGAAGCGAAAAGCGCTTTGTCCGCGCTGATTTACGACGTCACCAAAAACGTCAAGCCAGGCTCGGAAAACGCGGTGGAAATCATCAAGACGGCCATCGACAATGCCTTCAAGGGTTACGAGCAAGTGACCCAGGCCACGCGCCAAGCCGTGCAAACGGTGGAGGCGCAAATTGCCAAGGCCACCGAGCAGGTGGCGCCTGGCACCAAGAGCAAAGCCAAAGCCAAATAAGTCTGCCAGCTCACCAGGCCGTCCCGCGCACCAAGCGAGGACGGCCTTGCTGTTTCAGGCCCAGCCGCTGCTCAGCGCCACACCGGCAAGCATCATCCCTGCCAGCATGGCGAGCGCCAGCCATTTGCGTTGCGATAGTCCTGCGAGATGGTCGTGGGTGCGCGTTCTCATCGGTTCCTCCTGTTTTAATTGTTGAGCCAGTTGGCCGGCGAGTCGCCTGCCGCAGCTTTCGGCATTGACGGCGTGGTCGAGGCCAAGGGTTTGACCACGGCAGTCTTTGCTGGTTTGGCTTTGACCGGCGGAAGGATGTCGCCACCGATGTTGGCGCGCAGCATACGGGCCAGGTCGGTCGCCTCGGCGCGCACCGAACCGGTCAGATTATTTTTCTGTGCCAGTTCGCTCAATGCCCGGCTAGCGACCCGCAGGCCGCTCACGGCAGCGATGCTCAATGCCATCAGATCATCCGGGTCACGGTCCAGTACCTCCTGGGCATGGAAAATCGCTTCTCCATAGTTGTGACAATCGAACTGCAGCTGGGCAATGCGCAGCCGCGGTGCTATCTCTGAGGGAAACGTCGTTGTCACGACCTTGAGCAAAGCCAGCGCCTGCTCATTGTTACCAGCCTTGACCGCCTGCTCTGCCCCCTCCAGCATGCTGGCCAAAGTCGGCGTCGGTCTGGGCGGCGCCGGCGGCGGCGTGCTTGCGCAAGCGGCCAGCAGCGCCGCGCAGACCAGGGCAGAACACCAGCGTGGGAATAACATGACAGCCTCCTTTTTTGTCCGGAAGCCAATATTGGCACTGCGGGCTGGGCCGAAATTGCGTTCAATCAACTAATTAGCCCTGCGTTTTTGCATGGACAAGCGATCAACGATACAAATCAGCATGGCTGCCCGCAGTTTGTTTCTAATCGGGAAATGCGTTTCATTTCCTGGAGAGCAAGCGTGCCACCACCAGACGACCCCCTGTACCCACTGGCAAAGACAGCACCGCGCACAGGCCGCAGCGTGCGCGCGCGCGACTACACCTTGCCCAAGCCATATCGCAAAAAAGCCTTTGTGGACGACACGGCGAGAACGCGCATGTCGCCATTGCGCCTAGCCATGCTGGTGGCAGCTGGCTTAGTGGTGGCCGGTCTGATTGGGGTGCTGATCATGCTGGTGCAGGAAAATCGGGACGCGCCCCATGTGCTGGTCATTGCGGCGCCCCCCGCCAAGCCGGCGCCAACGCCGAGCAGACACAGCCCTGCTCCCCCGCAAGACCCGCTGGCCGATCCGTCGCTGCCGTCGCTGCCGTCGCCCCCAGTCGCGCCGCAGGTACGGCCCGTCCGTGCACGTGCAGGGCACGCATCAGCAAACCTTACCGCCGTCCCGGCCGATCCTGACGTGGCGCTCATTGCCGCGATACTCGCGCTGACCATGCCGAGCTCGAGCGCCGAACAGCAAGCAGAAGATTGCCCCGAAGAAGACCCGGCGGAGCATGCATGCCTTGCAACCCGGGGCATCAAGCCTTAACTTGACGAAATTTTTGTTAATCATTGACCAACAGCATGCTATGATTCCGGCCACCAATAATTAACAGAAAGAAAAGCCATGAATCCGTCCGCCCCTGCAGATCCCGTCGTTCAATCGGCAGCACGCTGGTTCTGGTGGATTGCCGCCATGTCGCTTGTCAATACAGTGATGGCGCATACGGGTAGCAACAGCAGCTTTGTCATCGGTCTGGCGATGACTGCTTTCGCGGATGGCATGGCAGCATCCGCGCCTGTGGCCGCTTTCGTCCTCACGGGCGTGCTGTTGGCGTTTTACGTCCTCATGGGGCTGTTTGGCATACGCGGCAAAGCGTGGGCCTTCTACGCTGGCATCGCCGTGTACGTGGTCGATGCACTGATTTATGTCTGTTTTGACGCCTGGCTCTGCGTGGCGTTTCACGTCTATGCCATCTTTTGGCTCGCCAAAGGCGTGATGCGCTTGAATGCCATGAAGAACGCACCGGCAGAAGCGATCGAAGCGGCTTGATGGTCGGGGAACGGCCAACAACACCGTTCCCCCATTTATCCCGCGCGCGCATCGCTTGCTGATATACTGTATATATTCACAGTTATCCCGCAGTTCGGTGGCAGCACATGCGTACAGTTCTTGAGAACGAATTCTATTACCTGGACAATTTCCACCGGGTGCTGGAATGGATCAGCGAGCGCTATGCGGACTTGCTGACGGCCGAGGAACATGGCTTTATCGCCACCTTCAACGCCCTGCCCCAGGCAGCGCGCGCCCTGTTCGTGCGCATGGTCATGCGCAAGGGCACGCTGTTCCGCGCTAGCAAGCTCAACTACGCGGAAATTGGCGGCACCGATGAGGCCGCACGCCCCTTGTTGCCGACCGGCTGGGTTGCTGCCGATCCCGTGCTCACCCTGGACGAATTGTTCGACCTGCTGCGCAAGGCCGAAATCGGTGCACTTTTTCAGCTGTCCCTGCACGAAAAAAGCGCCCGCAAGCTCGCACAACTGGATGCCTTGCGCAGCCAGTTTGCCGACCCGCGCCCCTTTTCCGACTGGTACCGCGACAGTGGCGACCATGTCTACCGCATCCTGGCCAAGCCGCTGTGCGACCGTCTGCGGCTTATTTTCTTTGGCAACTTGCAGCAGGACTGGACCGAATTCGTGCTCTCCGACCTGGGCGTATTCCAGTACGAGCAGGTGGAATTTTCCGGCGCCGCGCGCGGTTTTCGCCACCGGCGCGATATCGATGACTATCTCGCGCTCCACGCTTGCAAGGAATTGTTCCACGATGGTGCCGACCTGGACCAGGTCCTGGCAGCCTTGCCACCTGTGGTCGAGGACAATGCCTGGCTAGGCAGCCGGCGCGACCGCCTGCTGTTCCAGATTGCCCAGCATGTCGAAAAGCAGAAGGATTGGCCGAATGCGCATGCGCTGTACGCGCAATGCCGCTTTCCTGGCGCGCGCGGACGCGCGATTCGTGTGCTGGAAAAAGATGGGCAGTATGGCCCGGCGTTTGCCCTGTTCGAGCAAGCCATGGCCGCGCCCGAAAGCGACGCCGAACGCCAGCATCTATCGCGCATCGGCCCGCGCCTGCAGCGACGGCTCGGTCATGTCCGGGCGACGACGCGCCGGCCGCCGTCCGTGCAGCGGCTCGACCTGGCCCTGCCCCAACCACAGACTGATTGGTGGGTCGAAGGCGTGGTGCGTGACCACCTTTGGCGCAGCGATGCGCCCGTGTTCTACGTTGAAAATGCCTTGATCAACGCGCTGTTCGGACTGCTGTGCTGGCGCGCGATTTTCAGCGCCATCCCGGGGGCCTTCTTCCACCCTTTCCATCGCGGCCCGGCCGATCTGCACAGCGCCGACTTTTACCATCGGCGCGAGGCTGACTTTTGCGACTGCCTGCATGAACTGGAAAGCCTCGCCTACCAGGAAACCATCCGCACCAACTACGCGCAAAAGCATGGCATCAGCTCGCCCTTCCTGATGTGGGAAGCATTGAGCGAGGAGTTGATCGAACTGGCCCTGGCCTGCATCCCGCCCCAGCATCTCAAGAAATGGTGCGAGCGCATCCTGCTCGACATCAAAACCAATCGCAGTGGTTTTCCTGACCTGATCCAGTTCTGGCCAGCCGAAAAGCGCTACCAGATGATCGAGGTGAAGGGGCCGGGCGATCGCCTGCAGGACAACCAACTGCGCTGGATTGATTACTGCGCAGCGCATGACATGCCAATTTCCGTGTGCTACCTGCAATGGGAAGTGGCAAGCGCGTGAGCTACGTCGTTGCCGTTCGCACCCTGTGTGATTTCGCCGCCCGTCGCGGGGACCTGGACCTGCGCTTCACGCCCTCGCCCAGCGCCCAGGAAGGCATCGCTGGCCATGGCGTCGTCACGGCGCGGCGTGGCCCCGATTACGAAACGGAAGTGAGCCTGGCGGGCAGCCATGGTCCGCTACTGGTGCGCGGCCGGGCCGACGGTTACGACCCACGGCAGCAACTGCTCGAGGAAATCAAGACCTTTCGCGGCGACCTGGCGAGCATGCCGGGCAACCATCGCCATCTTCACTGGGCCCAGTTGCGGGTGTATGGCCATTTGCTGTGCCAAAAGCTGGGACTGACACAGGTGCATCTGGCGCTGGTGTATTTCGATATCGGTCAGCAAACTGAAACCGTCCTGCGCGAAACCCAAAGCGCAGCGGACCTGGCGACAATTTTCACGCAACTGTGCGACAGTTTTCTGGCCTGGGCCGAACAGGAAATGGCGCATCGCCTGGCGCGCGACGAAGGCCTGACGGCCCTGCGCTTCCCGCATCCCGATTTCCGCCCGGGCCAACGCGATCTGGCCGCCGCCATCTTTCGCGCCAATAGCCAGGCGCGCTGCCTGATGGCGCAGGCGCCCACCGGCATTGGCAAAACCGTGGGTAGCCTGTTCCCTGTGTTGAAAGCGGCACCAGGCCAGCAACTGGACAAGGTGTTTTATCTCGCGGCCAAGAGCCCGGGCCGGCGCCTGGCACTGGACGCAGCGGCGGCCATCACCAACAGCGCCCCGCTGCTGCCACTGCGGGTGCTGGAACTGGTCGCGCGCGACAAGGCCTGCGTACACCCCGACAAAGCCTGCCATGGCGAGTCCTGCCCGCTGGCCAAAGGCTTTTATGACCGCCTGCCTGCCGCACGCAAAGCAGCGCTATCGGCCGGCGTGCTCGATCGCGATGCCTTGCGCGAGGTCGCCCTGGCCCACGACGTTTGTCCGTACTACCTGGGCAGCGAAATGGCCAAGTGGTGCGATCTGGTGGTGGGCGACTACAACTACTATTTTGATCTGGGCGCCATGCTGTTCGGGCTGACCTTGGCCAACCAGTGGAAGGTCAGCGTACTGGTGGACGAAGCGCATAACCTGGTGGCGCGCGCACGGCAGATGTATTCGGCTGAACTGGAGCGCAGCACCCTGCGCGAGGCACGCAAGGCCGCACCGGCTTCGCTCAAGCCGGCGCTGGACAAGGTGGCGCGCAGCTGGCCGCTGGTTGACCAGGCTTACGAGGTCATGCCCGCGCCATCGGACAAACTGCTCACGGCGCTGCAAGGCGCCAGCGCCACGATCACGGAGTTCATGGGCGAGCACCCGGCACCGCTCGATCCGGCGCTGCAGCGCTTTTATTTCGATGCCCTGCACTTTGCGCGCCTGGCCGAACTGTTTGGCGAGCATTCCCTGTTTGACGCGACCCGTGCGGACGCGAAGAATTCAACGCTTTGCCTGCGCAATATCGTGCCGGCGCCTTTCCTGAAGGCGCGCTTTGCCCTGGCCCATGCCAGCACCCTGTTCTCGGCCACGCTCAGTCCCTGGAATTACTACACCGATGCGCTAGGCCTGCCTCAGGACAGCCCATGGGTTGACATTGCGTCGCCTTTTGCATCCGACCAGCTGGCGGTACACGTGGTGGACCATATCTCGACGCGCTTTTCGGACCGTGCGCGTTCGGTGGCGCCGATTGCGCAGTTAATCGCGCGCCAGTATGAGGAAAAGCCTGGCAACTACCTCGCTTTTTTCAGCAGCTTTGACTACCTGAAGCAGGTGGCGGCGCAATTTGAGCAGCACTTCCCGCACATTCCATCGTGCCAGCAGCCGCGCCGCATGAACGAGGAACAGCGCGATGAATTTCTGGCCCGTTTTACCGAGGACAGTTGCGGCATTGGCTTTGCCGTGCTTGGGGGCGCCTTCGGTGAAGGCATCGACCTGCCCGGTGCGCGCCTGATCGGGGCCTTCATCGCCACCCTGGGCCTGCCCCAAATGAATCCGGTGAATGAGCAGATCCGCCTGCGCATGCAGGCCATGTTTGGCGCCGGCTACGACTACACCTATTTATATCCGGGCTTGCAGAAAGTGGTACAGGCGGCCGGTCGCGTGATCCGCACCGAACAGGATAGGGGCGTGGTGTACCTGATCGACGACCGCTTCGCCAACGCCGAGGTGCAGCAATTGCTACCGCGCTGGTGGGAGACCGCCAGCATGGCCAATAACTGACCTTCGGTGGGTTCGCGTCCACTTCGGCGCATTTTTGTGCACTGTCCTTGCGCAAGCGAGGACCCACAGCACGGTGGCTTTGTGTTGCAGCTACTTTAACCATCATCCGAATGGGTCCTCGCTTGCGCAAGGACAGTGGTGGTATTTTTCGGAGCCGCTGGCGTGAAGGAAAGGCCCAGCGATCAGCCTATCAGGGCACGTGCAGCAATTGCTTCCGCGCTGGTGGGAGACCGCCAGCATGGCCAATAGCTGACCTTCGGTGGGTTCGCGTCCACTTCGACGCGTTTTTCCGCACTGTCCTTGCGCAAGCGAGGACCCACAGCACGGTGGCTTTGTGTTGCAGCCACTTTAACCATCATCTGCATGGGTCCTCGCTTGCGCAAGGACAGTGGTGGTATTTTCGGAGCCGCTGGCGTAAAGGAAAGGCGCAGCAATCAGCCGATCAGGTCTTTGACCTTTTGGTAGCCGCTACGGCTAACGGGTATGCGGGTCCCATCCCCAAGAATGGCGCTGTGGCTGTCCTTGCCCTGTTCGATACGGCTGATACGGCTGATATTGACGATGTAGGAGCGGTGCACGCGCACGAACATGCCAGCATCGAGCTGATTTTCCAGTTCGGCCAGGCGCTGGTTTTTCAGGTAGCCCTTGCCATCGGCGTTGATCTGTACATAGTCGTCCTGTGCTTCGATGAAGTCGATTTTCTCGACAGCGATGACATGCACCTTGGCCCCATCGCGTATCAGCACCCGCCCCAGTGGTTTGTTGCGGTCCGCCGCTTCGCTGACCACGGCCGCCACGCCAAGGCTGTTACGCAGGCTGTTGCGCGCATGCGCCAGCGCCTCGTCAAAGCGCTTCTGGCTGTACGGCTTGAGCAGATAGTCGACGGCATGCACTTCAAAGGCCTTGAGCGCATACTGGTCAAAGGCGGTCACAAACACATAGTGGGTCTTGCGCCCGGCCAGTTCCACGACCTCGAACCCGTTTAGCTTGGGCATCTGGATATCGAGGAAAACCAGATCCGGCTCCAGCTCGGTGATGGCCTTGACCGCGTCGAAACCGTTGGCACATTCGGCCACGATCTCGATGTCGGTGTGGCTTGCCAAAAATTCGCGCACCAGTCCGCGCGCGAGGTCCTCATCATCAACGATCATCACACGCATCATGCTACTCCGTCGTTTCGGCAGGCAGCGCAAGCACTACCCTGAATAATTGGTCTTCGCGCGCCCAGCTGGCGCTCGCTTCATGGCCGTACAAGGCGGCCAGACGCTGACGCACATTGGCCAGGCCGATGCCTTTGCCGCTTGCTGCGGGCATGTCGTCGTCGATATCGTTCTCTATGCGCACATGCAAAATCGAGCCCTCGCGCCGCGCTGCAATGCGCACGCAACCTCCCTGCGGAAGATTGCCGATGCCATGCTTGACTGCGTTTTCCACCAGCGGCTGCAGCAGCATCGGTGGCAGCAGGCAGCCGAGCGCATCGTCTGCGATGTCCTGCTCGACCATCAGGCGCGCTCCGAAGCGGACCTTCTCGATTGCGAGAAAATGCATCAGCAGCTTTGCCTCCGCCTCCAGCGTCACCTTGCGGTGGGCTTCCAGTCCCAGCGTATGGCGGAAAAACTCAGCCAGCTGCAAGGTCATTTCACGTGCCCCGGACGGATTTTGCGACGTCAGGGCGCTGATCGAATTGAGGCTGTTAAACAGGAAGTGCGGGTCAATCTGGGTGCGCAGCATGCGCAGTTCGGCCTCCTGCGCCATCAAGCGCGACTCCAACTCGCGCCGCTCGGCACTGCGGGCCCGTTGAAATTCGATACCCAGGTAATGGGCGACCGACGACAAGCCATACAGGATCACACCCAGTCCAACGATGGTCGCGCGCAGGGGTGCCGCCAACGGTACGCCGTATTCCTCCCACACGCTGTTCCAGAAAATGCAGAACCCGGTCCACAACAGGGCCGATATCAGCGACGACACCGTGAACACCAACAGGATGGAGCCGATGCCGCGCTCGTCGAGGGGATAGGCGCGGCACAGGTAATACGAGGAGAAGCCGGCGGCGCAGCCGTACAAGAGCGTGGCGGGAATGGCAAACACCAGGCTCGCTATCCAGCCAGCGCCGGTGGCACCAACCACCAGCGCGGCAAAGATAATCCCAAGCAGCAGCCACACCAGCATGTACAGTGCGGCGCCACGACGGGAGGAAAACGAGCTTTGCATCAGTTGCGGATCTCAACGCCACCCATGATGGCGTAGCCCTTGACGATGAGGCGCTTGTTGTTGTTTGGCGGCGCCGCCGTCTTTTCATCAAAGCCGCCCATGATGGGTGAGCCATGCAGGACCACGGTCCAGTCGACCGGCACCTTGATCGAAATGCCGCCCATGCTGACGAAGACATTGATCACCGCTTCACCTTCGATGGAGGAGCCGCGCAGGTCCAGCTGGCACCCTGCCATGACGACTGTCACTTCGCCACCACGAAAAGTCGGGGTGTTGATGCGGCGGTCGAAGCCACCTAATACTGCGGTGATATCGACAATGGAATCGCTGTCGGCAGCCACCTGCATCACGCTGTCGGCGCTGCGGTTCTTGCGCGCCAGGGCCCGGTAGATCACCATGCCGCCTATGGTCACCAGGATCAGCGGCGCCAGCGAACGCACATTAAAGTACACAAAGCCAAGGCGATTTAAGGTCCACAGCACGCCGACGCTGATCAGGATACTACCCAGCAGCTTGCCGTTGTCGGTATTCGTATCGAGCAGCTTGACCACACCGAGCACGATGAAGACAGTCGGCCAGAAGGTGTACATGCGATGGTAGTCGAAGATGTTCAGGTTATCGAGCAAGAACAAGAGACCAAGACCGACCACGAAGGCGCCCAGTATCAACTGCGCCGAGATACTCTTTTGCTGATCATTTTTCATTGCGCTCTCCTTCATTGGCTGCAAAACGGTCTTTCAAGTACGATTCAGCCATCATGCTGATACCGCACACAATGATGAACAGCGGCCAGCTGTTTGCGAAGGTCAGACCAAACAGGTCTTCAAACACGGCAAACAACCACAGTCCGACAAACACATTCCACAACCCGCTGCTGAAATGCTTGGCGGTCGGGTACCCAATCATCTTGTTGACGCCAAAAACGACCGGGATCAGCAGCGCATAGTGCCATAGTCCCCGGACATCAATCAAATCCATCTGGTCCAGCATGAAAGTGATCCCCATCGCTATCAGGAACAGCCCCCACATCAGTTGCCGGCGCTGCTCGTAGCCATTTTCCGTATTCATCTTGCCTCCCGTTGAAAGAACAGCTTCACAATAACTGGCTCCCTGGGGCGAGGAAAGCGGCAATCGGCGAATGGCGTTGGCGGGTCGGTGAATGACGCGAAATTCGGCGAATGGCCAGAATTTGCCCCAGAAATGACAAAAGCCCGCGTCGGGGTCGATGCGGGCTCTTGCCAAAAACGGTGGGATCAGGGGGCTGTCGGTTGCCGGCCTGCTCTGTCGAAAATTGTTACATGATGCTCAGGCACTTACGCCCGGCTACCTGTGAGTTTGAATTCGGAGGGGGCCATGCCCCAACCAAGCTGGCGCCGGATTTCTTCGGGCGATGGCGGCGGTTTCGGATCGCGGCTGCGGCGTTCCAGGTAGGCGCGTACCAGCTGCTTGGTGGGATGCTGAATGCTGTTCATCGCAAGCTCCATTTTTCAAGTCAGTTTGCAAGAGGGCGTTTTGTCTGCCCCCTTGCCGTGAATTGGTGCCGATACTCGAGGCGACCGGCTAACCTGTTGGGAGACTTTCGCCTTCGGCTTTAGCCTCCGGTGCCTCACTCACACAGCTTCATGATAGGGACTGCGCGTCACGCCGACCGTTCGCTGCCGCACACAGTCTTCCTTGCGCCATATCGTGTCGGAAAATCTTACAAAATCAAAGAAAGCCTTATGGATACTGGTGCGCTTTAACGCGCCACACTGCCTATGACAACGCCGGCACGGTTCATGCGTCCCTGTCCTACAAAAAGGAGAGAAAAAATGGAAGCTTGTAGGACGATCCGCCTCACGGCTGCCTGCCTTGGCGCTGCAGCCTGCCTAGTCAGCATGGCGTCATCAGCCCTGCCCCACGTGCGCACGTCGGGAAGCGACTTCAATATGGATGGTCTGCGCGCCGCTGCGGGCAGCGTCAGTGCTGCAGTCGGCGACTACCATTACGTGCAGGCGGCAGACGGCATGCTGGCCGTGTACCGTAAACATGACGGTTTTATGTTACGCGGCCCATTTGCAGCGAGTGCGCTGTTTGCAGGCGCGGGCGGCCAGCGCTGCGCCGCCGGTGGCACAAGTCATACCGAAGTGCTGTTTGATCACACTGCGCGGCGCTGGATCGTGGCGTATCGCACTGCCGATCACCCTGCCCTGGTGTGCCTTGCCGTTTCGGACTCTGGCAATCCAGCCGGCAGCTATCACCCTTACGTGGTCAAAGCGCCGGGTGCGTCCGCAGACGAAGACCTGCGCCTTGTAGCGCTTGTGGACGGCTACTATTTCAGCATCGGCGCGCAGGTATGCGGGATCGACCGTCAGGCCCTGCTGCGCGAGGTGGCGCCTGACGCCCATTGTCATACGCTGAGCGTGCCAGCGATGCCGGTGGTGGGTACGGGCGAATTGGCGCGTGCCGGGCCTGCGCTGTTCCTGGGCCTGGACGGGCAAGCGGCACGTTTGCTGCTCTGGCGTTTCTCATTGCGCGGCAACCGGCTTCGTGGCCCGCAAAAGGTCGCCATTGCGCCATTTCAGCTAGCCTCCCTGGTGTCTCAACCAATACCGGGTGCAGCGCTTGCGGCATTTGGCGACCGGGTTGCGCCGCGCCCTGTCGTCTGGAATGGGGCCGGCCATCAATCGCTGCTGGCCACTCACCCAGTCTTGATGACGGGCGGCCAGTTGGGCCTGCGCTGGTACGACATCGCCCTGCGCCACGGCGCACCGACCCTGCGCCAGCAAGGCAGCTTCGCGCCCGATGGCGACAGTCGCTGGATGGCCAGTATCGGCGTTGACAAGGCGGGCGACATGGCGCTCGCCTATGCCATCACGTCACCCGACACGCCGCCAGGCATTCGCTATAACGGGCGCGAACGGGGCGACGCGGCGGGCCGTATGCAAGCGGAGGAAGTTATCTTCAACGGCAATGGCGTGCAGCCTACGCGCGCCGATCACGAATTGCCTGCCGGGGAACTCTTGCTCGACCCGGTCGATCGATGTACGTTCTGGTACACGCAGCGCTACCTGCCCAGTACCGGCAATGGCAATTGGCATACACGCATTACGCGCTTCAAATTTGAAGCTTGTCGTTAAAGTAGGTTAACATGCGCAATCGTCTCTTGATTCGGTTCTCGCCATGCGCATCGCTCCCCTGCTGTTCCTGTCCCTGATGATGCTGGGTTGTTCCAGCGGCGCCTTGCCGCTGGAGGATTTGGTCAAGAAACCGATCTATCAAATGACGCCCCAGGATGCCGATCGCTATATTGCGCACATGCATACGAGCGAAGCGGATCTTCGAAAACGCATTGCCGCCATCGCGCGCCAGAACATTGGCCAGCCTTATATGCTCAATCTGCTGGGCGAATACCCTTATCAATTACACGATACGCTGCCCCTGTTCAGCCTTGAAAAAAGCGATTGCGTTGTATTCGTCGAACATACCTATGCAATGGCTTTGAGCCGATCGTGGGAAGAGTTTTTCTGGATGCTGCAGCGCATACGCTACAAGGATGGCGTCATTGGCGTTGCGACGCGCAATCACTACACGGAAGTCGACTGGAACATCAACAACCGCTGGCTGCTGACCGATATCACGCCGACGCTGGCAGGCGCGGACGGTCCCAGTTATCCATTGACGGTGGACCGCACGCACTTTCTCAAGACGCGCCACAACACGGAATCCAATATTCCAGTGCAGGAAACGCGCGAAGCGTATATCGCCAAGGGAAAATTGCTGGCGCTGCTGCCACAGATGCAGGAAGGTGATCTGGTCAACGTGGTCTCTACGCGCGATGGCAAGTTCTATGTCTCGCACGTGGGTTTGATCGTGATCGGTCCCAATGGCCAGCGCAACTTCCTTAATTCAGCCGACCCGGCCGTGCGCGAGGAAAGCTTCGAGGCATTTTTTGCGCGCACCGCCGAACGCGAAGAGCGCAATGCGCGCGAAGGCCGCAATGGTCAGAAACTGGCTGGCTTCAAATTGCTGCGCCTGAACCTGCCGGTGGAAGTGCCGCCCGCGGCGCCCCAGCCGCGTCCCTGACCGTCTTCACGCCAGCCAGATCGCTCGCGTCTTGCCGGTCCAGATGATGCGCTCGGCAAGGCCAAGATCGCCACCGTTGATCAGGAAGCTCACCTTGGCCACATCGTCCTGATCGGCAGCCGCATTGCAGCCGCGCGCTTCCCAGGTGAGCGCTGCCACATGCAAACTCCATTGTGCCGACACCGCGGCCTCGGGCTCGCGCGTCAAGTCAGGCGCTAAGGGCATGCCAGCCCGCAATAGCGTGCTCGCGTGCGCGTAGTTATCCCTTCCCGTCAATTGCAGCATGCCGCGTCCGCGATACAGGTAGCCATCACCAGGCTGGGTATTGCCCATGCGCCCACGATAGACCTCATTGGCCAGCTTTTCTGGGTTCCAGGCAAATTTGCGCGGATCGAGCGGCCCTAGCGGACGAAACCGGTGAGGCCACACTTGCGCCAGGCGTTGCGGGCTGTAACGCAGATTTTCATCTTCCAAGGTGAGCGCACCTGATTCGTGCAGGATCTGCGCCATGAAATGGGCGACCCGCAATGCAGTCTCGGCAATGCCATAGCGCGCCAGCACGGGGTTCCCCTCGCCGAACGCCAAGCGGTAGGCGGCGCTGCACTGGGGCGCCAGTTGATCGAGCTGGGCGAGGGTCACGGTGACAGCCATGCTGCATATCTTTCGAGGAATATTCCGATCTTAGTAAGTTGATTCATGCCTGTCTTTATGCACCGCAAATTGCAGCCAGATAGCGCTCCTTATTTGCTCGCTGCGTGGGCAGGTATTTTCTCAAAACTAAATATTAATGAGAATAATCTTTTCCTCCGGCACCTCTAAAAAATGGCCGTTCCCGGCCATTGACCATTATCAATCCGTCTATTTTTTCACCCCGCGATAATAAACTTATGCAGTAATCGCTTATCTAAGCCTCAAATCAATTTTCCGTCCAGCTATTTAATCGGCGCAATTAATAATAATCCATCATTTTTATTATCAACTATTGCCATGCCGACGATAAAACCTGCTTCGCTATCTCAATTCTGCGCCAATCTCGTGCAAATGCATCGCGTTGCCAAAATGACGCTCATGGTCACTGTTGATCTGCTTGCCTTGCCCTTGTGTTGCCTAGTGGCCATGTTGCTGCGGCTCGGCGACTTGCAGCAGGCACTCAGCTATGGCGCCACATCTTACGTGGCAGTGGCCTTGGTCACCGTAGCGGCGTTTTCCCTGTCCGATCTGTATCGCGCCGTGATCCGCTACATCGACCAGCGCCTGCTCACCGCCACCGGGCTCGCGCTCGCGCTAGCCGCTCTGGGTGTGTATGTCGCGCTGCTAACCGTCAACGATCAGCGTTTCCCCCGCAGCGCGCTTGCCATTTATTGGTTCATCGCGTTTTCGTATGTCGTCGCTTCGCGCCTGAGCGTGCGCAAGTTCTTGCGCAAACATAATGGCCAGCAGGAAGTGTCATCGAATGCGGTGGCGATTTACGGTGCTGGCGAACAAGGCGCACAACTGGCGCTGGCCATGCGCAACAGCAGCGAATACCGGCCGGTCTGCTTTTTCGACGACAAACGGGTGCTCAACGAGCGCACCATCGGCGGACTGCGTGTGGTACATACCGACCGCCTGGTCGCCACCGTTGCCGCACTCGGCATACGCACCATCGTGATCGCCATTCCCTCGGTATCGCCAGCGCGACTGCGCGACATCATGCAGCGCATGGCCGAGGCCGGCGTGACGACCAAAATCCTGAGCCGGCTGCTTGATCTGGCCGACGAAAAGGCGCCAGAGGCGGCTGTGCGCGCGCTCAGGTTTGAAGACTTGCTGGGGCGCCCGCCTGTGCCGCCACGCAGCGATTTGTTTGCCCTTTGCGTGCGCGGCAAGGCTGTGCTTGTCACCGGCGCCGGGGGCTCCATTGGCAGCGAACTGTGCCGCCAGATTGTCACCCTGGCGCCGGCCCAGTTGCACTTGCTCGACCATTCCGAGTTTGCGCTCTACACCATCAAGCAGGAATTGCAGACCAGCTATCCGGACCTGCGCATCGTGGCGCACTTGGGTTCGGTCTGCAATGCCGCGCTGGTCGAACGCATCCTGCACGACGAAACCATCGCCACCATCTACCACGCGGCGGCTTACAAGCACGTTCCTCTGGTCGAGAGCAATATTGTCGAAGGCCTACGCAACAATGTTTTGGGAGCGCAAGTTATCGCTGCCGCGGCCGGGAAAGCCAAGGTCCGTACCTGCGTCCTCATTTCCAGCGACAAAGCGGTGCGCCCCTCGAATATCATGGGCGCGAGCAAGCGCATTGCCGAACTGATTTTTCAGGCCGCTGCGGCCAGGTTCTCGACGGACACCACCTTCTCGATGGTGCGCTTTGGCAACGTCCTCGGCTCTTCCGGCTCCGTGATTCCCCTGTTTCAGCGTCAGATCGCCCAAGGCGGCCCGATGACCATCACTCATCCCGAAGTGGCACGCTACTTCATGCTGATGTCGGAAGCGGCGCAACTGGTCATCCAGGCCGGCGCCATGGCCGAGGGCGGCGACGTGTTCGTGCTGGACATGGGCGAGCCGATCAAGATCGTGGACCTGGCGCGCACCATGATCATTATGTCGGGATTAACGGAACGCAATGCCAGCCACCCGGACGGTGATATAGCCATTCAATTTGTCGGCCTATTTCCAGGCGAAAAACTCAATGAAGAATTATTAACTGACGGTCTGGTTTATCCCAGTGAGCACCCGCGCATCATGCGCATGAAGGAACATGCCCTGCATTCCGGCATTCTCGATACCTATATTACTTTTCTCATGATGGCCTGCGATACCAACGATCGCAGCATGATTGAATCCATGGTCAAAGCCATTGTGACTGAATATACGCCGCAACGTGCGGCCATTCTGGAAAAAACGCCACCAATCGCTGTCGCAACGCCCCCGAAAAATATCCTGCCATTTCGGATGTAGCGACAACTTCATTATTAAATAAATATCGTCCTCACTCAGCGGGAGTTTCTCATGCGCGACAAATTATCCAGCAGTTATTTAAGCCGCCTGATTGCCAGATTCGACCAGCGCAGCGCCGTGGTGGCCGTCGTGGGACTTGGCTATGTGGGATTGCCACTGAGCTTGCGTTACGCCGATGCCGGTTTCAAGGTCCTGGGCATCGACATCGACCAGGACAAGGTCGCGCGCCTCAATGCAGGCGCCAGCTACATCGAACACATCGGCACCGACAAGGTGAGCGCTGCCGTGGCCAAGGGCTTCGAAGCGAGCACCGACTTTTCGCGCGCCGCCGAAGCCGACGCCCTGATCATCTGCGTGCCCACTCCGCTCAATGCCTACCGCGAACCGGACCTGTCGTTTGTGCTGGCCACGGCCGATGCCTTGCTGCCGCATGTGCGCGCCGGCCAGATCGTGTCCCTTGAAAGCACCACCTATCCCGGCACCACCGACGAGGAACTCAAGCCGCGCCTGGCCGCGCGTGGTTTCACCATCGGCGAGGATATCTTCCTGGTGTTCTCGCCCGAGCGCGAAGACCCGGGCAACGCGCACTATTCGACGCGCACCATTCCCAAGGTCTGCGGCGGCGACACGCCAGCGTGTTTGCAGGCCGGTGTCGCGCTTTACAGCCCCGCCATCGACCGCGTCGTGCCGGTCAGTTCAACGCGCGCGGCGGAGCTGACCAAACTGCTGGAGAACATCCACCGCGCCGTCAACATCGGCCTGGTCAACGAAATGAAGATCATCGCCGACCGCATGGGGATCGATATTCACGAGGTGATACGGGCCGCCGCGACCAAGCCGTTCGGCTTTACGCCCTACTACCCTGGGCCGGGCCTGGGCGGCCATTGCATTCCGATTGATCCCTTCTACCTGACCTGGAAGGCGCGCCAGTATGGCCTGCACACGCGCTTTATCGAACTGGCCGGGGAAATCAATAGCGATATGCCACATTGGGTGATCGGCAAGCTGGCCGATGCCCTGAACCAGCGCAGTCGCTCGGTCAAAGGCGCGCGCGTGCTGGTCCTGGGCATCGCCTACAAAAAGGATATCGAGGACATGCGCGAATCGCCCTCCGTCGAACTGATGGAAATCCTGCGCGAGAAGGGTGCGCTGGTGGACTACGCCGATCCCCATGTCCCCGTTTTCCCCCGCATGCGCGAGCACCAGTTTGATTTGTCCAGCGTCGCCCTCACTGCCGACACCATCGCCTCCTACGACGCTGTGCTGCTGGCCACCAGCCACAGCGCCTTCGACTACACCCTCATTCAGCAGCACGCCCAATTGATCGTCGACACCCGCGGGGTGTACCTCGAACCGCTGTCCAACGTCGTCAAAGCCTGAGCCCACCATGCGCATCTTTCCTCCCGCAGTCATCGATCGCCGCATCCGCTTCGCCCTGGTTGGGTGCGGGCGCATCGCGGCCAATCATTTCAATGCCATCACCCAGCACGAGAAGCGCTGTGAACTGGTGGGCGTGTGCGACATCAACCACGAGGCCCTGGCCAAGGCCGCCGCTGTGACTGGCGCCCGTCCCTATCGCACCTTGACCGAGATGCTGGCCAAGTGCGACGCCGACGCTTACATCATCGCCACGCCCTCCGGCCTGCATCCCGAGCAGGCGATCCAGATTGCCGCGGCAGGTCGCCACGTCATCACGGAAAAGCCCATGGCAACACGCTGGGAAGATGGCAAGCGCATGGTGGCAGCCTGCGACACGGCCGGGGTGCGCATGTTTGTCGTCAAACAGAACCGGCGCAACGCGACGCTGCAACTTCTCAAACGCGCAGTCGACAAGAAGCGCTTCGGCCGCATCTACATGGTCAATCTGAACGTGTTCTGGACCCGGCCGGACGCCTACTACAACAGCGCCAAGTGGCGCGGCACCTGGGAATACGACGGCGGCGCCTTCATGAATCAGGCCAGCCACTACGTCGACCTGATCGACTGGATCATCGGGCCGGTCGAGAGCTTGCAAGCCTACACCGCGACCCTGGCGCGCGATATTGAGGTGGAGGATACGGGCGTGCTAAGCCTACGCTGGCGCAACGGCGCGCTGGGATCGATGAACGTGACGATGCTGACCTATCCGCGCAATCTGGAAGGGTCCATCACCATCCTGGGCGAGACCGGCACCGTGCGCATTGGCGGTGTCGCCGTCAACGAAGTGCAGCAATGGGACTTTGCCAAGCCTGACGAAGACGATTTGCTGGTGCACGACGCCAGCTACCAGACCACTTCCGTCTACGGTTTCGGCCACCCGCTCTATTACGACAATGTGATCAAAGTGCTGCGTGGCGAAGCCGAGCCGGAGACCGATGGCCGCGAAGGACTCAAGTCGCTGGAAGTGCTGGTGGCGGCCTATATGTCTGCGCGCGATGGCAAGCGCGTGGCCCTGCCCCTGGAGTACTGACATGGACCAGGTCATTCACCGTAGCGCCATTGTCGACGACGGCGCCACCCTCGGCCCCGGCACCCGGGTCTGGCACTTTGCCCACGTCTGCAGCGGCGCGCGTATTGGCGCTGGCTGCTCGCTGGGCCAGAACGTCTTTGTCGCCAACGATGTGCAGATTGGCGACCGCGTCAAAATCCAGAACAACGTTTCCGTGTACGACGCGGTCACCATCGAAGACGATGTGTTCTGCGGCCCGAGCATGGTCTTTACCAATGTGTACAACCCGCGCGCGGCTGTCATGCGCAAGGATGAATACCGGCGCACGCTGGTGCGGCGTGGCGCCACGATAGGCGCCAATGCCACCATCGTGTGCGGCGTGACCATCGGCGAATACGCCTTCGTCGCTGCCGGCGCAGTCATCATTCGCGACGTGCTGCCGTTTGCCTTGATGACCGGTGTTCCCGCGCGTCAGAGCGGCTGGATGAGCCGCCACGGCGAGCGACTGCCATTGGGCGTGGCCGCCAACGGCAAGGCCATCTGCCCCCATACCGGCGACATCTACACGGTGCGCAACGGCACCTGCTCCGTCGCCCTGGCCACCAACTCCAACTGACGAGCGAAGGATCACACCATGGAATTCATCGACCTCAAGTCCCAATACCAGGCCCTGCGAGGCTCCATCAACGCGCGCATCCAGACCGTGCTCGATCACGGCCAGTACATCATGGGACCCGAAGTGGCCGAACTGGAACAGCGCCTGGCTGACTTTAGCGGCGCGCGTCATTGCATCACCGTCTCCTCCGGTACCGAGGCCTTGATCATTTCACTGATGGCCCTTGGCGTGGGTCCGGGCGACGAAGTCATTACCACCCCATTTTCCTTCATCGCCACAGCCGAAGCCATTGTGCTGCTTGGGGCCACACCGGTGTTCGCCGATATCGATCCGACCACCTGCAACCTGGACCCGGAACTGATCGAAGAGCGCATCACCACCCGTACCCGCGCGATCATCCCGGTGTCGCTGTACGGCCAGCCAGCGGACATGGACGCCATCAATGCCATCGCATGGCGTCACGGCCTGGTGGTGATCGAAGACGCGGCGCAAAGCTTTGGCGCCCACTATCAAGGCCGCAAAAGCTGCAACCTGTCGACCATAGGCTGCACGAGCTTTTTTCCCAGCAAACCTCTGGGGTGCTACGGCGACGGTGGTGCCATCTTCACCAGTGACGATGAACTGGCAACGGCCATGCGCGAGCTTCGCGTGCACGGTCAGTCGCGCCGCTACGTCCACACCCGGGTCGGCGTGGGCGGGCGCATGGATACGCTGCAATGCGCCATCGTGCTGGCCAAACTGGAGCGCTTTGAATGGGAGCTCGAACAGCGCAACCGTGTCGCCGCTGCCTATGACGCGCTGTTGTCCGGGAAGCTGGACATGGTGGCACGCCAGCGCGACCGCAGCAGCACCTTTGCCCAGTACACCGTCATCCTCGACGAACGCGATCGGATTCAGGCGCTGCTGCATGCGGCCGGTGTTCCGACTGCGGTCCATTACCCGGTCCCCATGCATCTGCAACCGGCGTATGCCCACTGGTGCCATGGCGATGCCGCGCCGGTCGCGCGTACCATGGCGGGGCGGGTCCTGAGCCTGCCCATGGGTCCCTATCTGCACACCGACAGCGTACAGCAGGTGGCCGAGACCTTGCTCGAGGCCTTGGGCCAACCGGTACCCGATAGCGCACGCTGCATGAGCGTCTGATCAGGCTACCCATGAAGCGATCGCTGCCCACGTTCTGGAAACATGTGCTAACCGTGCTAGGCGGCGCACTTGGCGCCCAGGCCTTGCCGCTGGCCGTGGCGCCGCTGATCACACGCCTGTGCAGTCCGCAGGAGGTGGGCCAGTTCAGCGTGTGGTTGGGCGTGGTGGCCGTGGCAGCGATAGGCGCCACGCTGCGCATGGAAGTGGCCATGATTCTTGATCACGACAGCGAACACCAGGCCACCTGCTTCGGGGTAGTGATTTACTCGGCAAGCG
>JBJMVX010000025.1:0-22653 GCA_045810445.1 Massilia sp.
CACAGGCGAGGAAATCGCAGGCGATGGTGCGCGTGCTGCCGCCCTGCTCCAGCGTCACTGACGCCAGTTGGTCTTCACCCTGAGCCGCTGTCACCAGCGCGCCGCGCAGATAGGGTATTGAGCGCAGTGCTACCATCAGGTGCAAGGCCTGCATGAACTTGGCGTGGTGCCGCAGCGCCAGGCGAGCGCCAAAGCGCGCCAATTGGGCGCTGACACGCTGCTCGGCAATCGCGACCACCTTGCCACCATTGCGTCTTACCGTGTCGGCGACAGCCAGCAGCAAGGGGCCACTGCCGGCCACCACCACGCGTTTGCCGGCCACCGGCATACCACCCTTGATCAGAGCCTGCATGCCGCCTGCGCCAGTCACACCAGGCAGGGTCCAGCCGGGAAATGGCAACAGCAATTCACGTGCGCCCGTGCACAGGATCACACGCTCCCACGCGACACTGCGCGCTCCGGCATCGGTTTCCAGCAGCAGTGTTCCTGGCGCGGCGGCGGCGACCACGCGCGCCCCGCATAGAACTTTCACATGCGGCCGTGCTAACAAGGCCTTCCATAATTTTTCCGCGCGCTGATCATGCCAGCGCGACGGCCCGCCGCGCCAGATCTGGCCACCGGCTTCGGGATTCTCGTCCACCAGCAGCACGGGCTGCCCGTCCGCCGACGCCGCCTCAGCCGCAGCCAGGCCTGCCGGTCCGGCGCCCAGGATTACAATCGGCAGACTCATGTGGACTCCGCCGCGCCGGTGACAATCGCCATGCCCGAATGGCAGCGCACCTGGCACGCGAGGCGATGTGCGCGGCCGTCGATGGTAACCCGGCACTCCTGGCACTGGCCCATGCCGCACAGGGCAAAGCGCGCATCGCCGCTCACGGAGCGCCGCGTGCACATCTGCCCGGCCAGCACCAGTGCTGCCACGGCGCTGGCGCCGGCTGGTACGCGGATGGCGCGGCCGTCGACGTAGACCAGGACTTCATCGGCCTGCATGGGCGATCCTTTCAAGTTGGGCAAAGCGAGACGGTGCATACGGCGCCGGGTCAATGCTCGCCGCACGCCCAAGCATCTGGTCGGCCAGCAGCCTGGCACTGCCAAAGGCGGTGGTCACGCCCAGGCCCTCGTGACCGCAGGCGAGCCACACACCCGGCCTGCCCGGATGCTCGCCCAACAGCGGCAAGCCGTCGGGGGATGCAGGCCGCATGCCGGTCCAGGTGCGGACGATGTTCATCTGCCCCAGGCAAGGCAGCAAGGCCATGGCCGTGCGCAGCACCTTGGCCAGCACTGCCGGATCGACCCTATCGTCGGTCTGGCGATCCTGGCGGCAGGAACCCACCAGCCACTGACCTGTGGCGCGCGGCTGCACATTGGCCGCGACCGACAGTGCATCATCGCCGCCCGCGCTCTGGCCGTAGTTCATGCTCACCACCTGGTGCGACAGGCGACCAGGATAGCGGTCGGTGATGGCAAGGTGGCCCTTGCGGCCAAACACGGGTATTTCCGGCATCAGCGCCGCCATGCCAACGCCGGCAGCAAGCAGGACCCGGCCAGCGGCCAGGTGCTGACCATTGGCCAGCGTGACGCCGTCGCCAGTGAGGCTCACAACGCGCTGACCAAGATACAGCGCGCCGCCAAGACTGGGCAGGCGACGCGCGAGAAAGTCGGCCACCGCAGGCGGATAGACCACGCTGTCGCCGTGCACGCGTACCCCGCCGCACAAGCCAAGGCGCAGGGCCGGCTCCAGCTTGCGCAGTTCACTGCCACTGACGGTGTCGGCACGGCAGCCGCGCGCTGACAGATGTTCGGCGCGTTGATGCGCTTCGGCCAATTGGTGTTCGTTTTCGGCGACCCACAGGGTGCCGCAATGGAGCGCTTCGCCCACGCCCGGATGGGCCGCGAAAAATTCGCGCCACAGGCCTAGCGAGAGCAGGCACAAATCCAGTTCCGCCGCGCTCTCGTCCAGTGCCACCAGGTGGCCCATGCCGGCAGCGGTGACGCCAGCGCCCGGCGTGCCGGCGTCGACCAGGCCCACGTCAAGGCCCGCTTCGCGCAAGGTCAGCGCGCAGGCGGCACCGACGATGCCCGCGCCAACGACCAGTACGTCGTGCGCGCGTGTCACCTCAGTTCAGCACCGGCAGCACGGGGCGAGTTTCCAGCGCCTGGCGGATGATGGCTTCTGCCCGGGTGCGCTGCTCGCCTTCCAGCGGCATGCGCGGCGCGCGTACGCGCTCGTTCGAGCCAATTGCCATCGCCTCGGCCAGCTTGATGTTCTGGACCAGGAAGGTCGATACATCCAGATCCAGCAAGGGACGGAACCAGCGATAGATGGCGCGCGCTTCTTCCAGGCGACCGGCCTGCATCAAGCGGTAAATGGCGACCGTCTCGGCGGGGAATGCCACCACCAGGCCGGCAACCCAACCCGTCGCGCCGACAGCCAGCGCCTCGAAGGCCAGGTTGTCGACACCGGTGAAGAGGTCATAGCGGTCGCCCAGGCGGTTGATGATTTCGGTACTGCGGCGAATATCGTCGGACGACTCCTTGACGGCGACGAAACGCGGATCGTCCGCCAGCTCCACCAGCATGTCGGTCGTCACGTCCACCCGGTAAGCCAGCCGGTTCGAGTACAACATGATCGGCAGATTGCCCGCGTCAGCAACCGCGCGCAGGGTAGCAACGGTTTCCTTGTAGTTGGTGTGGTAGATGGTGCTGGGAACGACCATCAACCCGTCAGCCCCAGCGCGGGCGGCTTTTTCAGCCAGGGCGCAGGCGTCGCGGGTGGCCGCTTCGGCCACCGTCAGCAGGGCTGGCTTGCCGCCAGTGACCTGCTTGGCCAGGCGCAGCACGTCGAGCCGTTCCGAGTGCGACAGCATCGGCCCCTCGCCCAGCGAACCACAGGCGATCAGGCCGTCGCAACCGGCTTGCATCATCAATGTGAAACAGCGCTGCATCTCGACGAAATCGAGGCTGCCGTCTTCCTTGAACTTGCTTGTTACCGCGGGAATCACACCTTGCCACATAGTCAGCTTTCTTTGGGTTTCAGTAAGCATACAGATTACGCCCGGTGCCTGCAGCGGTCTTTGCTGCCGGCGCCAGCACATAAAACGAAATCGGCACAATCGGGATTTCTGGCTTTATACTTGCCAGACAACACCAACAGGAGACAGCAACCATGCACCTGAGCGCCCTGCTTGCCCCCGGATCGGCCCTGCGCGCGGTCGAACTAAGCTCCCTGGAGAGCCTGTTTGACGCCCTCAATGACGTCGCGTTTTTCGTCAAGGACAGGGACGGCCGTTACCTGAGCGTCAACAACACACTGGTGCGGCGCTGCGGCTTGCGCGCCAAGGGCGAACTGATCGGCAAGACCGCACTCGAGGTCCACCCGGCCGCCCTGGCCCAAGCCTACATGGCCCAGGACCGCCAAGTAATCGACAGCGGCGCAGCCCTGAGCAAGCACCTGGAATTGCACCTCTACCCTACCCGCAGCCGCGGTTGGTGCCTCACCCACAAGGTGCCCCTGCGCGACGAAAACGGCACAATCGTGGGCCTGGCCGGCACCTCCCAGGATTTGGGCCTGGCCGACGAAATGCACCCGGTCTACCGCAAGATTGCCGCCATCGCCCAGCATATCCGTGAAAACTACCATGGCAGCGTGAGCATGGAAGAACTGGCCACCCAGGCCGGCCTGTCGCTCTCGCGCGTGGAACGCCTGTTCCAGCGTGTGTTCCACTATTCACCGCGCCAATTGCTCTTGCAGTCGCGCCTGGAAGGGGCGATGGCCTTGCTCGAAGCGCCTGGCGAGCAGAGCATTGCCGACATCGCCTATGCCTGTGGCTACACCGACCACAGCGCGTTCAGCCGCCAGTTCAAGGCCCATGCCGGTATGAGCCCGGTGCAATACCGCGCCCACATCCGTTCACGCTAGCAAGCCTGCTGTGCAGGCGGCCCCGGCCTGCATCGATATAATGATTCTGGAACAACACGATCTGGGATCACGATGAGCAAGCTGCAACTCACTTTGCTGGGACTGGCTGCCGGCACCCTGGTGCTGGGCGCCCTGGCCGCCTGCTCGCCACTGGGCGCGCTCAACGCGCTCTCGCCGGGCAGCGCGCGCCAGGCCATGGCCGGTGTCGCCTACGGCAGCAATGCCCGCCACAAGCTCGATATCTACACGCCGGAAAAATCCGATGGCAAAGCCCCCGTCGTGGTGTTTTTCTATGGCGGCAACTGGACCACGGGAGAGCGCGCGGACTACGCTTTCGTAGGACGGGCCCTGGCTTCGCGTGGCTTTGTGGTGGTCATTCCCGACTACCGGCTGTATCCGGAAGTGCGTTACCCGGATTTTGTGGACGACGCAGCGCAGGCGGTGGCCTGGACCGCGCATGACATCGCGCGCTTTGGCGGCGACCCGCACAAGCTCTACGTGATGGGGCACAGTGCCGGCGCCTACAATGCGGCCATGGTGGCGCTGGCGCCGGAATATCTGGCGCGTTTCGGCATGCAGGCTTCGTCGCTGCGCGGCTGGATCGGCCTGGCAGGCCCCTATGATTTTATTCCCATCGAAAACCGCACGACCCGACCCGTCTTTCATTTTCCGGACACGCCGCCCGCCTCGCAGCCGATCAATCACGTCACAGCGAACTCGCCGCCCGCCTTGCTGATCGCCGCCAATTCGGACGCACTGGTCAATCCGGTGCGCAACACCGGTGGGCTAGCCAAGCAACTGCGTGCGCATGGCGTGGCCGTCAAGGAAGTCTACTTGGACCGTGTCAATCACGTGACCCTGGTCGGTTCACTGGCCGCGCCACTGCGTTTTCTGGCGCCCACGCTGGACACCGTGGCCGACTTCATCGACCACGACAGCAGCACCCAAGTGCCTGCCGTGGCAACCCAGGCACAGCGCCCCTGACTTTGCGCCTGCGCTAAGCACCTGCCGACAGGCGGAACTCGCCCCCGCATCCACGCTCCAAGCTCCTGTACCGCCGCCCGGCGCAGAGAAAAAGGAGAGCAAGGTGCCGCCACAGCCTAGCTGCTTGCCATGAGCAAGCGCGCCATTTTCCTGGACCGCGACGCGGCCCTGCTCGACACCGCGGTCAACCCCGCAGATCCGCGCAGCATGACGCTTTGCAACGGTGCCGGCGCGGCGCTGCGTCTGCTGGCAAGGCTGGACTTCTGTTTCGTGGTGCTCAGCCAGCAGGACGGCATCGCCCATGGGCAATTGGACGAGTCAGCGCTACGGGTTCTGCAGCACCGCCTGGCTGACCTGCTGTTTCGCGAACAATTGGTGCTGGAAGGAGATTACTACTGTCCCCACGACCCTGATGGCACGGTGCCCAAATACGCCCTCGCCTGCTTATGCCGCAAGCCCATGCCCGGCCTGCTGCTGCGAGCAGCGAACGAGCACCACATTGACCTGCACGAGTCGTGGATGATCGGCGACCTGCTGCACGACGTGGAAGCTGGCACGCGCGCCGGTTGCCGTACGGTGCTCATCGACCGCGGCAAGGAAACCGAATGGCGGCTGGGCACGCATCGCCTGCCCACGTGCGTGGTGACCGACATTTACGCCGCTGCCGTTGTGATCCTGGCAGCCGAAGGGGAATACCGCTAAGGTCACTCAGGCAAGCAAACGCGAGTGCTTGGGCAGCTTGGCCGACAGGTAGTCGTGCTGATCAGCGAGCACATGCCGTCCACTGAGGATGAAGTGTTCGTAGCGGCATGGCACGTAAGGCACGTACAACAGCGGGCGGAAGTCATGCACGTATTTCGAGCCCTTGGCCTGATTGCACGCCTTGCACGCAGTGACGCAATTCATCCAGCTATCTTTGCCACCATGGGTACGGGCCAGGATGTGGTCGCGCGAAAGGTACTGGCGTGCAAACACATTGCCGCAGAAGGCGCAGGTGTGACGGTCACGGGCGAACAGCAAGCTATTGTCGTCGCCCAGCGGCAGTTCCTGGCGCAGCATGCGGGTCATTCTTTCACTGCCGGAAATGGCAATAATCGGTTTGACGGTCAAGGTCGAGAGTATGCCGGCGTTGGAGACGCCGCCGCGAAAGAGGAATTCACGGTCGCCAAGTTCCCACGCCACCTTGTGGGTCGCGTAGTAGTGGATCGCTTCTTGCGGGGTAATCCAGTCAAAGGGATTACCTGCAATGTCGAGGGCAAGGATTTGAGGAGTCATCAAGGTCACCTGTACTGCAATATTAGTTGAAAAACGCGATGCGTGGAGAAACAGTCGTGCCCGGGTGCTGGAGGGCAGGGAAATAGGACAGCTGAGGAACCAAAATGCGACACCAGGCAATCCGGGTTGCCCCCAAATAAGCAACTTTGCCAACCGAAAATCACCTTGACGCTGATTTGAATAATGACCATGATTCATGGGTCACTGCACTCACCAGACGCCGCATGCCCAGTCTTCGCTTGACCTTCCCTTACTTTGCGGGCGTACTTGGCTTGCTACTCTGCGTTGCGGCTAGCGCGCAGACGATTCGCGTTGCAGCCCAAGAAAATTCCGCCCCCAAGTTCCTTGATACACCGGATGGCAACGCCCAATGGCAGGGCATGTGCCCCGACATCCTGCGTGCCATCGAAAAACGCAATCCCGGTCTGCACCTGAGTTTCGACGCACGCTCGCAACCGCTCAAACGGATCGAAGCGGGCATGGAATTTGGCGCCATGGACGCAAACTGCCTGATCGACAACACAGAACGCCGCGCCAAGTTCACCGTGCTGACGGCGCCCTTGTTTTCCTTCGACTACCATCTCATCGCGCGCAGCGAGGACGGCATCCGGATTGACAACTGGGATGACGTGCGGCGGCTCGGTGCGCAAGGCCGCATCCTCGTCATGAGCGGCAGCGGCGCCATGGCACGCCTGGCTCGCATCGAAGGACTGCAATTTGAAGAAGGCGGCAAGTCGGCAACTGCCAATTTGCAAAAGCTGGTTCTTGGTCGAGGCCGTTTTTTCTACTACCGGATTTATGAGTGGGAAAAGGAAATCAAGCTGGCCAAGGTCGAGGGCATGGTCAAGATATTGCCCCTGACCATGGAGACCATCCAGTTCCAGCTGATGTTCGGGCGCCACGTGGCACGCGAGGTGGTGGACAAGGTGCAGCGCACCCTGCATGAGATGGAGAGCGACGGCGCGCTCACGCAGATCCGCGAAAAATGGCATGTGCGCCTTATTTCCGAGCTGCCTGGCGCAAGAACGGGCGCGGCACAGTGATGGCGCGGGCCCTGGGCACGTGGAAGGTAAGGAGCAGGCCCGGCCGTCTATTGGCCATGGTGGTGCTGACACTCGCGGTACATCCGGCCTGGGGCCAAGCTGCTGCAGCGCCCGGCAATACGGGCGAACTGGTGGTCATCCACAAGCGTCAGGCAGTGCCGGCCGGCAGCAAGCAAGTGGTGGGCGAACATTTCCAGACCGCGCTCGCGGTGGCCCTGGGTAATGCCATGGGCCGCACGGTCCGTTTTCTGGATCTGCCACGCAATCGTTTTGTCGCTGCGCTTGAAGACAATAGCGGCGACCTCCTGTGTGGCTACTTGCCGGAATGGCTGCCGGGCGCCATGGATTGGAGCAAGCCCTTCATCCCTGTCACCGACATCTTGCTGTCCTCGGGACGGGTAAAAGCGCCACGCAGCATTGCCGAGCTCAAGGGCAAGCGGATAGGCACAACGCTGGGATTTCGCTACCCCGATCTTGAACGGGTGCTGGGCAATGATTTCGTGCGTGACGATGCGCTGTCGGAGAGCATGTCCATGGTGAAAATGGTGGCCGGGCGCTTCGACTATGTTCTTGGCACCTTGCCGACGGTGGAGCACCAGCGGCGCAGCGGCGTGCTGCCAGCCAGCGCCAAGGTACTGGTGTTGAAGGAATTCCAGACCCAGTGCGCAGTGGCACGTCACGGCAATGTCACGCTCGCGCAGGTCAATGCGGCGATTGACCAGATTTCCCGCGATGGGGAGTTGGAGAAGCTACTGCGCCTGCGCTAGCGCGACTATGCTCGTCAATAATGCTAGGGAATCCCGCACCACTGTCCTTGCGAAAGCGACGGTGCGACGCCTCGCGACCCATGCTGAATCGAGCTCAGCATAGGTGCTCGCTTGCGCAAGCACAGTGTGGGGAGGATAAGAAAATGGACCCACCGGCAGAATTCGAATCTGCGACCTCATGGTTCGTAACCATGCGCTCTTCCAACTGAGCTACGGTGAGAAAAAACTGGCACCCCGGGAAGGACTCGAACCTTCAACCTTCGGATTTGGAGACCGCTGCGCTGCCAATTGCGCTACCAGGGCAAGGATAAAACTGGGGTGACGTACAGGATTCGAACCTGTTCTACTGGAATCACAATCCAGGGCTCTACCAATTAAGCTAACGCCACACGAAAACTGGGCAGTGGATGCAGGAATCGAACCTGCGACACCCTGAGTCAAAGTCAGGTGCTCTACCAGCTGAGCTAATCCACAATTGAAACGGCGACCGTAGAACGGCGCCGTCAAAAAACCTGGTGGGTGGCCAGGGAATCGAACCCCGTATGTCGAAGACGACGGATTTACGATCCGCTGCAGTCACCAATGCTGCTCGCCACCCGATATTGCTGGCGTCTGAACTCAGACGCCCCCATTTCACAAGCACTCTTCAGGCGCAACTTCGCCTGGCCGCGCCATGCGCCTTTCAAAAGCGCTTGTGGAATGGGGCGGAAAACAAGCTCATCCAACTGCCTCGACCACTGATGGTCGCGCCTTGGCGATGCGCTCGCTTCCACTGTGCCCCAAGCGCATCGTTGGCACCCGTGAGGGAGTGCCAGCGCTGCAATCGGGGACTTGTTACTCGCTGTCCGTATTGTCAAAGAACGTGCGTCGGGCCGGGCTTGTCCGGGCGACGGCCTCAAACTGAGAGGGCTTAACTGCATGAAAAGTGGTGGTGGAAAAACAAAAAACCCGGAGTCCTGTGCGGGACATCCGGGCTTGTGGGCCTGACCTTGCGGTCAGTCAGACAGCTGGTGGGCTGGCCGACTCAGGGGTTGCCCCCTCGGATGTGATGCGCATGTTCCCAGCGATAGCCGTGGAAATGGATGGGGTTTTGCCCCTGGATACGGACTGCATTTGCCTGCAACGCGAAATCGCCATGCGCATGCAGCGAGCGCACCAGCGCATTGCGCTTGGTCGTCATCTGTGTGTGCGTCATTGGTTTCACGTGCTGTCCTGTATACAAAGTGTTTGAAGGCTCGTTGAAGAGCGAGTAGAAGCATTCTCACATGCATAAAATCAAAAGGCAAGCATATTTTAGAAATAATTTGCATTAGATGCAAATAAAAACCCTCCCAGGACTTTTATTGCGACCGGTGCAAACAACTTTCCAGCATTGCGCGTATGATGGCGCCAGTCGTAGTGAGGTACGGCCTATCATGTCCCCATCAAAAAAACACACCCACCCGCCCAGGAAAGCCACGCTGCGCGTCCATCTGTTGATGGCCGAGCATGACATCCGCTTTGTTACCGATTTGTGGAAACTGCTGACCGCGATGGGCGTGGAAATCTCGCACTCGCAACTGACGCGCGTGGTCAACAACAGCACCAAATCCCTGAGCATTGACCTGCTCGAAGGTCTGGCCACCCTGTTTGACTGCCCTGTTTCGAGTTTGTTCAAAGAACATTGACCTCCTCCCCACTCCACCATGATCGGCCCGACAGCATGAAACGTATTGCACTTCTTCTCATCGCGGCAGCCTGTGCCGGTCATGCCCCAGCCCAGGACGCGAGCGATATTCACTTCAGTTCAGTCGGTGCGGCACTCAAGGAATTGAAAGCCAAGCCAGGCGTGCAGGTGAGCGTGCAGGATGGCTGGACCACCATCGAGGACAAGGCCGGCGACGCCGTCTGGTCCTTCGCCCCGCAAGGCCATCCTGGCTATCCAGCCGTGATCAAGCGCAGCGTCGTGGTGCGCAACGGCAAGCCGGAAATCGATCTGCGCATCCAGTGTCAGGCAAGAAAAGCAGCCTGCGACAAGCTGCTGGCCGAGTTCGCCGCGAGCCATACCCTGGGCAAGGATGTGCGCAGCCGCACCGAGCCCGGTAACTCCGACTCGCAGATTGACGTGCAGAACCTGGGTGGCGACGCCTACCGTCTGGTGTTGACCAGCAAACGCAGCAAGACTTCCAGCGCCGGTCAGCAGGAGCTGCTGCCAAAGGCACAGGCGCTATGCGGTGCCAAGAACGCGGTATTTGGACGCTTCCAGTTCGAACAGGATGAAGCGCTCAAACATGATGGCGAGAGCACGCTCATCCTCAAGCAGGACATTGTGTGCAGCAGTGAAGCCGATGGGCGAACCCCGGGGCAGCCACCGGCGCCCGCCAACACCGAGATGAGCGCAAGCGTCGCCCAGCAGGAAGCTGTCAGACTGCGCACCCAGGCCTATTTCGCCGCCAAGGATCAGGCGCACTACCAGGACGCCTATGCCATGCTGGGCGATGGCTCGCGCAGCCTCACCACCTTCGAGCGCTGGCAGGCACGCGTAGCCGCTTTCAATGCCAAGGCTGGTGCAGTGCGCGAGCGCCGCATTGCCAAGGTCACCTGGTATCTCAACCCACCTGGTGTGGATGCAGGGCGGTATGTGGCTGTCGACTTCGTCAGCCGCTTTGCCAAGCTGGACGTGCATTGCGGCTATGTGGTCTGGAACGAACAAAGCGATGGCAGCTATTTGCTTGTGCGCGAAGAAGAGAACTCACTGGACTTGGCAACGGCCAGCAAGATCAAGGCGGCAGATTTGGACCAAGTGCGCGCCAAGCTGGGGTGCAAGGGCTGATTGTCCACTTGGGCTCCCCTGTCACGAGCGCACCCCGCGAGCGCTCCTAACCCCGAGCGCTACCCTCACTGTCCTTGCGAAAGCGAGGACCCATAGAACCGTGACGCAGAGAAAAATGCATTCACTGAGCTGCAGTGCTATGGGTCCTCGCGTTCGCAAGGACAGTGGTGGGGAGTGTTGCTGTATCAAGCCCTCACAAAATCCCCAAACCCCTGCAAAAACTGCTGCAACTGCGCCCTGATCTTGTCGTCCACCAGTTCGCCAGCAGCATCGAACACGGAACCGGCGCGCGAGACCATCAGCCGTCCGCCGAAATACGGTCGGGTGCCCAAGGTGCGCAACACGGGCAACCAGGCGTCCTGCGCCAAAATCGTGCCAAACCCGCCTGGCGAAGCGCCGATGACCGCGATGGGCCGGTCACCAAACACGCGCCCGATATCGTTCGCCGGCCGCGTCAGCCAATCGACCGCGTTTTTCAATACCCCAGGCATGGCATTGTTGTACTCCGGCGTGGCCAGCAGCACGCCATCACTGCCCGCAATCAATTCCTTCAGCGCGGACACGGCCGCAGGCAAGCCTTCCCGCGCTTCCACGTCGCCGTCATACAAGGGAATGCCGCGGATGCTGGCCAGTTCCAGTGTCGTCCCAGTGGGCATCAAGCCGCTCGCAGCGCGCAGTAGCGCACTGTTCAACGAGCCTTCACGCAAACTGCCAGAAATACCAATAATCTTCCTCATGTCTTGCTCCCGTTCGGTGAAAGTGCTTCGTTGTCCACATCCTGAAACGTGACGGTAACACGCAGACCGCCAAGGCGTGCTGCCTCGCCCAATTCGATGGTTGCCTCCATGCTGTCAGCCAAGGTGCGCGTGATGGCCAGGCCGAGCCCGGACCCGACCTCACTGTTGCCAGGTATGCGATAGAAAGGATCGAACACGCGCTCGCGCTCACCGGGCGCAATGCCTGGCCCCGTGTCGTCCACTTGAAAGCGCAACAAGCCCTCGTCACGGGCCACCGAAATATCCACCCGGCCGCCGTCGGGCGTATAACGGATGGCGTTATCGAGCACGTTCTTGACCAGCAGTTTCAAGTCGAAGGGTTTGGCGTCGACCAATCCCTCCTTGCTGCCGGAGATGCCCAGCGTGATGTTCTTTTCCTCGGCTACAGCGGCCAGATCGTGAACGACTTCGCCTATCGTTTCCTGCAGCTGCAGGCGGCTGGTCGCATCGGCGACGTGTTCCTGTGCATAGGCCAGGGCCAGCAACTGTTCCAGCATGTCATCGGCGCGCTGCAGCCCACCCATGAGGGCATTCAGACGCAGACGTGCTTCCCCCGGCAGATGCGCGAGGCTCAACTGTTCGGCCTGGTCCGCGACGGCGTACAGGGGAACGTGCAGCTCGTGTGCGGCGTCGGCAATGAAGCGGCGCTGTTCCAGCAGCAAACGGCCAGTGCGCCTCAGCAGCATGTTGATCTGGGCTACAAAGGGCCAGACCTCAGACGGCAGGCCGGACTCCTTGAGCAACGCCAGGTCATCCTCATGGCGCTTGCCCAACGCACCAGCGAGGGTGTTCAGCGGCAAAAACATCTGACGCAGCAGCACACCGACCAGCACCATCAGCAAGGGCGCCAACAACACGAAAGGAAGGAGCGTGCGCAGCGCCGTCACGCGCGCTGCCGCGTCACGCGACCCGGCTTGCTGTCCGACGGCCACCCGCACGCCCTGGACATTGGTACGCACGAACACGCGCCACTGTTCGTTCCCCACAGTGACCATCTGCAAGCCATCCGGCAGGGTCGCGGGAAATGCAGGCGGCCGGCCAGGTGCAGGCACGACACGATGGTTTTCCGTGGGCAGGAAGCGCACCACCACGCGCGAATCGAAATCGGCATCGCCGGCGCGCTCGCGCGCAAGCAGCGGCGACGCTGGCACGGCATCGAGCCGGCTGATCAGAAAGCCGATCTGCTGCAGTTGGACATCCTGGCTACGGTGCGCGTCGTCCAAGGCAGACAGAAAGGCCATGCCTGCGGCCGACGCCGCCATGAAGACGATCGCCAGCGCCAGCCAGGCCGACAATTTGTATTGCAGCGAAGCGGCTACAGTATCGCGCATACCATTCATCCACTATCTTTCGTTCACTGGCCCATTCCAGCTGCAACAATACAATAAACACCAGCAAATCGGCAGCGCTTTAGCCATTCGGCCCGGCGGTAAAGACACGAAAAAACCTCGGACTGCGGATGCTTTGTTAAGATTTGCCATCGGGCCGCACACATCACAAGGACACCTCATGCACGTCACCTGGTTCACCTGGCCCTGGGCCCCACTGCTAGGCGGGATGCTGATCGGCCTGGCCGCTGCGGTGCTACTGCTATTAAATGGACGCATCGCCGGCATCAGCGGCATCGTGGGCGGCCTGCTGCACACCAAGCCTGGCGATACCACATGGCGCCTGGCCTTCCTGGGCGGCCTGCTGTCAGCGCCACTGGTCTACGGCCTGGTACGCGCCCTGCCCCAGGTGCAGGTCGAGGCAGCCTACCCGACCTTGATCGCTGCCGGCCTGCTCGTGGGCGTGGGCACGCGCTACGGCGCCGGCTGCACCAGCGGACATGGCGTGTGTGGCATCTCGCGCTTGTCGACGCGCTCGATGGTCGCCACCGCTACTTTCATGGCAGCCGGTTTTCTGACGGTCTACCTTGTCCGCCACATCATCGCCTGAGGAGGGCCGCATGCAACTGATTACAGCGCTGTTGGCAGGCCTTCTGTTTGGTATCGGCCTGATCGTCTCGGGAATGACCGATCCCGCAAAAGTGATCGGCTTTCTCGATCTAGCGGGCGCATGGAACCCCGCCCTGGCCTGGGTGATGGCAGGCGCACTACTGGTTAGTGCGCTGGGCTTTGCCATTGCCAGACGGCGCAAGACGGCACTGCTGGGTGGCCAGTTTCATTTGCCCACCGCCAAACTCATCGACCGACGCCTGCTGCTGGGCAGCCTTGCCTTCGGCGCGGGATGGGGATTGGCCGGATACTGCCCCGGACCAGCCCTCGCATCGGTCCTCACGGGTGGCGTCAAGCCGTTGGTGTTTGTCGCTGCCATGCTGGCCGGAATGGCCTTGTTCGAGCTGATTCAAAAACGCAAGCGCCGCTAAGCCGACAGCAGACCGACTATCTCCATTTGCATTTATCCGATACTTCTACTAATATGGAAATATAGAATTCAAGGACGAGAACATGGACACCAAACACGCACTGGCAGCACTGTCTGGACTGGCACAAGAGTCCCGCCTGGCCGTATTCCGCCTCCTCGTCGAGGCTGGGCCAGAAGGGATCGCTGCGTCTGGCATCGGCGAACGCCTGGGCGTGCCATCGTCCTCGCTCTCGTTTCACCTCAAGGAATTGACGCATGCCGAGCTGATTGTCCCCAAGCAGGTCGGCCGCTTCGTGATTTATTCCGCCAATTTCTCCACCATGAATGCCCTGATGGCCTACCTGACGGAGAACTGCTGCGGCGGCATCCCATGCGCGCCCGCTTGCGCGCCCAACTGTTCCACCAACGAAGGAGTTAGGTCATGAAACGCATGCACGTTCATATTTCCGTCGACAAGCTTGACGAGAGTGTCCGCTTTTATTCTGCGATGTTCAGTGCCGAACCGGCTGTCAGCAAGCCGGACTATGCGAAATGGATGCTGGACGATCCGCGCGTCAATTTCGCCATCTCGCAACGTGGCGAGCAAAGCGGCTTGAACCATCTGGGCATTCAGGTGGAATCGGGCGATGAATTGAACGATATGCAAGCAAGGCTGGCGTCGCTGCAAGCCGACGTGAAACTGGACAGCGAAGTGGCATGTTGCTACGCCAAGTCCGACAAATATTGGGTGACCGACCCGCAAGGCATCGCGTGGGAGACCTTCCACACGCTCGCCAACATTCCCGTATTTGGCGAAAGCGGAAATGAGCGCGGTGCGCAAGCGTCCTGCTGCATTCCACTGGCTGCGCCGAAGCAGGAGCAGAAATCCGCGTGCTGCGTTCCGACGCAAACACAGCCTGCGGATGGGCCCTGCTGCTGATCGCACAGACGTGTGTGCGCACGCCGTACTGAGCCAGGGCGTCGATGACGCCCCTTACCTTCCCCTACTTTGATCACAGTCGCCCATGAATGTTCTGTTTCTTTGCACCGGTAACTCCTGCCGCTCCATCTTGGGCGAAGCGACCTTCAATCACCTGGCACCACCGAACTGGCGCGCCATGAGCGCTGGCAGTCAGCCAACCGGCTACGTGCATCCGCGCTCGCTCGCGCTGCTCGCTGGCGAAGGTATCGCCACAGGCGGTTATCACAGCAAGTCGTGGGATGCCCTGCCCGCCACACCAGATATCGTCATCACCGTGTGCGCCAGCGCAGCGGGCGAAACCTGTCCTGCCTACCTCGGCCCGGTCCTGCGCACCCATTGGGGTGTGGATGACCCGGCGCACGCGACGGGCACGGATGCGGAAATCAACGCGGCCTTCATGCAGGCCTATCGCACACTGCGCGCACGCATTGAGGCTTTTCTGGCATTACCGCTCGATGAATTGCGCCACGACCAAGCGCGTTTGAAGGGTGAACTCGATCGCATCGGGAGCTTGCTGCCATGACGCTTGCGCGACGCCTTGTCGCCGAGGCATTGGGAACGGCGCTGCTGCTCGCGATCGTGGTTGGCTCAGGCATCATGGGCGAACGCCTTGCTGCTGGCAATGTCGCCATCGCGCTGCTCGCAAATGCCCTTGCCACGGGCGCCGGGCTGTTGGCGATCATATTCATGTTCGGTCCCATCTCGGGCGCACATTTCAATCCCGTGGTGACCCTGTCGGAAGCGTGGCAGAAGAATATGCCGGCGTCGGAAGTGCTCCCTTATATCCTTGTGCAGGTGGTCGGCGCGGTCGCCGGCGTTGTCGCTGCCCATGGCATGTTCGGCGTACCGCTGCTGGAAGTCTCCGAGCACGTGCGCTCAGGACCGGCCCAATGGTGGAGTGAGTTCGTTGCCACGTTTGGACTCATTGCCGTCATCATCGCCTGCAACCGCTCGCGCCCGACGATCACGCCAGTGGCGGTCGCCGCCTATATCACCTCAGCCTATTGGTTCACGGCGTCGACCTCATTCGCCAACCCGGCCGTGACGCTGGCACGCAGCATCACCGACACCTTCGCGGGCATTCGACCAGGCGACGCGCCAGCCTTCATCGTGGCACAGCTCTTGGGCGCCACGGCAGCCACGTTGGTGTTCGGCTGGCTCTATCCGCGTAGTCGTTAAACGCCCGGGCTTATTCTTCGACGACGAAGATCGCCACGCCATTGCCCGATTTTCGCACCAGGCCGCCGCTGACACCAATGCCGACATTGCCACTGAACGAACCGGTGCCAATGCTGCCCACCTGTTGATTACGCGTCCCATTGAGCAGAATGCCGTTGGCACCGAGTTTGGCCGCTTCTTCCTTCATGCGTTCAATGACCACGTCCATCTTGCCTTGTTCGGTGAACGCGAAGGAAGCCTGACTGTTCGATTCGAGCAGTGCGACTTCCTCAAATTTTTTCGGTGGGTGCAAATACAGCTTTACGGCCGTCGGCGAGATCGCAGGGCGCACTGTTCCAACCACGACGGACGAGGTGGCGCAGCCACCAAGCATTGCCGTGACAATGACCAAAGCCAGTAGTTTTTTCATCGGTACCTCACTATGCGGCAAGCTGGCGTGCCGTGTCGCCCATGTTGGGAATGAACGCCAGCATACTCCCAAAGCGCGTGCTCAGTAAAATACCCGCGTCTTTTTCGCCCACTCATCGTTGGGAAAGTGCTTGTGCAGCGCCACAAAGGCTGTGCGCGACAAGCGCTGGGCATCGGCATCGAGGCAGCCGCCGCGCGTCGACCACACCACGACGTGCAGCAACCACGGCAAATCGGGATCTCCGGGATGGGACTTGAGGCGCGCGAGCACATGGTCGCCCAAAAATCCCGTGGCAGTCTTGAGGGGATAAAGCGTTTGCAATTCGGCCTTGAGCGCGCTGCTGCTAGTCGCCTTCGGCGCAGGCGGGAGTTGCCAAGGGAAGGGTGAAGCGCCCTCCTCATCGATGGCGTCCGGTTTGAACCTGCACCACATCGACGCGGTGACATCGCCCTTCTCTACTGCTTCAATGGGCCTGCTGGACATCGCCAATTCCGCCGACAGCCCGAAACGCAAGGCGGTGAGCAGCATACGGTGGCGCCGCTCGGAAGGCGATGTCGCCAGGCGATAGCGCGCAATGTCGTCCTTGAGCATGGGTGCCAAGGGCGCGAGCACTTTTAGTGCAGCGAGCGCTGTTGCCGGTTGATGCAAGAGGTCTGCGCGTATCCAGGCCGCGGCAGCGAGCCGCGCACGTATCGCCTGATCGATGTCGCCCTGGCGCGCCACGACCACCATGTCGGCGGCAGAAATACCCCTCGCAAGCCATTCCAGCGCGTCGTCATTGAGTCCCAACACCGTGTCTTCCTGGCTGCGAGACTCGTCGATATCGATCCTTTGCAGGTAGTGGGCGGCATCGACTACGGAGCGCGCGACTGCAAAGCGCTCCTCGCGAAACAGGTTACGCGAACCCGGATCGAGCTCCAGCGCGAGCGCAGCATCGCTCACGCCGCGCGCCTTCTCGACACGCCCCGATAGTCGGTACAAACGCGCAAGGTGATAGCGCACCGTGAGGTAAGCCGGGTCATTGCCCTGTACCGCGTTCGCGGCATGCTCCAAGGCGGGACTGGACTTGGTGGCCAACATCAGCGTGGCCACCAGCCATGGACGTGAGCCGCTGCGCTGCCACTGCGTCAGTGCGTGCTTGGCCTGGTCCCGGCACCCTTCGTCGGTATCGTCCGGGTAGGCGCACGTGCGCAGGTTGTCGATCCAGTCAAAGAAGTCCAATTGGGCGCGCAAGGCCCCACGTTTGGCGGGGTCCTCACGTCTTGGGGAAAACGTGAGCGTTTGCAGGGCGGCGTCCCAGTCACCCAGCCGGTCGTTTGCAAACGGGTCCGCCTTCGGATCGGCCAGGTAGTGTCCCAGGTCCGCCACCACTTCAAAAGGCACGATGCGCACGCGAATCGATCGCAGCATCGCCCGCGTATCCTCATGGAGCGCAGCGAGCGACGGATCACCGAGTATGCCTGTGGCGCGTTGCGCCAGCGCGGCGTAGGTCGGTCCACGCTTGGCATCGGGCATTTGATATTGGTGCTCCGCTGCCAGACGCACTTGTGCGCGCAGGGCCAGATAGAGACCGAGCTGGCGCATCGGGTGACTGGCGGTGGCGCCGATCTGGTCGAATGCAAGGGTTGCGTCGGCATAGCGCTCGGATTGAAACAGGGCTGCCGCCCGTTGGTAGGCGCGTAACTGACGCCAGTAGGCCGGTACGCCGTCGGCAAGTACCTCCGGCACGTCGACCTTGAGTAAGCCATCATTGGCCCGGTAGCGCGCGCTGGAGGCTGTGCGGCACGCAAGGGAAACCAGCTCCTGTGCAGCCACCCATTGATTGACGCGCTCCGGGGTCGCATCCTTGCGTGTCTTGATGGTCGCGAGCATCGACAGCGCCGACTTATTGGACGACGCCGGGCAGGCGCCAAACACCGATGCGCTCAAGCCTGTGCCAAGCAGCCAAGCATTGCGAAAGGACTGACGACTTCCGCCATCTTCCCAACCATGATCGAAGGCAGAACCGTCAGCGCGCGCCAGTCCTCCTCGCATGCCAGGCGCCTGCTTGACTTCTGCGCCCAGCGTGATTGCACGCCACGCGGTGTAGAGGTAGACGCGCTGCATTCCTGGCTGGAGAACACCGAGCCGGCCTGCCTGGAATTCATCGAGTTCGATGGTTGGCGCGGTGTAGGCCTTGTAGTTGCGGTAGGTCGGGCCGAAGTCTCCGCTGGCGAGCGCCAGAGCCGGTGCCAGCAGGCAGGTAAGCAAGAAAGCGCGTTTCATGGTGCAGTAGTCCATCCGTGATAATCGAACCAGTAGGTGTGGGTGTAACGGGCAACGACGGCAGGCGCAAAGGGCTCCTGCGGTGAAAATCCGGCGCTGCCTGTGCGGCAGCTGGGATGCAGCAACGACGGTTGCTGTGCGATGACTTTGCGCAGCGCCGCGCCCTCGCGCCCCATCTTGAAAAACATCGGCACCACCTCGTCTGCCGCCAGGCCATCGAGCCATGCGGGCGAGCGGCACCACCAGGCCAGTGCAGTCACGCTCAGTTGGACGGACGGTGGCAGTACGCGCCGCAGGTCCTGCACCAGCGTGCGGTAGTCGACGCGTTGCGAGGGTCTCGCTTCGAGGTCTAGCTGTACCCAGCCCGAGGTCGTCGCGGCGGCAGCGCTTTGCATGGCCTTGATGATTTGCGGGCTGGCCGCGTGCAAATTGGGAACCGGCTGCAGCGGATCGATTTCCACATGTACGAGGGGCGTAACCAGGGTGCCCGCAGCGAGCTGCCTAGGCATGGCGCCGGCACGCTGACGGACCGTCGCTCCACTTAACAGGATATGGCGGTCGACGACGGCCAGCACCGGTTGCGACCACGCGGGCGGTGCGCTGTCCTTCCACATCCAGGCAATGGCCGGCGCGGGCGGTACATAGGGTAGGAAGAAAATACGCCGCTCCTTTGCGATGGTTGACGCCCGATGGCACCTCGCTTGACGACGGGGTCTGGAAACCGGGCGCAAAAACGCAGGTCACGACGCCATAGCACGGCCCTGGGCAGGCATTGCATGGTGCAGTCACTGGGGAGGAAGGTGCAAGCGACAGGCGTGGGCAATACGCTCCGCCGTGTGAAGAAAATCGCTGGGCTGTGAATGGATGTTCACAGCCCATTTGAAAGTGGGGCCAGGAAAGCCAAACTGCCGGCCACCTTGAGCAGATGGACCCCCAGCTATTTACCGACGCCGTTCATGATTTCCACGAAGCTGGCGCAATCATTTTTCAAGATGCTGGGCGAGCTTTTCGCTACGACGGCGAGATAGCGTTTCGTATCGACTTCGAACTCGGCACTTTTCACCATTGCGGCGGCGTTTGGAAATTCGGTTTCCTTGTACTTGCCGTCGATACCGACCTCGGTCCGAAAGGCACCGCTCATGGAGCGCGCTTTCGGCACAGCCTTGGCCCACGCGGCGGAGCGCGCGGCAATATGGCTGGCGTTGGGGTCGATTTTTTCACAGCTGACCATCAAGGCGTGCAAATGCTGGAGCGACAGAAACCGTATTGGCGGTTCTGTCTGGCCATCCTTGCCTTTTGGAAGCACCTCCTTGGGTGGATGAAGTATCATATTATTGACCTCCATGCGACCTTCCATGCTCGCATCGAAGCCGCCGCACATCTGCGCCAGTTCGCGTGGGCTGGCCTTGGCAAACATGGCCTCGAACCTCGCCTGGTCGACCGTATCTGGCTCGCCCCGCTCAACTGCGGCAACGTGTTGCTTGTATTTTGCGAGATCGGCCGGCTTCATGCCGGGTGTATTTTCCATCATCTCGCCGCCTTTGCGCAGCATGCTCACATACTGGGTTTTGTAGCGTCCGAGGGCGGCAGTGCGCGCGGGCGTCGTACCACAACGTGCACTGAGCGCCACAAAATAAGGATAGCTGCCGATGGACAGGTCCATCGTGGGCGCGGACTGCGCTGCCTGGAGCGGCTGGGCGAGCGAACATAGCGCAAGCGTGAGAAACAAAGTGCAAGGAAGCTTCTGCAAGTGCGGTTTTTTCATGGGGAATGCCCTTTCGAGGTGGGTGGCCCCACTATATCGTCGGGCTTTATGACAAGCATATCATCCCGATAATCACCGACGCTGAACGTGAGCCCGCGACAACGCGGCAGTACCGTAGACGGGGGCGAATTGCGGAGTAAGGCGTTTAATTTTACGAAACATTGTATAATGATAAATGTTTTCACGAATTTTAGCCTGCACCATTCCGACACCGTTCGAGGCCTCATGCGCACCGTCCTGACCGAACTAGTAACAAACGCGTTGGCGCAGTTTTCTGCCGCTACGCGCTTGTACGCCCTGACCGTTGGCGGCGATGACAATATCGATCTTGGCTCCGGCGGACTGCTGGTAGAAGCCTTTGCCGCCGACGACGCCGTGCAGGGCATAGGCGGCCGTGATGTGATTGCCGTCTCGACAAACGCCCATATTCAGTTGTCAGGTCTGCTAGGGAGGCCAGCAAGCCTTGGCGTGAGCCTTCCTGATGGCAGCCGCACGCAGTTCGACGGACTCGTCACCGAGGCCGCGATGCTGGGCAGTGAAGGCGGCCTGGCCCGCTATCGACTGCGGCTGTCGCCCTGGATGTGGAAAATGAGCCAAGTTCGCAATAGTCGCGTCTGGGAAGACAAGACGGTGATCGACATCGTTGACTCCGTCTTTGACGAGTATCTTCCAACGGCAATCTGGCGCTGGAGCGACGAAGCCGGCCCGTTCATGGACAGCGCTGTAGCGCGCAGTTATTGCTGCCAGTACCGGGAGACCGATCTCAATTTTGTGCAACGGCTGTTGACGGAAGAAGGCCTCGCATGGCGCTTTGAACAGACTGAAAATGGCCCTGGCGCCGTTCTGTTTTCCGATAGCAGTCAGCTGAGTGCCGTTCCGGATGACGCAAGCAGCGCAGCACAGCGTGGTGTCCGGTTTCACAACGCGCGCGCTGGGGAAAGTGAAGACACCGTCCAGGCCTTGCGGTCAGAGCGCACGATCAGCGCGTCGATGACAACGCTTCTAAGCTACGACTACAAAGGCAAACAGGCGATCTCTGCCAGTTCGCCATCGAAGCTGCAGAACGGGCGCGCGTTGCCGCCACTGGAATCCTACGACACCCCTGGCCAGTACGCTTTTGCGAATGCGGAGCAAGCCCAACGCTATGCAGACTTGCAAATGCAGGGACACGAAGCGCGCAGTCAGCTCTGGTTCGGGCGCTCGACCGTGCGCACGCTGCGCGCTGGAACCCGGATGACAATTCTTGATACGCCATTGCAGCGCCTTGGTGAAAAGCCGGCGTTTGCGATCCTGCGCGTGGTCAGCGTGGGCGTCAACAACCTCCCTTCCCCTGCCCAACATGCATTGGCCGAATTGTTCGGGCCTATCCCGGAACTGCTTCAGGAAATCGTCCGGGACAACCCACCATTTGAATTTGCGCTCGCCATTGATCAGGCCCGGAAGGCCGGCTATGCAAACTGCTTTGAAGCGGTGCTGGCCGAGGTGACTTGGCGTCCGCAGTTACCCGGCGCGGCAGGTCGCAGTCGCGTTCAGGCGACCGCGCCAGGTTCGCAAACGGCGATCGTCGTTGGTGCCAATGGTAACGACGTACCCAACGGTGCCGATGAAGTCTATTGCGACAGGCTCGGCCGCGTCCGCGTACGGTTTCACTGGCAAGAAAACGACGCCGGCTGCTGGGTACGCGTGGCACAACGCTCCGCAGGCGGCGGCATGGGAAGCCAATTTCTGCCGCGAATCGGCATGGAAGTACTCGTCAAGTTCATCGAAGGTAATATCGACCGTCCCATCATCATGGGAGCTATGTACAACGGCCAGGGCGAAGGCGGACACTTGCCCACGCCAGGCGGGAGAACTGCCGGCGAGTCGCAGGAATCGCGATTCAACCCGGCACAGGATCATGCGGCATCGGCACAAGGCAACATCGCCGGTGGCAACAGCCCGGTATGGCACGGCGCTTCCGCTGGCACGGCAGGACATCGCAACGGGGCAGCACAGTGGGGACTTCGCAGCAAGGAATTCGGGGCCCAAGGCTACAACCAATTGCTGTTTGACGACACCGATGCGCAAGGTCGGGTACAGCTCAAATCCAGTCATGCCGCCAGTGAGCTGAACCTGGGCCACCTGATCCACG